>NZ_CAUZLM010000003.1:0-218863 GCF_963580165.1 Fructobacillus evanidus
AATAGCTCAAAGAATTTCTCCTCATGGTTTGTCTAGCAACTACCATTGTAAAGAATTCTTTGGGTTTTTTGTTTTTCAATTATCGTTCGAATTAATTATAGAATCTGCCATACTAATCGACATTCGCTGATTTTTCGAACGAAACCAACGGTGTATCCTATAATTTTGATTACTTGGGTAATCTTAATGATTTTTTATGAATGGTATGTCTTTAAAGACTCCTACCATCCAATTTGGGAAAGTAAAATACGCTGGGATATCTTACTTGTTCTAGTGAATCAAATCTTTGTCGGACTGTTTTTCTTTTACGGAATTGGGAACCTTGTCTTCGCCTTCCGTTACCGCCATATTCGAGACCGTGAGGCGCAAGCCGAGCAACGGATTTTGAAGATGCCGCTCCCAGATGATTGGCGGCCAAAAGTTCAGTTACTTTACACCACCTACAATGATTTTATCCCATACGCGTTGCAGCAGTGTATGGAGCAGAATTATGAAAATACCGAAACGGTGATTCTCGATAATTCCAATGACCCAGAATACATTATGATGGTGGATCAATTTGTTAAAAATCACCCAGGGGTTAAATTAGTCCGCGACTCCAATAATAAACATGCCAAGGCTGGGAACCTGAATAACTATTTGAATGGGGTCGGTAAGGGGACTTACGATTACTTCGTCATTCTTGATAGTGATGAACTATTGGAAGAACACTTCGTCGAGAAGTGTTTGAAAATGTTTTATTATAGTGATATCGGAATTTTGCAGTGTAACCACGTCAGTGGTCAGAACCATAATGCCTTTATGAAGACCTTCTCCCGGTCTGGAAATATTTTTTGGCCGGTGCAAAACGTTATCCGTAGTGCTGAAAGTGGCTGGTACCAACAACCCGACACGATGAAGCGCAATGCCAGTGAAGTCCAGGTTGTTCGTAAGGGTGGAACCCTTTGTTTCGAGTTGGGGCATGGCGTGATGATTTCTAAAGCCTGCTTTGAAAGCATCGGCTCCATTCCACATATGGTGGCCGAGGACCTTTGTACCTCGGTGGAAGCACTGTCACGTGGATGGAACATCAAGTTTGCCTCACAAATTTATGGGAACGAAGCCTTCCCAGTGACTCTGACTGCTTTGGTTGTCCGGGCGCAGAAGTTCTGTGGTGCCAACCTTGAATTTTTGCGGGTTTACCACAAGCGCTTATTCCACAGTAAGGCCTTGAGCTTTTATCAAAAATTAGACATTTTAGCGTTTACATTATCAGCACCAATTGGTTCATTTCAATATCTGAGCCTGATTTTGACTGGGGTGGTTTTCCCAGTGCTTCATTTGCCAATGATTAGCCAGTTCGATTTCTTGATTCCAGCGATGATTTGCTACGCTAGCCAGGCGATTGTCGATACGGTCTTCCAGCTTGCTAATGGTGTCAAAGTTTGGAGTGTCTTCTTATATGAAATGCAGTCAGCTATTGTTTATGGTTCGTACTACTTTGTCTTAGTAGCGACAACATTCTTCTCGATGCTAAAGCGTCCAGCCAAGTTTGTGGTAACGCCAAAGACCCATGGCAAGATTACCTGGGCTTATGCCTTGCACGCACACTACCGGTCAATCATCTTTTCAGTAATCACGATTGTTGTTTGCTGGCACTTTTCCGATAGTCCATGGATTTTGCTGACGTTCTTGCCCGGCTGCATTGGTTTCCTCTTTGAGTTACAAGCAAATTTCCAAACCAAGGAGACCAAGGCAACGAATGCGCTTTTGCAACGTGAAAGTAAATTGGCCCTAGTTGGTGATCGAAACTATCGTTTGGATTGGCGAGCATAAAGGCTCCTTTTGAAAATAAATCAGATAAAAATAAGAGCAAACGGTTTTTCCGTTTGCTCTTATTTGTTTACTGGTAAATTGCGTTATACTGGGTTTAAAGTACTTGAAGGAAAGGAACAACCGCCAATGAAGAAAATAGACGGACATGTGCATTTGATCCAAGAAATTGCCGGGTTAAATGGGAAGGGACGCTTAAACGCTTTGGGAGACGGTGAGGCTATCTGGGACGATGGCACCAAGATTAAGCTGATTCCTGATGGCTGGGGTGACACTAATTTGACTGCGGAATCTTTTTTGGCGGTTATGAACGCTCATAGCATTGAAAAAGCGGTTTTGCTGCAGGGAAGTTTGAACGGCTACCAAAATTATTATACGTACCAGGCGGTGCAGCGTTACTCGGACCGCTTTATTGGCGCCTTTGCGGTGGACCCCTTTGCCGAAAATGCCCTGGCCATTGTTCGCCGTCATGTTGAGGACCTTGGTTTTCGGGCCATCAAATTAGAAATCAGCCAGGGTGGTGGCCTTCACGGCTACCACCAAATAACGCCGTTTCGCTTGGATACAGATACGAGAATGGGTCAAATTTTCCATTACTTAGCCGATTATCCTGGCTTTACGGTGACGGTCGATTACGGCAGTGCCGAACAAATTAGTCACCAACCAGAGGCGATTGCAATCTTGGCAGCTCGCTACTCCCAGCTGGACTTTGTGGTTTGCCACCTATCGTTTCCAGATGATCAGCATTTGAATTTTTTGGAAAATACGTTGCGACTCTTTGCACTGCATCCCAATATTGTGACTGATTTGTCAGCGATTCAGGATATTTTGGGTGAAACGGCGCTGCCATTTGAAAAAAGTCGGCGGGCGGTGGCACTGGCCAAAGAAGTATTGGGCAGCAAGCGCCTGATCTGGGGAACTGACTCACCATGGTCTGCCACCTTTAATTCATATGAACATTTAGCGGGCTGGTTGGAAGAGAGTGGTCTGTTCACTGAGGATGAGTTGGCTGATGTTTATTATGGGACGGCTAACCGCATTTACTTTAAGGAAAGTGCGGTAGCAGCGGCCCAACAAGCCGATGACCCACAAAACTGATTTGGAGGAGGTTAGGCGATGACGATTTTTGATGAGATTAAGGCAGATCCCGCTAATGCGGCCTATACTAAGGAGGGCTGGGACCCAATTTACAGTGCGCCGGCTAACGCCAAGATTTTGATTATTGGCCAGGCACCGGGGTTGAAGGTCCAGGAAACCGGCATCATGTGGAACGATGCCTCTGGTGACCGGTTGCGGGATTGGCTCGGTGTGTCTAAGCAAACCTTTTATGAGTCAGGGCAAATTGCTGTGATTCCGATGGATTTCTATTATCCAGGCAAGGCGAAATCGGGCGATAAGCCACCGCGAAAGGGGATTGCCGATAAGTGGCACCCACGCCTGCTGGCGGCGATGCCTGATATTCAGCTAACGATTTTGGTTGGTTCGTATGCTCAAAAGTATTACTTAGATTTGCCAAAATCAGCAACCTTAACGGCAACGGTCAAGGACTTTGATCGTTTCTGGCCCAAGTATTTACCAATCGTTCATCCGTCACCCCGAAATAACATCTGGCTGAAAAAGAATCCCTGGTTTGAGGAAGAAATTGTGCCGGACTTGCAGAAACGAGTGGCGCAGCTGCTTGCGACTAAGGGATGAGCGTATCGGAGTTGCGGAGCCAGATGATTCAGTTGCTTGTGGTTTTGACCCGAGTGTACCAGATTTGCAGGTTCAGGTATTTTTTTGCTTGACCAAGGACTGATTTATTAATAGTGTCATAACAAAAGGCTAGGAATGTGTTCCTAGCCTTTTTAAAATTGCCTAAAAGGCCAAACGAGGGCGATGCTGCCAAGCAAGAAGAGTAGGTTCCAGCCGGTGAAGACGATGAAGAAGCGGCGGGCATCCTGGCGTGTGAGAAGATGGCGAACTTGGCGGTAGGCCAATAAATTTGCTAATGAGGCTACTAACGTCCCAAACCCACCGACTGAAACGCCCAAAAAGAGTGCCACTTTATAGGAAGTAAACGGCGCAAGTAGGGCTACTGTTGGGACGTTGGAGAGGCCTTGGCTGACGAGGGCACCCGTGATGAATGTTTGCCAAAATGATTGGCCAGCCCATTTTAAGAATGTGGCGAGCTGTGGTAATCGGATGAGGGCACCGACAATCAGAAAGAAGTTGGCAATCAGCCACACGACACCGTAATCAACTGTTGTCAGTGATTGGCGGTCAATGGTAATGGCTAAAATCAGGGCTATGATTAAACCGAAAAAAGCGGGAATCAGACCTAACAGGCTGGATAAGACGGCTAGGGTACCAAGGACCAACCAGGTCAGGGTCCCTTTTTTGATTGGCAGGGTCGGTTGATCTTGCTGGGGTAAGGGTTCCTGATTTAAGCCAATCAATCCCAGTGGCAAAGTAATCAGGCCAGTTAGCAGGAGGGCAGCCGTCGGTAGGAAGTGGTTGAGTGACCAGTGGTAATAGGAAAGAAGGTAAAGGTTTTGTGGATTACCAAAGGGGGATGCAGCTGAGCCAAGGTTGGCGTAAATCGTGATGAAGGTGACGGTGCGAGCAATTGGGAGGTCAATCTGGCGCACAATCACAAAGAAGAGGGGGATGAGCGTCAAAATCGTGACATCGTTGGTGACAAACATGGAGCCAAAGAAGGCAATTAATAGAAGAAAGAGGACGGCTTGCCGGTTGGTTTTGGCACGCGCTAAGATTGCCTGGGCAAAATAGTCTAAGAGTCCTAACTGTGACCAGGTACTGACCAGGACGAGTAAAGCAGCCAGACTGAAGAGGGTCGGAAAATTGAGGCTCTGCCAAGAAAGTTGGTGACTGATTGCCAGGAGGCAGACGATAACTGTCGTGAGAATAAGGAAGTAGTCGTTGGTTAGTTTTTTGAAAATAGTTGTCATGGCGGTTCTGATTTTCCTTTTTAAATAAGTAGAAATTAGTTTTTCTGTGTTAAATAACGGTGAAATGTTACATAAAGATGTTTGGAATCGTTCATGCTTATTTTGGACTATTTTATGCTTGAAAAGGCTTTAAATAGGCTTTAAAGTAGTAAATCTATCTATCCATTAAAAAGAACAATTCTCAATTGTTTACATTTCATTCTAAAAGAGTTAACATTAGGTGATGAAAGTTACATTTATTTCTTAAATATGTTGTTTTGAAATAAAAGGGGAAGGTAGATGGTAACTATGTTAACAAATCATAAGATAAACGTTAATACAAAGGAGCACTACAAGATGTATAAAGCCGGCAAATACTGGCTTTTTGCATCAATTGCAGTTGCTAGTTTTGGTCTGTTGACATCAGTTGAAGGGCAGAGTGCGCACGCTGACTCGACGACAACAACGAGTCAGTCGACGATTAATAATACCACGAGTCAGACAGCGGGTCAGTCGACTTTGGCTAGTCAAAGTACCAGTCAGTCAGTCAGTGCTAGCCAATCAACTTCAGCTAGCCAAGGTACCAGTCAGTCGATTAGTGCCAGTCAGTCAACTTCAGTTAGCCAAAGTACTAGTCAATCAATTAGTGTTAGCCAGTCGGCTGCGGGTAACCAAAGTACTAGTCAATCAAGTAGCGCCAGTCTGTCAACTTCAGCTAGTCAGGGTACGTCAATGGTCGCATCACAATCTACTTCGGCCAGTCAGGAAGGATTATCATTCCGTGTGGGTGATGACGCACAAACGAATTCTAACCAAAATAATTCGGCCACGCTACCATCTGATTCAAATACGGATCGTTCGGGTGTAGTGAACACAACGGTTCCAACTACATTATCAACTACTTCAGTAACTGTTAATGTTCCTGACCAGGTACAAAATCCAAATAATTATAAGAAGAACCCTGTTGATGTATCGACGTATTCACAGTTTATGCAGGCTTGGAATGATTCAAAGGTTGATTATATTAACTTGACTAGTGATATTACTAAGGATGGCAGTAGTCAGCAGAATCGTCCTAGTTCGACCGGTAGTGTCATTATCAATGGTAACGGTCATACATTAGATTTGGGTGGCGACCAGCTTTATATGGGAACCCTTGGTAATGGTAGTCAGAATGCAACTTTAACGCTGACGAATATTAATCTTGAAAATGGCTATAGTGATAGTAAAACAAATAACGGTATTAATGAATCATTTTTGTACACTGATGATGGCTCGCATTTAACGATTAACGTGAATAATGTATCCCTTAGTGCTAGTAAATTAACTGGGAATGATCCGGCTAAGTTTATTTATACTGGTGTTAATTCTGCCCTTGTTTTTTCTGGCACTAACGTTCTTAAAAACACGAATGAAATTGCTCGTGGAGCCAGCAATATTCAGTTTGCTAATAATTCCAAGTTGATTCAGCAACGACCTCAAAATGATTTCGGAAATTCTGCATTTTGGCTTCTAAATAATGCGCCAGCCGGCAACACTGGTTATGGTAACTCCTTTACCATTGGTGATGGAGCGACTCTCGACATGGAGCATTACAACAATTATGTTGGGAATAATGTTTGTTTGATTTATGAAGGTAGCTACCTGAGTGGCATTAAGGCCGGGGACAATGTTTCCTGGACCCAAAATGGCTTTCGTGGTTTTTTTTCAAGCACCGCTGGTGCTTCTAATGGACAATTTATCTTTGGTAAAAACTTTAATTTGAATATTCCATCAACGGATGCGACGGGATCCATAACATTGATGCACTTGAACGGAAGCCAGTCGATTGTCTTCAACGCAGGGACTCAAATTAATATTCAAACGAACCATGCTTCAGATGCGATTTTTTGGCTTGAAGGATCGTCAACTGCTACCTTTATTTCGCCAAAATCGATTCACTTTGCTCGATTAAATCCGGATGGAACGCCAGGTTCTCCAACAACGAATTTCTTTTATGGTGGTGGCCCAACTATAATCACGAATGGGACCATGCAAGTTTGGACTGGTAGCGACACGGCTTCCAACAAGCCGAACGGTAATGGTCAAGAATCCTTTGTAAAGTACACCTTAACTGGCTCATATGGTGTTGGATCTAACGGAACCACAACACTGACGCGAGCCGATGGCACGACTGTCACGAACCCATCTGATTTATCAAATGGTAACATCCGTGAAATGCAAACCCAGTCAATTGGTGTTGGTCAGGTTTACGTCCAGTACAAGGACCAGTATGGCAACAATGTTGGTAGTCCAGTATTGGTCACCTTACCTTCAGATGCTTACATTGGTCAGTATATCGCGTTAACCAATAACGATATTATTAACAAGAATATGCCATCGAACTATATCTGGGCATTGGGTAATCAGATTCCTGCTAGTGCGAAGAATGATGCTCAAAGTAAAGGTAGCCCCGATACAACTGTTGATAATGGTGATAGTAGTGGACAGGCAAATATTGCCGTCGTTCCAGTTAAGGGGACGAGTTACACCTACAATGTCTACGTTTATGGTGTTCCCGAAACAGTCACATACCAGTATGTCGATGTGAATAATGCTAATAACGTGTTGACACCTAAGAGTACAACGACGCAGCCGCCAGTGCTCGCCAATTATGGCAACGTGATTAATTGGGCGGATTCATATTATACAAGTACAACGGTACCTGATGGTTATTCATATATGACGGGTTATTCAGGACAACCAAGTACGACCACCGTTGGAACAACAAACAATGTTGTTAAAATCTATGTACAAGGAAATTGGCAAACAGCAACAGAGTCTTACCAGGATTTGAATGGTAACACAGTGACCCCTAACGATCAGGTGACATTAACCGGACGTACTGGTCAAGTTGTGACGATTCCTAATGGTCCTGCAACCGATTATTATGCATTAGACCACATCTTAGTAAACGGTCAGATTGTCACAGCGGGTTCGAACTATACCATGACCAATGGTAACAATGTTTTGACTTACGTTTACCGGTCATTGGATGGTGAAAAGGCCTCTGCCAAGGATGCTATTAATAATGCTGCTCAGGCGGCTATTCAGAAGATTAATGCTGTTACTAATCTAACATCTGATCAAATTACTACTGCTATCCAAGCGGTGCAAGCAAGTCAGAACAAAGCAATTGCGGCTATAACTGCTGCAAAATCAGAAAGTGACATTACGACCAGTCTGAATAGTGGTTTATTAAACATGAGTCGTAGTGCGGCCAGTTTAGTCATTGATGGTAGTGCCAAAGCACAGAACGATAGAATTGCTGGTTTACAGTATTTGTCGCCTGATCAAAAGGCAAAGTATGAGCAGACAGTTACGGATGATGCGACTGCTTTGAAGGCTGACTTGAATAGTAATGCGGCGAGTCCAAATGACGTTCAAGCTAAGCAGGATGCTGCTACTACTAAATTAAACGGTGATGAAAGCAAGGCTGAATTGGATGATTATGGAACAAATATCCTCAATCAGATTAACCAAATGCCAGCATTGAGCAACCAACAGAAAGCAGATGCTGCCACAGCAGTTCAGGGAATTGTTGGTAATGGTCAGAATTTAATTGGTGTCAAAACAATGCTGAGTGATATTTTAGCGGCATTAAAATCAAGTGAAGACAGCTTAAATAATGAAAAAAATAAGGCTCAAGGTGAAAGTGACGCTGCTATGAAGCAGTTTCGGGCTGACTATGTTGCCACGCTTGAACAATATGTTGTTCAGGCCGATGCTCAAATTGATTCATTGAACTTGATTGACAAGGATGCTGCTAAAGAGACTGTTCGAAAAACTGCTGATGCAGCTGAGGCGAATATTAATAACGCAACCGACGAAGTTTCTGTCATTAATGCAGAAGCTGCTGGAGAGGTAGCAATCGCTAAAAATACCGCTGATTCAACCATTGATAATGCGACGGTTGCTGCCGAAAATAAGGTGGCTGCCTTGAACAATTTGCAGTCAGGCGATAAAGCGGCTGCGAAGACGAATATTGAAAGTTTACAGACGAGTGCCAAAAATAATATTGCGAGCGCACTTCATACAACTGACGTAACGACTGCCCTCACTAATGGCACAAATTCAATTGCTCAAAAAGCTTCAGCGACTGTTATTCAAGATGCTGTTGCGGGTGCCGATAGCGCAATTGATGCACTCAAGACGATGTCAGCAACTGAAAAGCAAAGCTTTAAAGATAAGATTGCTAGCGATGCAACAACGTATAGTAACAATTTGACAGCTGCTACTAACGGATCCGATATTCAAACAATTGAAAATAATGGTGTGGCGGTTATTCAGGCGGACTTAGCTAGTGCTGTTTTGAAGGATTACCAAGAAAACGCTGATAACCAGTTAGATGCATACGCTCTTAATGCTACAAATGCTGTTTCAGCTTTGCCAAATTTGGACCAGTCTAGTTACTTAGCAAACATTGCAACAGATGTGAAGAATGGAAAAGCTGCAATTGATGGCGCAAGCTCATCTTCTTCTGTAGACGATGCATTAGGTACGGCAAAACGGAGTATTGATAGTGAACAGGCTGCTGCTACTTTAAAGAGTGCTCAAAACGTAGCAAATGCAGCGGTTAATGCTGCTGCTCAAAGTGTTAATGCTGTTATTGGCAATTTGAAGCCACTGGCCCCTGCAGAAATTACAAAATACCAAGATCAAGTGAATGATATTGTGGTAAATGCAACAACGCAGATTAATGGCGAGACGTTGCCAGCTACTGTATCAAGTGATCAAGCGAGTGCTATCAGTAAAATCAATGGCATTCAAGCTGCCGCTAATTTGCAAAATGCTAAGGAAGCTGCGGTTGCAGTAGCTAAACAGGCTGCAGCAGATACCAAGACTGCCATTGGTAATTTGAAGCCACTGAAACCTGAAGAAATAACAGAATATCAGGGACAGGTTGATGATGCGTTGAAGGCCGTTACGAACCAGATTAACAGCGAAACGACAACGGATGCTGTAACAAGTGATCAGACAACCTTTACGAATACAACTGTGCCTAATATCACAAGCGCAGCATCTTTGCAGAACAATAAAGAAGATGACAACGCGCAGGTGGATTCATATGCGCAAAATGCAAAGAATGCCATTGCAGACAAGACGGGTATGCCTGATTTGAGCCCTGAACAAATCAGTGACTATGATACCCAGATTAATACTGCCGTTACGAACGGTAAGTCTTCAATTACTGGTGGCCAAGATACTGCTACTGTTGCCACAAACTTCCAAACTGCTAAGGAAAACATTGACAAGATTAAGGCTGCTGCACAAGCCGAAAGTGATGCGATTGTTGCCAAGGCTAAGAACGATGCTGATGATGCAATTGACCAGGCTGTTGCTACTGCACAAGCAGACGTGCAAAAGTTGAATCCATTGAGTGATCAGGCAGCTCGGCTTGCGGCAATTAAGAACGATGGGGATGCTGCTAAGACAAAGATTGCAGCTGACAAGAATACTGCAGATATTTCAAACGACCAAGAGGCAGGTTTGCAGACGATTAGTAATGATCGAAGCGCTGCAATTTTGCAGAGTGTCAAGGAAGCTGCCATTGCAGCGGCTACTCAAACTGCTACAGATGCCGAGACTGCTATTGGTGGTTTGCAGCCACTGAAACCTGAAGAAGTAACAAAATACCAGGGTCAAGTTGAAGCTGCTTTGCAGGCCGTTACGAATCAGATTAAAAGCGAAACGACAACGGATGCTGTAACAAGTGATCAGACAACCTTTACGAATATGACTGTTCTTAATATCAAAAACGCAGCTTCTTTGCAGAATGCTAAGGATGCCGCAATTGCAGTGGCTACTCAAAATGCTACAGACGCCAAGACTGCTATTGGTGCTTTGAAGCCATTACAGCCTGATGAAATAACAAAGTACCAGGACCAGGTTGACAGTGCTTTGTCCGATGCTACGACCCAGATTAATCAAGAGAAAACAATTGCTGCGGTGCTAAGCGACCAAACTAGTACTACTACTGAGATTAGCGGTATCAAAGATGCTGCTTCTTTGCAAAACACCAAGGAAGATGACAACAATCAGTTGGACCAATATGCGCAAAATGCAAAGAATGCCATTGCGGACAAGACGGGTATGCCTGATTTGAACGATGACCAAATTAGTGGCTATGATAACCAGATTGTTGCTGCCGTTTCGGCTGGTAAGTCTTCGATTAATGGTGGTCAAGATACCACTACTGTTGCCACAAATTTCCAAACTGCTAAGAACAATATTGATAAGATTCAGGCGGCAGCACAAGCTCAAAGTACTGCTACCGTTAGCGCAGCTAGAGATGCTGCGAATAATGCAATCGATCAGGCTGTTGTCACTGCACAAGCAGCCGTGCAAAAGTTGGATCCATTGAAGGACCAAGCAGCTCGGCTTGCAACAATTAAGAGCGATGGGAATATTGCTAAGGCGAAGATTGCAGCTGACGCTAATACCGCTAGCATTAATGCTAATCGGGATGCAGGCCTGAATACAATTCAAGCTGACCAAGATGCAGCTACCTTAGAAAGTGCCAAGGAAGCTGCCATCGCTGCGGTTACGCAGGCAGCGACTTCTACCAAGACCGCCATCGGTGGTTTGCAACCATTACAGCCTAGTGAAATTAAGAGCTTCCAAGATCAGGTTGATGCTGCAGTGACGGCTGCTACCAACCAGATTAATAGCGAAACGACAACAGATGCGGTGGCAAGTGATCAAGCAAATGCCATCAATAACACGATTGCTGGCATTCAAACTGCTGCTAGTTTGCAAAACGTGAAGGAAAAGGACAACGCTCAGTTGCTCCAAGACGGTCAGACTGCCAAAAATAAGATTGCGGCCATGCCTGATTTGACCAAGGACCAAATTGCCCAAGCTAATAGTGATATCGATTCGGCCGTTTCAAACGGTCAAACGGCCATTACTGCTAGTCAAAATGAAACGGATGTGAACACCAACTTCCAAACGGCTGAGAGTAACATTAACAAGGTGACGGCAACGGCCCAGTCGCAAAGCGATAATGCGGTGGCGAATGCCAAAACTGTTGCTGGCGATGTCCTTGATAAGGCGGCAGCAGCTGCTAAGGCTGCTATTGACCAATTGCCAGTTTTGAAGCCTGACGAGAAGACAACCTTTAAGGGCAAGATTGATGCGGCGGTAACTGCCGCTAAGAATAGTATTCAAAATGACACGACAGTTGCTACGGTAACGGCCGATCAGAATACTGGTCTGACTGCGATTAGCAATCAGCAGGTTGCTGCTACTTTGCAAAATGCTAAAGAAGACAGTGTTAACCAGTTGAACGCCTATGCTCAGGGTGGTCGGGCTTCTTTGACGAAGTTGCCTAATCTAACGGATACGCAGGCTGATCAAGCCAACACTTCCATTACGAATGCCGTGACAAATGGGAACCCTAACATTAATGCGGCCACAGATTTAGCAGGGGTAACACGAGCTTTGGTTGCGGCCGAATTTGCGGTTAACCGTGCAGGTGTGATTGCCATTAACCAGAGTAATGCTGCCCTGGTTTCTGCTCGAATAGCTGCTGAAGCGGCAGTTAATGCTGTCGCTGCAGCGGTCAAGACGACCATTAATAATTTGAGCCCGTTGAGTGACCAGCAAGCACGATTGAGTCAGGTTGATACGGACATTGCTAATGCTAAAACTGCTTTGGAAAGCACGAGTGCCACTGCTGATGTGACGGCTGCGCAAGGAAAAGCAATTGCGACGTTGAATGCTGATGCAGCCAATGCCCAGCAGAAGAGTAGCCAAGAAGATGCCATCAGCCGTTTGCAAAACTATGCGACAAATGCTGAAACGGCACTTACTGGTATGTCTGGTTTGTCCGCTGATAATTTGGCAACCGCTAAGACTTCTATCGAGAGTGCCGTCACTAATGGTGATACCAATATTCAAGGTGCTTCGGAACACGCAGCAATGGCAAGTGCTTTGATTGCTGCCGAACAGGCAATTGATGCGGCAACAACAACCGCCCAGAACCAAAGTCAACAAACATTGGCGCAGGCACAATCAGATGCCTCTGCGGCTATCGATGCTGCCTTAACTGCTGCTCAGCAAAAGTTGAATCATTTGTCACTTTCGACAGACGATCAAGCTACCCAAGAAAAGCAGCTAGAAACAGATGCTGGTAATGCAAAGACGAGTATCAATGTGGCCACGAGTCTGGCTGCCGTTACTCAAGCACAGCAAACCGGTGCGCAGGCCATTAACCAGGATATTCTTTCCGCTGAAATTGATAGTTTACAGACGGAAGCCAAGAAGCGTCTTCAGGCCTATGCGGATCAAACGAAGAAAACAATTGGCACATTGCCTGATTTGTCTGGTGATAGCTATACTAATGCCTATAACGGTATTGACGCACTGGTGACGATTTGGTCAGGAAATATTACTAATACAAGGAACCTGGCTGACATGCAGAGCGCACTTTACAGTGGTGCCACAGCCATTAACTTAGTGAGTCTGTCTGCTCAGGCCAATAGTCAAAAGATTGTGGGCCAAGAACGTGCCACTGCAGAAGATGCTATTAATCAAGCTGCGACAACTGCTCGGCAGACCATTAGCTCTTTGAGCCCATTAAGTGATAAGTCAACACGCCTGGATCAGATTGCTCAAGATGTCAAGGATGCCGATGACGCCCTTGATGCTGCAACGAATAACCAAGGCTTTACCGCTGCTCAGAATGCTGGAACAACGGCTATTACGAATCATGTGACAGCTGCTCAGTTGAAATCAGCACAGGAACAAGCGGATGCCGATTTGGCCACTTACGGTCAGAGCATTTTTGCCAAAATTACGGCGTTGCCTGATTTGACAGACGACCAACGCAAGCAGGCAAGTACTGATATTACGAATGCCGTTAGTCAAGGGAAGACCTCGATTGATGCGACAACCAGTCAGGCTAATGTTGCGCCTGCTTTGGCAGCTGCTGAGAAAATGATTGATGGTATTCAAGAGACCGCGGAAAATAACAACCAAGCGGCAGTTACGCAAGCACAAAGCGATGCTGATAATGCTATCGACGCTGCGGCTAAGGCAGCCAAGGCAACGATTGGTGCTTTGACGCCATTATCTGATATGCAAAAACGTGAAGATCAGATTGATACGGATGCCAAAAATGCGAAGGATGCGATTGCCAAGGCAACGACTAAGGCTGATGTGACGGCAGCGAAAAATGCTGGTGCGGCAACCATCACGAACGATACAACGGCTGCCCAGTTACAGTCTGCTAAGGAAAAGGCAGATGCTGATTTGGACACCTATGGTCAAAGTGCGAAGGATGCGATTAAGGCCATGCCTGATTTGACGGATGACCAACGCAATCAGGCCAATGAAGACATTGATACTGCTGTTTTGGCAGGCAAAACGAATATTAATGCTGCAACGGATACGAACGGTGTGGCGACGGCTCTTGCTGATGGTAAGGCTGCTGTTGATAAGGTTCAAGCGACGGCTCAGAGTCAGAGTAACGCAGCGGTTCAGCAGGAACAAAGCGATGCCGATGCTGCCATCGATGCCGCTGTTAAGCAGGCGAAGGACACCATCAACAGTTTGGATCCATTGTCGGATAAGGCAAAGCGGCTTGCTCAGGTCGATACGGATGCCGATAGTGCTAAGAAAGCGATTGCTCAGGCAAACAATAAGACGGATATTACTACGGCTCAAAATGCTGGTACCGCTACGATTGCCCAAGATGCCACTGATGCCCAATTGAAGTCGACCAAGGAAGCTAAAGACGCCACTTTGGCGGCTTATGGTCAAACAGCTAAAGACGCCATTGCGAAGATGCCGGATTTGACGCAGGCTCAGATTGATCAAGCCAATAAAGATATTGATGCTGCCGTTTCGGCAGGTCAGGGACAGATTGATGTGGCCCCTGATGCTGATAGTGCTGCGACTGCTTTAACAAATGGTGAAAAGTCTGTTGATGCCGTGCAAGCAGGGGTGCAGAATACTAGTAACACAACGGTTCAGCAGGAGCGGGATGCCGCCGATGCTGCAATCGATGCCGCTGTTAAGAACGCCAACACTGCCATTGAGGGTATGAATCCTTTGGCAGATAAGAAGACCCCTGAAGGAAATGTTGCGGTCGCCGCTCAAGCTGCTAAGGACGCGATTGCCAAGGCGGGCAACAAGACTGCCATTACGGCCGCACAAAATAGTGGTACGACTGCTATTACCAATGAGACGACCGCTGCACAATTGCAGTCAAACAAGGAAGCGGCGATTGCAACCTTGACTCAGGCTGCTCAGGCTGCCAAGGATGCAATTAAGGTCATGCCTGATTTGAGTACTGACCAAATCGCCGCTGCTAACGCTGCTGTTGATGCAGCGTTCAACGATGGTCAAAATAAAATCAACGCCACAACAGATGACGATGGCGTTTCGACAGCTTTGACAAATGGTGAAACCGGCATTAAGAATGCTCAAGCTGCAACTCAGGCTGAAAGTGACGCAATAGTTGCCCAGGAACGGTCAGCTGCCAAGACAGCCATCGATACCGCTGCTCAACAGGCAACGGATAAGATTGATGCGATGACGCCATTATCTGACAAGCAAAGTCGCGAAGATCAGGTCGCAAAAGATGCTCAAAATGCTAAGAATGCCATTGACCAGGCGAAGAACAAGGTGGCTATTACGGCTGCTCAAACGAGTGGTACGGATGCGATTAACAATGACATCACTGCGGCTCAGTTGCAATCAACGAAGGAAACCGATAAGAACACTTTGACGGCCGATGGTCAAACCGCCAAAGATGCCATTGGTAAGATGCCTGATTTGACCCCAGACCAAATCACTGCTTTTGATAGTCAGATTGATGCTGCTGTGAAGGCTGCTCAAGGACAAATCGATGCTGCTGGGGATGCTAACGGCGTTGCAACTGCTTTTGCGACAGGCGAGACAAACATTCAAAACATTCAGCAAGATGCTCAGAATACTAGTGACGCAAAGGTCGCTAGTGAACGACTGACGGCTGATAACGCCATTGATGCTGCTGTGACGGCAGCCAAGGCAGCTATTGAGGGCATGAACCCATTAGAGGACAAGACGACCCCTGAATCACAGGTTGATGCTGCTGCTCAAGTTGCCAAGGCGGCGATTGCCAGTGCTAAGAACCAGACTGACATTACCGCTGCCCAAGATAGCGGTACGGATGCGATTAATAAGGTAACGGCTGCGGCTCAGTTGCAGTCGACGAAGGAAGCTGCCAAGGCAACATTGGCTAAGTATGGTCAAGATGCCGAAAGTGCAATCGCGGTCATGCCTGATTTGACTAAGGATCAGATTGCACAAGCAAATTCTGAGATTGACGCCGACGTGAAGGCTGGTCAAACGAATATTGACAGTGCTACGGATTCGGATGGTGTTACGACTGCTTTGAAGAATGGTGAAGCTGCGGTGGATGCTGTGAAGACAACTGCTCAGACAACCAGTGCGACAACTGTGGCCAACGAACAGAAGACGGCTAGTGATGCGATTGATGCCGCTGCCGCCAAGGCCAAGGCTGCCATTGATGCCTTGAACCCACTGTCTGATAAGGCCGACCGTGAAGCCCAAGTTGATAAGGACGCTGCGGCTGCTAAGGCGGCGATTAATAATGCAACAAATCAAGCTGATATCACGAAGGCCCAGAATGCTGGAACCGATACGCTGAATACTGACACGGCCAACGCCCAGTTGAAGTCAACGAAGGAAGCTGCCGATGCAACATTAGCTCAGCATGGCGCAGATGCTAAAGCTGCTATTGCGAAGATGCCAGATTTGACCAAGGACCAAATCGATCAAGCAAACACTCAGATTGATGCGGCTGTGAAGGCTGGTCAGGCTAATATTGATGGTGCTGCGGATGCAGCTGGTGTTGCGACTGCTTTGCAAAATGGCGAAAATGCAGTGGATGCCGTGACCGCGACAGCCAAAACCAATAGTGCGACAACGGTTACGAATGAAAAGGCGGCGGCTAATAAGGTCATTGACGATGCCGCTGCTAAGGCGAAGGCTACTGTCGATGCCTTGAATCCTTTGTCGGATAAGGCAGCTCGTGAGGCTCAAATTGACGCTGATGCTAGTGCTGCGAAGGCAGCGATTGCCAGTGCAACGAATCAAACTGATATCACGAAGGCTCAGAACGCTGGAACCGATACGTTGAAT
This sequence comes from Fructobacillus evanidus, assembly GCF_963580165.1. NCBI lineage: Bacteria > Bacillati > Bacillota > Bacilli > Lactobacillales > Lactobacillaceae > Fructobacillus > Fructobacillus evanidus. The sequence goes on from NZ_CAUZLM010000003.1 coordinate 16,935, forward strand.
ACCGATACGGCGAACGCACAGTTGAAGTCGACGAAGGAAGCGGCCGATGCGACATTGGCTCAGCACGGTCAAGATGCCAAAGATGCCATCGCTAAGATGCCTGATTTGACACCTGACCAGATTAAGCAAGCTGATAGCGATATTGATGCCGCTGTTAAGGCTGGTCAAGCTAATATTGATGGGGCCACAGATGCCAATGGTGTTGCGACTGCTTTGCAAAACGGTGAAGCAGCGGTGGATGCTGTACAGACTAAGTCGCAAAGTAACAGTGACGCAATTGTTAAGACTGCTAAAGATGCCGCTAACTCAGCCATTGATGACGCTGCCGCCAAGGCTAAGGCAACAATTGATGCCTTGAGCCCATTGTCAGACAAGGCAGATCGTGAAAATCAGGTTGATGCGGATGCGAATGCTGCAAAGCAAAAAATTGCGCAGGATACGACAACTGAACAGGTGGTTGCTGACCAAACAAGTGGTTTGAATGCTATCAATAGCGACGTAACTGCTGCTCAAGTTAAGAGTGCACAAGAGGATGCAACAGCCCGCTTACGGGCGTATGCCGATAATGCTGAGGCTGCCATCGCCAAGTTACCTGATTTGCCAGCAGCTGATTTGGCGGATGCTAAAGCCAAGATTGAAGCGGCTGTTACAGCCGGTAATCAAGCAATTACTGCTGCGCAGACGGTCGATAATGTAAAATCAGCTTTGACTGCTGCTGAACAAGCCATCGATGGCGTTTCGACTACAGCTCAAAGTCAGAGTAACCAAGTGATTTCTGATGCTAAGCAGGATGCTAAAAACGCGATTGCGGATGCTACAGCCAAGGCGAAGGCAACGATTGAAAATTTGTCGCCTTTGTCAGAAACAGAAAAGCAGGCGCAGGAAGCTCAGGTCGATCAGGATGCCAAGACTGCTGCACAAAATATCGATAACGCAACGGATACCGATGCAATTACACAGGCAAAGCAAACTGGTGTCAACAACATCAACCAAGACGTTTTGAATTCACAGATTGAGAATGCTCAGCGGGATGCTGCTGCCCGACTTTTGGCCTATGCAAATCAAGCAAAGCAGACGATTGCTGCCCTTCCTGATTTGACCAAAGACCAAATTGACCAGGCAAATGCTGATATTGATGCGAAAGTTAAGACTTGGACGGACAACATTAACCAGACACAAAGCATAGCTGATGTTCAGACGGCATTAGCCGATGGTGAAAAGGCTATTGATGATACTAGTTTAACTTCTCAGAGTCAAAGTCAACAGACGGTTACTAAGGAAAAGAACGCTGCTAACAGCGTGATTGACGATGCCGCCGCTAAGGCGAAGGCTGCTATTGATGGCATGAACCCATTGTCAGATAAGGCAGCTCGTGAAGCTCAAATTGATACGGATGCAGCTGCTGCAAAGACAGCTATTAATAATGCAACCAACCAAGCCGATATCACGAAGGCCCAAAATGCTGGAACCGATACGTTGAATACTGACACGGCTGCTGCCCAGTTGAAGTCACAGAAGGAAGCTGCTGACGCTGAATTGACTAACTATGGCCAAGCAGCCAAGGACAAGATTGCGGCCATGCCTGACTTGACTCCTGACCAGATTAAGCAGGCTGATAGCGATATTGATACGGCCGTGAAGGCTGGTCAGGTTAACATTGACGGTGCAACGGATGCCGATGGTGTTGCGAAGGCCTTGAAGAACGGTGAAGATGCGGTGGATGCCATTAAGGCAACCGCTCAGACGAACAGCGATACAACTGTTACCAAGGAAAAGAACGCTGCTAACAACGTAATCGACGATGCCGCTGCTAAGGCGAAGGCTACCATTGATACCTTGAATCCATTGTCAGATAAGGCAGACCGTGAAGCCCAAGTTGATAAGGATGCTGCGGCTGCTAAGACGGCAATTAATAGCGCAACGAACGAAGCGGACATCACGAAGGCCCAAAATGCTGGAACGGATGCGTTAAAGACCGACACGGCTAACGCTCAATTGAAGTCAACCAAGGAAGCTGCCGATGCTGAATTGGCCAAGTACGGTCAGGATGCAAAGAATAAGATTGCGGTGATGCCTGATTTGACCAAGGACCAAATTGATCAAGCAAATGCTGAGATTGATGCGGCCGTGAAGGCTGGTCAGGCTAATATTGACGGTGCTGCAAATGCCGATGCTGTTACGACAGCCTTAAAGAATGGTAAAGCAGCAGTCGATGCTGTCCAAGCTCAGTCACAAAACAGTAGTGATACAATCGTTAAGACTGCTAAGGACGCAGCTAACTCGGCGATTGACGATGCTGCTGCTAAAGCCAAGGCTACTATCGATGCTTTGAATCCACTGTCAGATAAGGCCGATCGTGAAGCACAAGTTGATAAGGATACTGTGGCTGCTAAGCAAAAGATTGCGCAAGATACGACGACTGAACAGGTTACTACTGATCAAAATAGTGGTTTAAACGCTATTAATAATGACGTGGCTGCTGCTCAAGTTAAGAGTGCGCAAGAGGATGCGGTGGCTCGCTTGCGGGCATACGCCGATAATGCCGAAGCTGCCATCGCCAAGTTGCCTGATTTGCCAGCAACTGATTTGGCGGATGCTAAAGCGAAGATTGAAGCAGCTGTAACAGCTGGTAATCAAGCAATTACTGCTACACAGACAGTCGGCGGTGCAAAATCAGCTTTGACTGCTGCCGAACAGGCAATTGATGGTGTTTCCATCACAGCTCAAGGTCAGAGTAACCAGGTAGTTTCTGGTGCTAAGCAGGATGCCAAGAACGCTATTGAGGATGCTGCTGCCAAGGCTAAGGCAACGATTGAAAACTTGTCACCTTTGTCTGAACAAGAAAAGCAGGCAAAGGAAACCCAGGTTGATCAGGATGCTAAGGAAGCTACACAAAATATCGATAATGCAACAGATACCGATGCCATTACGCAGGCAAAGCAAACTGGTATTAACAATATCAACCAAGATGTTTTGAATTCACAGCTTGAAAATGCTCAGCGTGATGCTGTTGCTCGACTTTTGGCCTATGCAAATCAGGCAAAGCAGACGATTGCTGCCCTTCCTGATTTGACCAAAGACCAAATCAATCAGGCAAATGCTGATATTGATGCGAAAGTTCAGACTTGGACAAATAATATTAACCAGGCACCAAGCGTAGCTGATGTTCAAACGGCATTGGCCAATGGTGAAAAAGATATTAACAACACGAGCTTAATCGCTCAAGGTCAGAGTCAGCAGACAGTGACGAAAGAAAAGAATGCTGCCAACAGCGTGATTGACGATGCCACCGCTAAGGCCAAGGCTGCTATTGACGCCTTGGATCCTCTATCGGACAAGGCAGACCGTGAAGCTCAAGTTGACAAGGATGCCCAGAATGCTAAGGCAGCCATTGCTAATGCAACAAATCAGGCTGATATCACGAAGGCTCAAAAGGCCGGAACGGATACGTTGGACACCGACACGGCTGCCGCACAGTTGAAGTCACAAAAGGAAGCTGCAGATGCTGACTTGGCTAAGTATGGTCAAGCAGCGAAGGATAAGATTGCTGCTATGCCTGATTTGAGTCCTGACCAGATTAAGCAGGCTGATAGTGATATTGATGCCGCTGTGAAGGCTGGTCAAGGTCAGATTGATAGTGCAGCGGATGTCAATGGTGTTACGAAGGCTTTGGCAGATGGTAAGGCGAACGTCGATAAGGTTCAAGAGACTGCTCAGACGAATAGTGATACAACCGTTGCTAAGGAAAAGAACGCTGCTAACAGCGTGATTGATGATGCCGCTGCTAAGGCGAAGGCCGCCATTGATGGTTTAACACCATTGTCAGATAAGGCAGCCCGTGAAGCTCAAATCGATACGGATGCAGCTACTGCTAAAGCAGCCATTGCCAAGGCAACGAACAAAGCGGATATTGATACTGCCCAAAAGGCCGGAACGGATACGTTGAATACCGATACAGCTGCCGCTCAGTTGAAGTCACAAAAGGAAGCTGCCGATGCTGCACTTGTCAATTACGGTCAGGATACGAAGAATAAGATTGCTGCCCTTCCTGATTTGACCAAGGACCAAATCAATCAAGCAAACGCTGATATTGATGCCGCTGTAAAGGCTGGTCAGGCTAATATTGACGGTGCTGCTGATGCTAACGGTGTCGCAAGTGCTTTGAAGAACGGGGAATCCGCAGTGGATGCCGTTAAGGCAACCGCTCAGACGAACAGTGAGACAACAGTTGCCAAAGAAAAGGCTACAGCTAACAGCGCTATCGATGATGCCGCCGCTAAGGCGAAGGCTGCCATTGACGGTTTGACGCCATTGTCAGACAAGGCGGCTCGTGAAGCCCAGATTGATACGGATGCTCAGAATGCTAAGGCAGCGATTGCTAAGGGCACGAACGCAGCAGATATCAATCGCGCTCAAAAGGCCGGAACGGATGCGTTGAATACTGATACGGCTGAAGCTCAGTTGAAGTCAACGAAGGAAGCTGCCGATGCTGCACTTGCCAATTACGGTCAAGCAGCAAAGGCTGCCATTGCTAAATTACCTGATTTGACTCCTGATCAACTCAACCAGGCAAATGCCCAGATTGATGCGGCCGTGAAGGCTGGTCAAGGTCAAATTGATGCCGCTACTGATGCTAATAGTGTTGCGACCGCTTTACAGAATGGAAAGACCGCTATCGATAAGATTGGGGCCGATGCAGCAAGTTCGAGCGGTGAAGCGGTTGCTAAAGCAAAGACCCAGGCCAAGACTGAGATTGATAATGCCGGTGGCCAGGCCAAGGCAACAATTGATGGTTTGACGGCTCTTGTGGACGCTCAAAAGGGTGCCGATAAGGCCAAGGTTGACCAGGATGCTGCTGCTGCGAAGGCTAAAATTGATCAGTCCACGACAACGGAAGCGATTAAGCAGGCATTGGACGATGGCTTGGCAACAATCCAAAAGGATGTTGAAAACTCAATTTTGGATAATACCAAAGGTGAAGCCGATAGCCAGTTAGCTGGTTATGCTCAAGCGGCCAAGGATAAGATTGCTAAGTTACCAAACCTAACACCGGCTGAAGTTGCCCAGGCTGATCGCGAAATTGATGAAATTGTCGCACAGGGTAAGAAGGCGATTGATCAAGCCGCAGCTGAAAATGAAGTGAAAGCTTCTGTTCAGACAAATAAGGAAAAGATTGATGGCGTGGTTGCTAATGCTCAAACTGAAAGTGATCGGCAGAAGCCAGTTGCCAAGGTTGCTGAGCCTGCGCCAACTCCACAACCACAACCCGCTCCAAAGCAAACGCCTGTCTTGCCAATGACTAGTCGTTTGCAGAAGCACCACACTGATACAACATTGTTGCCACTGGCAACGCTTGGTTTGTTGGCTTTCGTGGTCGGCAAGCGCCGTCGTCAACGTGACGATAAAAAATAAGGTGAATCGACTTGTTTCAAGTATTGACAGTTATTAAAAAACTGCTAAACTTAGAAATAGATTAGCCGATGAGCAGGAGAAGATGAAACTTGGACCAAAAGCGATCTGACGGTTGGTGCAAGTCAGACAATGGTTTCATTAGAAGACACCTGGAAGGTTGCTGTTAACCCAGCCGTTTATCCGCGTTATGGATGAAAGCGTGTTAATACACGAAACTAAGGTGGTACCGTGCTCGAAAGCGCCCTTAACAACTTTGCCAATTTGGCAAGGCTGTTAGGGGCGTTTTTTATTACTAATCGTTTTTAACTATTTTAATGATGATAATGGAGGCGACGCATTGGCGTCGAATAGATGAGATGGGAAAAGCTAATTTTCAACGGCCCAAGGGGACCGCGGACTTATTTGAAGAAAACGTGCGCGAATGGCAGCGAATTGAACAACAAGCACGGAAGATTTTTGCCCGTTATGGTTACGGGGAAATCAGAACACCGATGTTTGAAGCCTTTGACGTCTATGCTCGTTCGGCCGGAGACACTTCCGATGTTGTAACCAAGGAAATGTATGACTTTAACGACAAGGGTGACCGTCACATGGCCTTGCGTCCCGAAGGAACGGCCGGTGTCGTTCGCGCTTATGTGGAAAACAAGCTCTTTGGGCCAGAACACGAAAGTCCATACAAGATTTTTTATATGGGCCCAATGTTCCGTTATGAACGGCCTCAAGCCGGTCGCTTCCGTCAATTCCACCAAATCGGGGTTGAAGCGTTTGGCTCAAAGGAACCAAGCTTGGATGCCGAAGTGATTACGATGGTCGTTAAGTACTTGGCTTCACTAGGGTTGAAGGATTTGAAGGTTGCCTTGAATACTTTGGGAGACCAAGGTTCACGTCAAGCCTACCGGGATGCGCTGGTTGCTTACTTGCAACCTCACGCTGCTGAATTGTCAAAGGATTCACAGACTCGGTTGGAAAAGAATCCTTTGCGAATTTTAGATTCTAAGGATGAAAACGATCAAAAGATTGTTGCGGATGCGCCAACCATTTTTGATTACCTTTCAGAAGAATCAAAAGCTCATTTTGCAGCGGTTAAGGGTTACTTGGACGACCTGGGGATTGATTATGAAATTGATCAAACCATGGTTCGTGGCCTGGATTATTATAACGACACGATTTTTGAGGTCATGACGACAGATCCAAACTTGAAGGGGGCTGCAACTATTGCTGGTGGTGGCCGTTACTCTGGTTTGGTTGAAGAATTTGGCGGACCAGAAACACCAGGAATCGGTTTTGGTTTGGGTGTGGAACGATTGATTTCACTGTTGCAGGCTCAGGGACAAGCAGAAATGAAGCCAGCAGGCCTTGATTTCTATCTTGTGCACATTGGCGAGGATACGCAAGCAAAGACGCTTGAATTGGCTACTGCGTTGCGTGATTTGGGTTATTCTGCTGACTTGGACTTTACGGGTCGGTCAGTGAAGGCACAGTTCAAAACGGCCAACCGCCGTGATGCTCGCTTTGTGATTACCTTGGGTGAAGAGGAAGTCAAGACAAATCAGGTTCAGATCAAGGATATGGCGACCGGCCACCAAGCTGATTTGGACTTGGCCAAGGTTCAAGACGACTTGGCGGGGATTGTGAAGGCACTGGAAGCAGAGGAGGAATAAGAAATGAAACGAACGACTTATGCTGGTTTAGTTGATGAACAATATATCGGCCAAACGGTGACGTTGGCTGGTTGGGTACAAAAGCGCCGTAACTTTGGCGACCTGGTCTTTATTGACTTGCGTGACCGTGAGGGAATTGTTCAGTTAACTTTTTCCGCTGCTAACCAGGAAGCCCTTGATGTGGCTCAGAGTGCCCGTAACGAATACGTTTTGGCGATTGAGGGTGAAGTGGTTGCCCGTGCAGAAGGCCAGGAAAACAAGAAGATTAAGTCTGGTGGCATTGAAGTTAAAGTAACCAAGGCCGAGGTTCTCGCAGAGGCCAAGACGCCGGTCTTTGATATCGAAGATGGCGTGAATGCTGGGGAAGAATTGAAGCTCCAGTACCGTTACTTGGACTTGCGCCGTCCAGAAATGCAAAAGAACTTGCGCGTTCGATCAAAAATCATGGCTTCTGCCACGCATTTTATGGACCAAAATGACTTTATCAATATTGAAACGCCATACTTGGCCAAGTCAACGCCCGAAGGAGCCCGCGATTACCTGGTTCCTTCCCGAGTTTATCCTGGTTCATTCTATGCCTTGCCACAGTCACCTCAGCTCTTCAAGCAACTCTTGATGGGTGCTGGCTTCGACCGCTACTTCCAAATTGCCCGTTGTTTCCGAGATGAGGACTTGCGTGGTGACCGTCAACCTGAATTTACGCAGTTGGATATGGAAACTTCTTTCATGTCTGCTGCCGAAATTCAAGAATTGGTGGGTCGTTGGGTTCAGCAAATCATGAAGGACGTTGTGGACTTCGACTTAAAGGTTGAAGACATTACACGTTTGACTTGGCAGGAATCAATGAATCGTTTTGGTACTGATAAGCCTGACTTGCGTATTGCCTATGAAATTAAGGACTTGTCAGAAACGGTCAAGGATTCTGATTTTGGCGTCTTTGCCAACGCCGTGAAGGATGGTGGGGTTGTCAAGGCCATTGCCGTTCCTGGTGGGGCAGACCACTATTCTCGTAAGGACATCGACAAGTTGGGCCAGTACATCGAACGCTTCGGTGCTAAGGGCTTGGCCTGGATGAAGGTGACGGACGACGGCTTGAACGGCCCAATTGCTAAGTTCTTTGCGGACGAAGCTGGTCAAGCCATTTTGGCAGCCAGTGGTGCCAAATCAGGAGACCTTTTGCTCTTCGGTGCAGGTCGTGCGGATGTTGTTGCTGCTTCATTGGACTACTTGCGTCGCCAAACGGCAACTGATTTGGACTTGGTTGACCAAGAAAACCCTTGGCGCTTTGCCTGGATTGTGGACTGGCCATTGTTTGAATACTCAGAAGACTTTGACCGTTGGATTGCGGCCCACCATCCATTCACGATGCCAAACGAAGAAGACTTGCATTACTTAGATGAAGGCGAAGACCCACACAAGGCCCACGCCCAGTCTTATGACTTGGTCTTGAACGGTTATGAATTGGGCTCTGGTTCTATCCGTATTCACCGAACGGATATTCAAGAAAAGATGCTCAAGGCGCTTGGGTTTACGAAGGAATCAGCCAACGAGGCCTTTGGTTTCTTGCTTGAAGGAATGGAATATGGTTTCCCACCAATGGGCGGCATTGCCCTGGGCTTGGACCGTTTGGCAATGCTCTTGGCAGGCCAAGATAATATTCGTGAAGTGATTGCCTTCCCGAAGAACTCAAAGGCTACAGAGCCAATGACGGAAGCACCAACACCGGTTGCTGGTGCGCAATTACTTGAACTTGGTTTGGAAGTGCCAACTTCTGCTGAAAATAAGTAAAAACTTAACAAAGCGGTATCAGACTTGATTTGATACCGTTTTTACTGATTTTTTGATTAAAATTGTCTGTTTTTTATAAAATTACTCTTCAAATATTTTCTAATCTTGTTAAAATATATGTATCGAACGGCGGATTTGCGTCGTTAGGCTAAGGACCAGGCTTTTAAGTTGGTCAAAAGGGTTAGGGATTAAGGATTGGTCGGACCGTCCTTAGTTAACCTAGCAAAACACAATGATACGGAAAATAGGAAAAAATCTCGATCACTACTACTTCCATCAGGTCGTGGGAGCATTCTTTTATGCCATTATGCTATCGCTGGCGTTGAATTACTTCTGGCTGCCTGGGCACGTCTATTCGTCTGGTTTTACCGGCTTAGCTCAATTGGTTGACACGTTAACTGGCGGAAAAATTAATGTTGCCTGGGCGATTGCTCTGGTGAACATGCCACTTTTGCTTTTGGCTTGGTTTACCTTGTCGAAACGCTTTGCCATCTTTACGGCGATGGCGGTTTTGCTTTCGGCGGCCTTTGTGCCTCTGTTTGCGACAAAAACAGTGCTGACGCCGGACCCTTTGATTAACGCTATCTTTGGTGGTGGGATTAACGGAATGGCTGTTGGAACTGCCTTGCGCTGTGGTGTTGGTACCGGTGGACTGGATATCATTGGAATGGAATTAAAGCATCAATTCCGGATGAAGGTTGGCTCAGTCAACTTGGCCTTTAATGCCTTGATTATGGTTGGGGCTGGTTTGACCTATGGTTGGCAATACGCCCTTTATTCCATCATCGGTGTGGTTGTTTCGGCACACTTTATTGATTTGTTCTATACTCACCAACAACAAATTCAAGAAATGATTGTGACGAATAAGCCAGAAGAAATGACGGACACGATTCAAAACAAGATGCGTCGTGGTGTCACGATTATCGATTCCGCTCACGGTGGCTACACTGGTCGTGACCGGTCAATCTTGCTAACAGTGGTAACCCAGCACGAGTTGCCGGAATTACGTCATGCTATCAAGGAAGTTGATCCAAATGCCTTTTACTCTGAGTCAAAGGTTGAGCATACGGGTGGTCGCTTCTACGAACCGGAACCATAAAAAATTTAACAAAGCAAAAGCGCCTCGATTTGGTAAAAAATCGAGACGCTTTTTTTGAACCTTTGAAGCGGTTAAAGGAATCTGATAAATTAAAAATCAACACCAGGGGAATTTTTTTACTTTGCTTCACGGTGCATCGTGACATGGGGCGTTCCTTCAAAGATAAAGGGCTGGCCGATAGCCGTAAAGCCAAATTTTTCATAAAAACCAACAACCTGTTCCTGTGATTCAATTTCGATGGTTTGAGTTGGCCAATTTTCCTGACAAACAGCTAAAATTTGAGTCATTAACTGGTTGCCAAGACCGGTACCGCGGGCCTCTGAAGCCGTTACGACACGGCCAAAGGTGACGTGGTCGCCATTTTCAAAAATGCGAGCATAGGCGAGGGCGGGCTGTTTTACGTTTTCTTGGTAAAAAACATGAATGGCTTTTGGATCGTTTTCGTCTAGTTCATGGTAAATGCGGTTTTGCTCGACAACAAAGGTATCGATACGAAGTTTGAGCGTCTGATAGAATTCATCGGCGGTTAGGTTGTCCATAGTCTTTTTTTGCCACATTGGTCTCATCTTCTTTCTTTTTTCCTGTATAATGATGTTGCATATGCAACTGTTGCGCGTAAAAGGGAGCTTGTCTGTGATTGAATTAGAAGTGTTTCGTCAAATGGGTTCGATTTCACGACGGGCCACCAAGGAGATGAACCTGGCTGCCAGTCAGTACCAATTAGAAAACAATCTGTTTTTGTATTTGATTCGCATTGTGGAGCACGAGGGCCTGACCCAGTCTGATTTGGCGGAATTAATCCAGGTTGATAAGACGACGCTCAGTCGGGCCTTGAAAAAACTGGATGACCGAGGTTATATTGATAAAGTAACGGATGCTCAAAATAAAAATTATAAGCAACTCTACCCGACGCAAAAGGCGCGTGGCCGCTACGAGGTTCTAGCCAAACTGGAGCGGCAGTATATTAAGGAACGGCTAGCGACCTTATCCGGGGCTGAGTTAGCTAGTTTGAACAAAATACTCAACAAAATTTTGCACAGTTAAGCTGTGCTTTATTTTAACAGGTACAGTTGCAAATGCAACTGTACGAATAAAAACGGGAGATGCTTTTGGAAAATAATCATATTCGAACGCGACTAATGTTCTTTTTACTGGGTTTGGTGCTGGTTGCCTTTGGTAACACACTCTCAATTATTTCAACTGCCGGCAATGGCCTGTGGACCGCAGCGGCATTTTGCTTGGGCGCAACTGGTGGCCTTTGTACCGCCTGTGATTCTGATTGCAGCGACAACAGTTCATTTACACACGGTTGTTGGTGTCCAGGCCGGTACACTTTTTTCCTTGGTCTGCAACGGGCCGCTAATTGCTTCTTTTAACAAACAGGTTTGTCCTTTTTTGCGGTTAAATTCACCATTATAAGCAGAACTTTCACGGTTGTTTTGTATTAAAAAATCAGACTGCGCAGGCATAGCAGTTGCTTCTTTTAAAGATGAGGGGGCCTGTGTCACTTTTCACGAAAGGCGGTACAATGAAATTAAGAAAATAAAATAGAAGGAGGAAATTCAATGCCAAACACGCAAAGTCGTTGGGACCCAAATACCCGTCATCATCGATTTTGGATTCTAGCGGTGTCATTAAGTATTGCGACTAGTAAGGGAATTGCACCAGCTTTACCAGCCTTACAGAAAGCTTTTTCTAATTATCCAGCAACGATGGTCAATTTATTGGCGACCATCCCACAAATCCCGGCGTTAGTAGTGCTGTTGTTTTCTGGTCAGCTAGCCAATCGTTTTGGCATTAAGAAAGTGATTAGCACCGGGATTCTTTTGATGGCCGTGACGGGTATTTTGCCAAGTGTGTTAACAAACTTTTGGCTGATTTTTGCAACTCGACTGCTTTTCGGAGTCGGCATTGGCCTGGTCAATTCATTAGCAATCACCTTAATTGACTTCGTTTATGAGGGCGAGGACCAGGCTCAGATGTTGGGCAACCGGTCCGCCTTTGAACCGATTGGCCTTACTTTAGTCAACTTGAGCGTGGGTGCCTTGCTAGCTGTTTCTTGGCAGGTTTCCTTCTTGGCCTATGCCTTATTATTCATTGTTTGGTGGGGCTTTATTCAAGTTGTCCCCGAATACCAGCCACGACAAAAATCAGCTAACGCTGACGCTGCCCAGGTCACCAAGCATGAACAGCCAAAATACTTATTACCAATCATTGGTTCCGCCATCTATTGTGGTCTGTTAACGGTTGGGATGTCAATCGTTAATGTGTACACACCATACCTAGTTTTGGCGCACCATCTTGGTGGAAGTATGACATCTTCAGTAATTATTACGGTTTATACACTAACTTCGATGGTGATGGGTTTCCTTTTTGGTACTTTTTTTCACTTTTTGCACCGCTATATTTTTTTATTCGGTCTTTTTTTCATGGGTGTGGGCGCAGTTTTCTTTTATTCGGCGCGTGGTCTAACGACGCTGACTTTGTCTGTAATTGTGGTTGGACTATCATATCCTATGGCGGGGACTTACTTATTTGATACCATTGCCAACCGGATTCCGCAAAGAATGGCGGGTTTGGCGAATTCGATTTTGTTGGTTGGCTGTAACGCCGGAACTGCTTTGGCGCCAGCCATCGTGTCTGCCTTGAACGTCATTGGTCCAAAATCAGCTCTGGATGGGGGCATCCGTCTGTACGGTGAATTGATGTTTGCCTTAATGCTGTTAACGGCTTTGCTGATGTGGTGGTCACGAAAGAAGGGCGTACGGAAAAGCAGTTAAGGGCTGTCAAGATTATCTGGTGGTCACGAAAGAAGGGCGTATGGAAAAACGGCTAAAAGCTGTCAAGATAATTTGGTGGTCGCGAAAGATCCGGTGCCCGCAAAAGCCGGCTAAGGCCTGTTAAAGTGATGTGGTGGCCGAGAGTATACTTTTTGCCACAGCGGCCAATCCTGATTTTTATTATCAAAAAGTAGTTGACTTTCTTGCTTAGAATTGAGATAATATATAGGTCTTTAATGCATATCGTTTAACATACGAAGTAAAATGCGAGGAAGGAGGGGGATCGACATGGCAAAGGTTATTGTACGCAAGAACGAATCTTTGGATGACGCATTGCGCCGCTTCAAGCGTGGTGTTTCAAAGGACGGTACTCTCCAAGAATACCGCAAGCGCGAATTCTATGTAAAGCCTTCAGTTGAACGCAAGTTGAAGTCTGAAGCTGCACGTAAGCGCAACAAGAAGAAGAAGAACCGTTAATTCGGCCAAAAAACGTCGCTTTGGTGGCGTTTTTTATTTGGTCTCGTGGTAGACTATTAGATAAGTAGTAATCTCACACTAAGGAGAAGATTGATGAGCTTATTAGAACAGGTTCAAGCGGATATGAAAGAGGCAATGAAGGCCAAGGATAAGCAAACCCTTGCCGTTGTTCGCCAAATCAAATCAGCGGTCATGAACGAACAGATTAACTTGGGTCACGACTTGACGGAAGAAGAAGAATTGGCCGTCTTGGCGCGCGAAGTAAAGCAACGCAAAGACTCAATTGCTGAATTTAAGGCTGGGAACCGTGATGACTTAGCCGAAGCTACCCAAGGTGAATTGGATGTGTTGGCCAAATATTTGCCAGCACAATTGTCAGAAGACGAAATTAAGCAAATCGTTCAAGAAGCCATCCAAAAGACTGGTGCAACTGGACCAGCCGATATGGGGAAGGTCATGGGCATGGTTTCAGGTCAAACCAAGGGTCGGGCAGACGGCAAGTTTGTCGCTGACCAAGTAAAGGCCGCTTTGGCCAAGTAAAGTTGGTTTTCAAAACCAATATGTCAAAAAAGCAATTCTGTTGATTATCAGTAATCAGCCGGGTTGCATACATAAAAGTAACTACTGGTAGCTGATTTGTTTGGTTACCTGCATGAAAAGGATAAAGAATGGATACAACACTAGGACAAGTCATTAAGGCATCAGTGACCGATGAAAACAGTCAATACTTTTTTGCTCAAGTCGATGGGGTGACCTATGAAATTGATAAGAGTGAACTCGAGAAGCCTTTGAAGGTTGGCGGTTTTGTAACCGGTTTTGCCTATCAAAATGAGGGCCACCGACTCCAGATTACTAAGACGATTCCTGCTGTTCAAAAGGATCAGTACGCATGGGGAACGGTTGTGAATGCCCGTCATGATTTAGGGGTGTTCGTGAACATCGGTTTGCCTAACAAAGATTTGGTCGTTTCATTAGATGATTTGCCAACAATTAAAGACCTTTGGCCAAAGACTGGGGATCGCCTTTTATTAGCCATCAAGGAAGATAACAAGGGTCGTTTGTGGGGAAAATTAGCCCAACAAGATATTATCCAAGCGGTTTTTCGCCAAGCAAAGCTGGGTGCTGGCATTAACAAGGGTGACCAGGTGGAAGCTACGGTTTACCGCAACAAGTTGGTTGGAACCCTGGTTTTGACTGCTGATTACCAACTTGGCTTCATTCACCCTTCACAGCGTGAACAAGAACCACGCTTGGGCGAGGTGGTAAAGGCTCGTGTCTTGGGTGTTAACGATCGCGGAATCGTTAATCTATCGCTGAAGCCCCTGGCCTATAAGTTGATGGATGACGATGCTTCATTCTTGCTGATTCAGCTGCAACGTAAGGCCGACCACTTCTTACCATTTAACGATAAGTCCGATCCAGAAGCGATTAAAGCTCAATTCGGCTTTTCAAAGTCACAGTTCAAGCGGGCTTTGGGTCGCTTGTACAAGGAACGGTTGATTACCCAAGTCGACGGCGGCATCCAGTTGACTGAGGCCGGCCAGAAGGATTAGTCAATGCTACCGGACGTGATGGAAGACTATTTGAATTACGTTCAGGTCGACCGTGGCCTTTCAAAAAACACGATTACCGCTTATCGTCAGGATTTAACCAACTTTTGTGCTTTTTTAAAGAAAAATCAGAAGACTTGGCGCCAGGTTGATCACCAAGTCGTCCTGGCGTTTTTAAATCAGTTGCGGTTAGAAAAGCGGGCCAATACCTCGGTGGCACGAATGGTTACTTCGTTGCGTAAGTGCTTCGCTTACTTGAAAAATGAGGGTTTGATTGAACATGACCCCATGTTGAATATTAAGCCCCCTAAGAAGGCGGAACACTTGCCAGCCGTTTTGTCGGTGGAAGAGGTCGATTTGTTGTTAGAGGCACCTGATGTCTCAACCCCTTTGGGTCTAAGAACACGGGCGTTACTTGAAGTGCTATATGCCACGGGTTTGCGTGTTTCGGAATTGATTAATCTCAAGCTTGATGACCTACACTTGGACTTAGGGCTGATTCAAACCCTGGGAAAAGGTGACAAAGAGCGGATTGTGCCGATTGGCGAAGTGGCGGTTGACTGGATTAACCGCTATTTGCAAAGTGCTCGTCCGACCTTAGTTAAGAGCCAGAGGACGGTGACACTCTTTGTTAACGATCACGGCCGGTCGTTATCTCGACAGGGTGTTTGGCAGTTAATTAAAAAATTAGTGGCCCAGGCTGGCATTAAAAAGGATGTTTCGCCGCATACGCTTCGCCACTCTTTTGCCACCCACATTCTGGAAAACGGGGCAGACCTGCGGATTGTCCAGGAGTTGTTGGGCCACGCCGATATTTCAACCACGCAAATCTATACGCATATTTCAAAGAAGCGGTTGAGCCAGGTCTATGACCAATTTCATCCGCGTGCCTGAGTAGCTTGTAAAGGAGTCAGCCATGTTAATTTCGACAAGACCAGATGATGAAAAGACGGTCATGGGCCTCTTTTCCCTTTTACCAGAATATAAGAACTTAGACCATATGAAGTTGGTCTTAAATTTATACCAGCAGCCTAAGATGGAGCTTTTCTTTTGGCAGCCTGACCAGCAAGACTCGATTAACGGCTTGCTTGGTTTTGAGCGTTACAAGGATAATGTCCTAGTTGTTCGTCACCTGATTTTGACGCCGGGTGCCCCGAAGAAGGCCACTCACGCGCAAATGTTGACGGACTTGCAGGAACTCAATCCTGACCAGACGGTGATGGGCACCTTAAGCACCCAAACGTATATCGATAAGTGGAGAAAGCATTATTCAAAACCCAAGTCTCACAATTAAGATTACCGACTTCGAGGGTCCGCTCGATTTGCTTTTGCATTTGATTCGAAAGCATGAGATGGACATTTTTCAATTGCCGATTGCTGAAGTGACGAAACAGTATTTGGGTTTCATCCATGATCAGCAGGCGATGCAGTTGGATGTGGCGGCAGATTACCTAGTGATGGCTGCCAAGTTAATTCATCTTAAGTCGACGGATTTGTTACCAAAACCGCCGATTGAAGATGATTTTGAAGATAACTTTGAAGAACTTGATCCAAAAGAGGAGCTGATTGCCCGATTGTTGGTTTACCAACGTTTTCAACAGGCAACCGGCTTCTTTGATGAGCGGCAAGAGGCGGGGATGCATTCCTTTGTTCGTCCGGCAATTGAGGATGATAAAGTAGAAGTTGACCAGCCGGTCACGCTAGCTCCTGGTTTGACAATGGTCGATTTGCAACTCGCTTTTGATAGCGTGATTGCTCGGCAACGAGACTTGGCCCCAAAGGTGCGCCAAGTGGAATCGGATTCCTATACAATTGGGGATGGTATTGTTTCCATTCGCCAAAAATTACAAGCCCTGCCAAAAGAAGAATCTTTGCCTTTTACAGCCCTTTTTGATGATGTTTTTGCGCCTGACCGGTTAGTGATGACCTTTTTAGGCTTGCTTGAAATCACTAAGGCTGGCGAAGTGACGCTCTGGCAGGCAGCCTTAACAGATGAAATTTTAATTAAAGCGGTGGACCATGAATCAGAAGATTAGTCAAATTGAAGCGTTATTGTTTGTTGCCGGTGAGGATGGCTTGTCGGTCCCTGAATTGGCTAAGGTGACAGGTTTTGATAAGGGGGCGTTGCCCGCTTTGCTTGATGAACTGGCCACCCATTTGATTCAAATTGATTCGCCATTGATGTTGCGAACCTCTGACGGACGCTATGTCTTGGTTACCCGACCTGAATTTGGTAAATTAGTTTCGGCCTATTTCGACTTACCAGTTAACACCAAGTTGACGCAAGCACAGCTCGAAACCTTGGTGATTGTTGCCTATCAGCAGCCGATTACCCGTGTTGAAATTGATCAAATTCGTGGTGTCCGCTCGGCCGGAACAATTCAAAAACTGCTGTTGCATCAGTTAATCGAATCAGTTGGTCGGAAAGAAGAAATTGGTCGGCCGATTTTATACGGCACGACCGTTGATTTTCTGGACTACTTTGGTTTGGAATCGTTGGCTGATTTGCCAGAATTACCAGATATTAATGATGTGACCTTAGATGAAGAAGGCCAGGCCGAGGTAGCACTCTTTGACCAAATTGATGATCAGGGGGATACTATTCTTGAAAGCCCAGCTGATGAGGGTCAATTGGCCCTGACAGGAGACGACGAAATGGTCACGCAAGAAGAACACGATACGACAACGGATACATTGGCTGATGACCAGTCAGTTGCCGCAAAAAAGGAGGGCGAAAATGCCTGAAGAAAGTCAACGACTACAAAAGGTGATTGCTCAGGCGGGCATTTCGTCAAGACGAGCCGCCGAAACCATGATTTTAGAAGGACGAGTTGAGGTTAACGGCCAGATTGTAAGCCAATTGGGTACCAAAGTGACCCGCCAAGACGAGGTTAAGGTCGATGGTGTGCCAATTGATGGCCAAGAAAAGCATGTGTATTACTTGCTGAATAAGCCCCGTGGCGTTGTGACCACTAGCCATGACGATAAGGGTCGGCAAACAGTTGTCGATATCTTAGATGATGTGACTGCCCGGGTTTATCCGGTTGGCCGGTTGGATTACGATACGACCGGTGCGCTCTTGCTCACCAATGATGGTGATTTGGCCAACCAGTTGATGCACCCCAAGGGTCGGGTTGATAAGGTTTATACGGCCAAGGTCAAAGGATTGGCGACGCTGGAACAATTGGCGCCGTTAAAGCGCGGGATTGTTTTAAAGGGTAAGAAGACGGCTCCTGCCAAGGTTGCCATCGAAAAGGCCGATAAGGATAAGAAGGTTTCCTTTGTCACAATTACGATTCATGAAGGGCGTAATCACCAGGTCAAGGATATGCTGGCTGCCGTTGGTTTGCCAGTTGAAAAGCTGCGCCGTGACCGCTATGCTTTCTTGGACTTAATTGGCTTGCAACCGGGTGAATTCCGCGACTTAAAGCATGATGAAGTCAAGCGCTTGAAGGCCGGCGATTACCGGTTCTTGCGCCGTAAGTAAGAAAAAATTGCTGAAAAATTAGTGGTGTCCGCAATCGCTGAAAATAAAATTCGTTTTTCTAGTTTTCGGCAGGCGCCGATTTGTATTGATGGTATCAAGCCCTTAACCCATGTTAAGGGCTTTTTATGACGGCAAAAATCTTTTTTTCTTGGCAAGTTTTTTGAGCTGTGCTATACTATTTCTTGTTTCAAATATAATATAAAACTTCGGGGTCGGGTGAAAGTCCCAACCGGCGGTGAAGCAGCGACAGCTGATGAGCCCGCGACCTGCCACTTGGCAGCTGATCTGGTTTGAATCCAGAGCCGACCGTACAGTCGGGTATAAAGAAGTTTAAAGTACAGTCTTTTTTTTGCTGGCCTTTATTTTACCCCGGGTGAAGTAGGGCCTTTTTTAGGCCCAGAGGAGTAGAAAATGACAAGAAACACTACTAAAAAACTCACCCTGGTCGCCATTTTTAGTGCAATTTCCTTTGCACTCACGATTTTTCCGCAAATTGCGATCATTCCTAGCGCATCGTTTTTGAAAATTGACTTTTCAATTGTGCCCGCTTTCCTGGCTTTTTCCTGGTTAGGGTTTGGATCGGCCGTTTGGGTACTGGTGATTCGGACCTTGTTGAAGCTGATTTTGTTTAATGAAGGGGCCAATACCTATATTGGGACGCCGGTTAACCTTGTGATTGCTTTGACATTCTTGCTGGTTTTGGCAGCGATGGCAAAGGTTGAAGTTCGCTGGCCAAAGTGGTTATGGCAGTCAATTAGCGCTGTTGTTGCCTCTGTGTCGATGACCGTGGTGGCGTATCTCGCCAACATCGTTTGGGCCATTCCGCTTTACGCCAGCTTTGCAAATTTTGATATTGCTAAGTTCATTGGCGTTAAAGTTTATTTGTGGGGAATGGTCGTGCCATTCAATCTTTTGGAAGGCTTGATTTGGTTTATTGTTTCTGTGATGGTTGTTGCAATCTTGGCACCCTTTAAGAAAAGTTTTCGTTCTTAAGAAAAGGTTATCATTTTCAAGCAACCTTCCGTGTTAGACTTGATTTAAGAACGAACTCATAGGAGGTCTTGAAAATGAACGACCAAACAGCACCAACATTATCACGCCGGCAACGTTTTGATCGCCAGCATGAAAATCAGGAGCAGCCTAAAAAAGAACCACGGCCAAAAAGTCACGGCGGTCTAGTTGTGATTTTGGTCTTGCTGTCGCTAGTCTTATTAGCGTCAGCGCCAATTTATGGATTGATGAAAAATTCACCAAAGACAGTGAAGACAACATCTAGTTCCAATAGCTCCAAAAAGACAAGTCAAGCGACAACGTCTTCTGCTAGTTCGCAGTCTTCTGCTGCAACGAGTGCTGATCAGTCCTCAACTAGTCAATCGGCTACTTCGTCTAGCCAAGCTGATTCTGCTGCCCAATCAAGCCAAAATCAGGCAACCCAGTCGAGTGACGATCAAGCAGCAGCTTCAGCTGCCGCTGCTAACACGGCTACTTTGGGTGCCAACCAAACGTTATATAACTTTGCGGTAACTCATGGTACAACCACTGACCAGATTTATGCTTTGAATCCTGGTGTTACTGCTCAAAACTATTCAAAGTTTGCGGGGCAAGCTTTGAAAATTAAGTAAGAGGAAATTTTAATCCCTATGACTCAACCTGCTCATTTTCAAGTTGCAATTGACGGTCCGGCATCGGCTGGAAAGTCAACGATTGCTAAAATTTTAGCGACCGATTTAAAGTATGTTTACGTTGACACTGGTGCGATGTATCGCGCCATTACCTTGGCGGCCAAGCAGGCGGGACTTGCATACGAAGATGAGGCGGGGATTGTTGCCTTGCTTCCAAAAATTGAAATTGCCTTTTTACCGGGTGAACCAGTGCAACACGTTTTGTTGAATGGGCAAGAAGTAACCGAAGAAATCCGTTCAACTGAAATTACGAACAACGTTTCTTTGGTTTCTTCTTATCAGGCAGTTCGAGCTGATTTAGTTGACCGGCAACGTGCCTTGACGGCTAAACAGCCGGTTATTATGGATGGCCGTGATATTGGCACAACCGTTTTGCCAGATGCTCAAGTGAAAATTTTCTTGATTGCTTCAGTCGATGAACGCGCTGAACGTCGTTTCAAGGAAAATCAGTCCAAAGGTATGAATCCTGATTTGGCAACCCTGAAAAAGGAAATTGAGGAACGGGACTATAAAGATTCTCATCGCGCCATTTCGCCATTAACAAAGGCAACAGATGCGCTAACAGTCGACACCACAGGCCAAAGTATTGACCAGGTTGTGGCTACTATCAAGCAAATTATCAAGGATCACCAGTAAGGTGGTCTTTTTATTTTAGAAAAATCTGTTAAAATAGAAAGCAATAGGGAAAACGGTTCGTGTTTTTACGAAACATTTTGACGAAGTGGTTGGTCTAGTCCTAATTTTTTTAAAATTAGACTAGGAAAATCAGCTACTCTCTGATAAAATACCCTTATAAGTGTAAATTGTAGGAGGACGTTTGACGTCATGAGTGATACTAACAGCGAATTATTAGCAGCTCTGGAAAGTGCTGACCAAATTAAGGTAGGGGACGTCGTAACTGGCGAAGTGCTAGCAATCGACAACGATAACCAAGCAGTTATCGGTCTTCACACCGGAGAAGAAGGAGTTGTGCCAGCGCGTGAGTACTCTGACGATCGTAGCGTCAACTTGGCCGACGATTTGAAGGTCGGTGACACCATCGAAACTGTTGTTGTTTCGAACGTAACGAGTGACAAGGAAGGCGTTGCCTACTTGTTGTCAAAGAAGCGCTTGGAAGCCCGCAAGGCTTGGGAATCATTGTCATTTAACGAAGGTGATGTTGTTGATGCGAAGGTTATCAACGCCGTTCGTGGTGGTTTGATTGTTGACGTTGCTGGTATCCGTGGCTTCGTACCTGCATCAATGGTTGCAGAACGCTTTGTTTCAGACTTGAACCAATTCAAGGGACAAGACATTAAGGCAGAAGTAATCGAAATCGACCCAGCCAAGGCTCGTTTGATTTTGTCACGTAAGGCTGTTGCAGCCCAAGAACGTGCCGAAAAGTTGGCTGAAGCATTCAGCCGTTTGACTGTTGGCGAAGTTGTTGAAGGAACTGTTGCTCGTTTGACTGACTTCGGTGCTTTCGTTGACTTGGGCGGCGTGGACGGATTGGTTCACGTTTCTGAAATCTCACATGACCGTGTTAAGAACCCATCAGACGTTTTGTCAAAGGGTGAAAAGGTTAACGTTAAGATTTTGGCCTTGGATACTGATCGTGGACGTATCTCACTTTCAATCAAGGCAACCCAGCCAGGTCCTTGGGATGAAGTTGCAGAAAAGGCCCCAGCCGGTACTGTTCTTGAAGGAACGGTTAAGCGCGTGAAGGACTTTGGTGCATTCGTTGAAATCTTCCCTGGTATCGAAGGATTGGTTCACGTTTCACAAATTTCACACAAGCGTGTTGAAAACCCAGCCGACGTTTTGAAGTCTGGTGACAAGGTGAAGGTTCAAGTGTTGGATGTTAAGCCAGCCGAAGAACGTATCTCATTGTCAATGAAGGCTTTGGAAGAAAAGCCAGCCAACCAACGTGAAGACCGCGATGACAACCGTGGCGCTTCACGTGCTGACATGGCAGCCTTCCAACAAGACGATGAAGGTGCCGCTACTTTGGGCGACATCTTCGGCGACAAGTTGTAAGATTTAAAAATGGAAAGGCTGGTTATCCAGTCTTTTTTTATTGGAAAGGAGCGGGAATATGGCAGCACCGATTGTAGCCGTAGTGGGTCGTCCAAATGTTGGTAAGTCCACACTATTTAACCGCATTGTTGGCGATCGAATCGCCATTGTCGAGGATATGCCCGGGGTTACTCGTGATCGTTTGTACGCACGGGCAGAATGGCTAAATTATGACTTCCGGATGATTGATACCGGAGGGTTGGAAATGGGAAATGCGCCATTTTTGACGGAAATTCGCGCCCAGGTTGAATTAGCTATTGATGAAGCCGACGTCATTTTGATGGTTGTTTCTGGTCGAGAAGGCCTGACAGCCGATGACCAAGCTGTGGCCAATTTGCTTTATGGTACTGATAAGCCGGTTGTTTTGGCGGTCAATAAGGTCGATAATCCTGAAATGCGGTCAGATATTTATGACTTCTATTCATTAGGAATGGGCGACCCTTATCCCGTTTCTGGATCACACGGAATTGGTTTGGGTGATGTTTTGGACGAAATCGTCAAGCATTTCCCAGATGAAGCCGCAGAACAAGACGATGATGCCGTCCGGTTCTCGATTATTGGTCGACCAAACGTTGGAAAGTCATCAATCGTTAACGCCATCTTGGGCGAAGACCGGATGATTGTCTCAAACATCGAAGGAACGACCCGTGATGCCATTGACACCCGTTTTATTACCCCTGAGGGTGATGAGTTTGTGATGGTTGATACGGCCGGAATTCGTAAGCGTGGTAAGGTTTACGAAAACACGGAACGTTACTCGGTCATGCGGGCAATGAAGGCCATTGATGAGTCACAGGTGGTCTTGATGGTCTTGGATGCTGAAACTGGTATTCGTGAGCAAGATAAGCACGTTGCGGGTTATGCGCATGAGGCCGGAAAAGCTTTGGTGATTGTCGTCAATAAGTGGGATGCCATCGAAAAAGATACGCATACCATGACTGATTTTGAGAACTTGATTCGCGACGAATTTAAGTTTTTGGATTATGCACCAATCGTCTTTGTTTCAGCGAAGACTGGACAGCGCTTAGACCGCTTGCCTGATTTGATTTTGGCCGTGAATGAGAATCATCAGAAGCGAGTTTCATCATCAACATTGAACGACGTCTTGATGGATGCTTTGGCAACGAATCCGGCACCATCTGATAATGGTCGTCGTTTGCGTGTTTATTACGCCACTCAAGTGGCAATCGAGCCACCAACGATTGTTGTTTTTGTAAACGATGTTGAACTGATGCATTTTTCATATCAACGTTTCCTAGAGAACCAAATTCGAGCAGCTTTTGATTTCTCAGGAACGCCTATCAAGCTGATTATTCGTCAGCGTAAGTAACGTTTTATCGTTGAAAGTTCCAGTACGGTGAGGATTCACTTGCAAATGTGCGGAAAACCGCAATTACCGCATGAAATTGGGCTTTATACCTACACATTTTAATTTACATGTGCTATCCTATCTTTATGGAAGTTGCCACGGTAGCGTTCCCAAGCTGCTAACGATTGTCACGTTAGCGGATATTCTAAATTAATTATTCGCGAGGAGAAAAGGAATGGCAAACAAGCAAGAATTGATCGATTCAGTCGCAATGAAAACTGGTTTAACAAAGAAGGATGCAGACAAGGCAGTTGCCGCTGTCTTGTCATCAATTGAAGACGCTTTGAAGAAGGGCGAAAAGGTTCAATTGATTGGTTTTGGTAACTTCGAAGTTCGTGAACGTGCAGCTCGTAAGGGCCGTAACCCACAAACTAAGGAAGAAATCCAAATTCCTGCATCAAAGGTTCCTGCATTCAAGCCTGGTAAGGCATTGAAGGACGCCGTTAAGTAAGCGAACCTTTTCAGATTAAGCACACTCAGTCGAGTGTGCTTTTTTGTTTGCGTTTGACGGCCGAGTGGTGCAATAACGCAACGTCTAATTGGAAAAATCAGTACGCTACTGTTTTGCAACAGGAAAATGGACAATTTAATTGTTTATTGTTAGAAAATCGAAAAATATCCTTGACTTGGAGTGGACTCCAGGGGATAAGATGGAGTTATCAGTGACGGATGAATTCATCAAGGGACGGTGACCACATTTATGGCATTGTTTTGTCAAAACGAATTTATCTATACTGCGTCTGATTTTACTTTTAAAGCAGACAAGTTCATAATCAGCGAAAAGGAGTATCAACAAACATGAAAGCAGCAATTTTTGTAAAGCCAGGACAAGTTGAAATGCAGGAGGTTGAAAAGCCAACGATTCAAGGACCCAAGGATGCCGTGATTAAAACGGTACGAGCATCGGTTTGTGGCTCTGATCTTTGGTTCTACCGGGGCATTGCAAAGCGTGATGGTGGTAGCCAGGTTGGGCATGAAGCCATCGGGATCGTTGAGGAGGTTGGTAGCGCGGTTTCAAACGTTCAGCCGGGTGATTTTGTTATCGCACCGTTTACCCACGGCTGTGGGCACTGTCAGGCGTGCTTAGCAGGTTTTGATGGTGACTGCCTTGACCCTGATAAGGGTGGTTCAACTGGTTACCAAGCTGAATATATCGGATTCAAGAATGCGGATTGGGCATTGGTTAAAATCCCTGGTCAACCAACAGACTATAGCGATGACCAACTGAAATCCTTGATGACGTTGTCTGATGTGATGGCGACCGGTTATCACGCTGCAGCCACTGCCGAAGTGAAAGAGGGCGACACGGTGGTCGTCATGGGTGATGGTGCCGTAGGCCTTTCAGGTGTGATTGCAGCCAAGCTCAGGGGTGCCAAGCGCATTATTTTGATGTCGTGTCATGAAGATCGCCAAGAACTGGGCAAATCATTTGGTGCGACCGATATTGTGGCCGAACGTGACCAGGCTGGCATTGACCAGGTGATGGCACTAACGGTTGCCGGTGCGGATGCTATTCTTGAATGTGTTGGTTCGGAGCAAGCTGTGGCAACGGCTGTTCAACTTGGCCGTCCAGGTGCCGTCGTTGGTCGTGTGGGGATTCCTCAAGACCCAATGATGAACACTAACAATTTATTCTGGAAGAATATTGGTTTGCGTGGCGGTATCGCTGCGGTTACTACGTATGACCGTGAGTTGCTATTGAAGGCGGTCCTTGATGGCAAAATCAATCCGGGCCAGGTCTTTACCAAGCAGTTTGCGCTGAAGGATATTCAACAGGCCTATGAGGCGATGGATCAGCGCGAAGCGATTAAGTCTCTGCTTGTCTTTTAGGTTTTTAATGGCCTGCATAAAACCCCTGGCCAATTAATTGGCTATAAAGGAGTATGATGAAAAAGAATAAAAAAAGGATAGCGATTGTAGGGGCATCGACAACAATACTGGCGATGCTGGCAGTCGGGCTGACTGTTTGGCTGACTCGGCCAACTATCCCTACTTCTAATACAAAGCCAACTGAAGCGACGGTCTTCTTTCATGGCTATGGTTCTTCCCGAAATGCCGAACAAACAATGAGTCGGTATTTAATTCAGCAAAAGTATTCAAACCGTAAGATTAATGTGACGGTTAGCAAAAACGGCCTGGTTAGTTTTAGCGGTACCGTGAAGAAGGGTGACCAAAATCCATTGATTTTGGTGCAGTTTAACGATAATCGGAATACTAATTTTGATAAAACCAATCAGTGGGTTACAAAAATCATGAAGGATTTGCATGACCAAGGGATTCAATCCGTCAACCTGGTTGGCCATTCGATGGGCAATCTGGCCATCGCTTTCTATTTGAAAAATCATGTGCAGCAAAGTAATCAATTACCGGTTGTGAAACGGCAAATCGCGATTGCTGGTCCCTTTAACTTTTTGAAGGATAGCCCAAGGCCAAAGTCGAATTTGAACTTAGCGGACCCTGCCAGCCAGTCTGAAGCTGATTTTAACAAAGTCGCGTTAGCTGGTTTGGAGCAATATTACGAGAATAATCAGACTAAAGTGTTGAATATCTATGGCAATAGCATGGGTAAGGAGGAATCGGACTCGACCGTTACTAATAACGCGTCGAAGTCATTGAAGTACTTTGTCCGCCAGCCAAGCACCTATCAAGAAAAGTTATTTACTGGTAAAAATGCGCAACATTCAAAGCTGCATGAAAATCAGGACGTTAATAAGGTCCTCAAGCAGTTCTTAATGGAATAAAAATACTTCAATGATGTTAAAGCGAACTTGTAACCTAGTAGTTCTAGTAAAATATTAAGGATGAAATAGCCAGTTGCCGATGATATATCGGGGATTGGCCTTTCTGATTTTACTTTAACCCAGTTTATTTTTTTACGACTTTAGGAGTACTGATAGTACATGTTGATAAGCGGTTAATGAGCGGGCGAGGGTTGTTTTTTGTCGTACGAAAGGTGCAAAAATGAATATTAAAGAAGCTGCAAAGGCGACTGGATTGTCAAATGATACCATTCGCTATTACGAACGAATCGGGATTATCATGACGGTGCCCCGTAAGGAAAATCAGTTGCGTGACTTTACCGAGCGCAACATCAATCAATTGAAGTTTGCCAAAACGATGCGCCACGCAGGTGTATCAATTGAACGATTGCGTGAATATATGGGCATGGTTTTGGAAGATGACAATCGGACAATCCCTGCACGAAAGGCTCTGCTACTAGAACAGGCAGAAGAGATGCAGGGGCGCATTAACGAAATCCAGGCCGCTTATGACCATTTGCTGTATAAAACTGATCATTACGAAAGCCACATGCGCCAAGCGGAGAGTCGCTTAGAATAGGTGCTAGATTCGTTTTATTAAATGAGTTACATGCCTGATTTGGTCGCCAAAGCGAATTATTTTCCAAATTAGAACGACTCTATAAGTCTCTCTGTTTTATTTGATACTTTCTTGAAAACTGATAGAGAAACGATTGACAAAACGTTGTTTTATTGGTAAAATTTAATTACAATTTTCACATAGCTATATATTAGGAGGCACTTTTAATGAAAGTTGCAGTAATTGGTTCAACGCACGCCGGCGTGTTTGCCGCTAAGCAGATTAAGGCAGACCACCCAGACGCTGAGGTACACGTGTTTGAAAAGAATCAAACAGTTTCTTTCTTGTCATGTGGAATCGCCCTTTGGATTGGTGACAACGTTTCATCAACTGACAAGATGTTTTATGAAACGCCAGATTCAATGGCTAAGCAAGGCATTTCAATGCACATGCAAACGCTTGTTGAAGCTGCAGACTTGGAAGCAAAGACTTTGAACATCAAGGACTTGGTTTCTGGTGCCCAGTCAGAAGAAACTTTCGATAAGATTGTTATTACTACTGGTTCACGTGCTATTAAGCCCCGCATTCCTGGTATCGATTCTGACAAGGTCTTTGATTCAAAGACTTGGGATAATGCCAACGCCTTGAAGGAAGTGACTGAAAAGGTCAAGCGCGTTATCGTGATTGGTGCTGGTTATATTGGTGCCGAATTGGCAGAACAATTGTCAGTTAACAATAAGGAAGTGACTTTGATTGATGGTTTGGACCGTGTGTTGGCAAACAATACTGCGCCTGAATTCTCATCTGTTTTCCAAAAGGCCTACGAAGACCACGGTGTTAAATTAGCCCTTGGTCAAATGGTTTCAGGATTCGAAGACACTGCCGATGGTATCAAGGTAACGACTGATAAGGGTACTTACGAAGCAGATATTGCTATCTTGGGTATTGGCTTCTTGCCAAATACTGCTATGTTCCGTGACCAAGTTGATATGTTGCCAAACGGTGCTATCAAGGTTAACAAGTTCATGGAAACTTCTGTGAAGGATGTCTTTGCTGCCGGTGATTCAGCAACCGTCTTCTACAACCCAACACAAAAGGATGACTATATTCCATTGGCAACCAATGCTGTTCGTCAAGGAATCTTGGTTGGTAAGAACATTGTTGAACCAACGATGGCTTACCAAGGAACACAAGCAACATCAGCCGTTGAATTGTACGAAATGGCCTACGCTGCTACTGGTTTGACTGTTCAATCAGCAGCACGTAAGGGTGTTGAAGCGGATTCTGTGACAATTTCAGAAGATTACCGTCCTGATTTCATGTTGTCAACAACGCCTGTTAAGGCATCATTGACTTGGGAAAAGGGTACTCGCCGCATTGTTGGCGCTGCTTTCTTGTCAAAGCATGACATTTCACAAGCTGCTAACGTGGTTTCATTGGCGATTGAAAACGGCATGACAATTGATCAATTGTCAATGACGGACTTCTTCTTCCAGCCAAACTTCGGTCAACCAGTTAACTATGTTTCATCAGTTGCCATGGCTGCCGTTGCCAAGGCAAACAAGTAAAAATCAGCCTGTTCAAGCACTCGGGTATTGAACCCAAGTGCTTTTTTATTTGAAAGCCCTTGCATAAAAAGCAAGGACAGTGTAAGCTGATAGGGTAGTAAATTTGAATATAGCGATCTGGGGTACCATTTTGGTTGAGAATTAAACCCATTGAACCTGTTAGGCTAAGACCGACGAAGGAAGATCCACACAAGTTTTTTATGACCACCCGTGTTGGACTCTGCCCAGGCGAGTGGTTTTTTCATGCCTTTTGTTCCCCTGGACGCAAAGGAGAGAATAATGAAACAAAAGTGGACGCTACAAAATGTGATTTTGCTGGCTTTGATTGGGATTATCTTCTCGGTCATTTACTGGATCATGGATCCGGTTTACCAAATCGTTAATAGCGGTTTGGCCGTGATTGGGTTGCAAGCCTTTACGAATGAAATCACGCTTGGTGTATGGATGATGGCCGGACCATTGGCTTCTTACATTTTAAAGAAGGTCGGTGCCGGCTTTATCGGTGAAATGTTGGGGGCGGCCGGTGAAATGTTCTTGGGTGGTTCTTATGGTGTTGGAACACTCTTGTCCGGTTTTATCCAAGGAATTGGTTCTGAACTTGGATTTGCTTTGACTGGTTATAAGAACTGGTTCGCTGGTCTTTGGTTGTCAACCTTGACTGGAACAGTCGTCACCTTTGGCTGGGACCTCTTTAAATCAGGTTACATTCACTACAAGTTCGGCTTGTTAATTGCTTTGTTCATCGTTCGTTACCTATCAATCTTCTTCTTCTCAGGTGTTTTGGTACACTTGATTGCCAAGTTGTTGGATCGATCAAAGTTGTTGTCCCACGAATAAGGAGGACAAAAAATGGCAATAACTGCCAGAAACCTCACGGTGGCTTATCGTGATCAAGCCATCATTGATAATCTAAATTTAACGCTTGAAAAAAAGACCCTGACCCTCTTAATGGGGCCTTCCGGGTCAGGAAAATCAACCCTACTAAAGGCCTTAGCGGGTCTTTACCCTCAATACGGTGGCCAGGTCAGTGGTGAAATCGAAATTGACCAAACGGCAATTGCCACACTGAAGGCGAATGAAAGGGCCAAGCGCGTGGCTTTGCTCTTTCAAAACCCCGATGACCAGTTTGCTATGCCAACGGTGCGGGAAGAATTCATTTTTGCACTGGAAAACCTCGAATTGGGCAAGGAAGAAATTGATCAAAAGACGGCCTGGGCACTGGAAAAGGTTGGTTTGACGGATTTTGTCGACCGGTCCTTTGTGACTTTATCCGGTGGGGAAATGCAAAAGGTTGCCTTGGCGGAAGTGTTGGCCCTGGGGGCCGACTACCTGCTGCTAGATGAACCCTTTGCTGCCGTCGATAGTCAATCGCGGGAAGACCTCCAGGCTTTGCTTAAACAGCTTAGCCAAGAGGGCTACGGTATCCTTGTTTCCGACCATGACTCAGCTGGGTACTTCGATAAAATCAGTCAGTTTTATCAGCTCAAAGAGAAGTCCCTGGTGCTGGTTCCTGAAAACGACTGGAGCCAATATGATTATCAAAAGCAGACAGTGGTGTTGAAACCGGTCGCCGAAAGTGACCAGGTAGAGGAGACCGCCTATCGCTTGGATAACCTGCGAATCCAAAACGGGGAACGGTTGGTCTTAGACCAGGATATCTTGCAAATCTTTGCCAAGGGTATCACCTTGCTGACAGGACCAAATGGTGTCGGCAAGTCTTCCGTTTTAAAGACGTTGGCACGACTGCACCGCTATGAGGGTTCTTTAACCTACCAGGAACAAGAAGTCCACGCCTGGAAGCCGCGTCTCTACTTTGGCCAGGTCGGTCTGCTGTTCCAATCAGCCTCCGACCAGTTCTTAAACATTACGGTCGACGAGGAGCTTGACCAAGTGATGGCCAAGAGTCATCACGCTGATTTCTGGACGAAAGAGGTTTTGGACCAGTGGTTGTCTGACCTGCACTTAACGGGTTTGGGTGACCGGTCGGTCTACACGCTTTCGGGTGGGCAGCAGAAGAAACTTCAACTGTTATTGATGCTGATTATGGCGCCACAAGTACTCTTCTTAGATGAACCGCTGGCAGGCTTGGATGAACAGTCGGTGGCGGTCGTATTGAATCTGATTCAGACCTGCCAACAGGCACTCGGACTGACCATTTTGGTTGTTTCTCACCAAACAAGGGACCTGGTCAACATTGTTGATCGCCACTTGCGCTATGAGCAAACGGCGATGGCCTATCAAGAGGAGGTGCTCGTATGATGAACGCCACACAACGCATGGTCTTGGCTTTGGCAATTTCGTTGGAAATTTCTTTGACCAAATCAGTAACGCTAAACGTTGTCCTCTTTTCGGTTGCCTTCTTGCTATTGCTAATTCGGCGTCAGCCCCTCAAGAAAATCGGTCTCTACGTGGCCATCGCCATCATTCCGGTTTTGGGTTCGTTCTGGTCCTTTTACCTTTATGGCCAGGGAACAACAGCGGAAAATCTGCATTTTGGTTTGGTGATGGGGAGTCGAGTCCTCGTCTTTATCTTTATTGGCGCCTGGCTGACGATGGGGATGACGCCCTACGTCCTATTAGCCTCTCTACGCCAAAATCTGAAGATGTCGGCAACCTTTACCTATGGGATTTTGGGCGCGCTAAACTTTATGCCACGGTTTAAGCAGGCTTTCTCGTCGATTCAAGCGGCGGGGATGATGCGTGGTGAAGTGTTACGGTGGTGGCAGCCAACGCTGTATTTCAAGGCTCTGGTTCATGCCATTAAGTGGTCCAAAAACCTAGCTATGGCCATGACTTCACATGGTTTCCAGGAAGGAGCCTCACGTTCAGCCTACCGGGATTATCCAATGGCAAAATCAGGCTGGGTATTAATTGTTTTGATTTTGATTGCATTGCAAGTAATCTTGTTCTTTTCTCGCTATTAACGGGGAAGGCGATAAGCTGACGATTAAAAAACGACCAATTCGTTTTATTGACGAATTGGTCGTTTTTTTAGCTCTTTTTCAAGTAGGAAAGGATTTCTTTTTGCATGGCTTTTACAAAGGGGTCCTTAGCCGAGGATGGGTTAATCACTAAACCGAGGTGGCGGTAATAGGCGTGCTGAAAGGGGTAGGCTTCGACTTCGCCGGAAAGTTTTGTGAGCGCTAAGTCCGGCAAAATCCCCCAACCCAAACCGGCCTCGACCATGGCCAAGATAGACTGATCATCAATCGAATAGTTGATGGCCTGAGGCTTGACCTGGAGTTCATCCAGGGCTGCTTTGGTGTCGGAATCATAATCGGACCGTTGCAAGATAAAGTGGCGGTCTTCTAAGTCGTCTTGGCTAATCGAAACACCATTTTTGGGAGTAAAATCAGCTGGGGTGATGCACTTGATTTCATCATCGATCAGGGGCAGCGCATCCAAACGGCTAATGGTTGGCAGAGCCGAGAACCCAAGATCGATTTTTCCTAACGATAAGGCCTGTTCAATTTCGGCGAAGGAGCCCTGAATCAAGGTGATTTCAACCTGGGGGTATTTTTTAGAAAAGCGCCGGATGATGGTTGGGAGCCAGGCAATGCAGACTGATGAAATAGCGCCAATTCTGATTTGTCCGCCTTGTAATCCTTGGATTTTAGCGGCGGCTGAAAGGAGTTGCCGTTCCTCGTTGAGCAGACGTTCGACCATAGGTAAGAGGATCTGGCCGTTGCGGGTAACCTGCATCTCGGAGCGGTTGCGGATTAAGAGGGGAATGCCCAACTGTGCTTCGAGGTGTGAAATGGCGTGGGAAACGGCCGAAGGCGTGATATTTAAATCGTCGGCAGCCTTCCGAAAAGATCCGCGGTCGGCGACTGTTGCAAAGATCTGGTAAGTAAAAGTTTTCATGATAATTCCCTTGATGAATTTTTCTAATCTTAAATTGAAAAAGTTTAGTTTTACTTGTTATAGGTCCAAGTATAGACTATTAGGGTAGGATTGCAAAGGAGATTGTTCATGAATAATGACCAAACGGGCTTCGCCCGCACGCTGTCTCACCGTCACGTGGCCATGATTGCCCTGGGTGGGACGATTGGAACCGGGCTTTTCTTGGGAGCCGGTTCTTCGATTCATAAGGCCGGACCAGCCATTTTGCTGGTTTACATTATCACAGGACTATTTGTCTTTGCGATGATGCGCGCCTTGGGTGAATTGTTAGTATCAGATGATTCAAAACCAGTGTTTATTGATTTTATGACCCAGTACTTGGGTGAACGAGCCGGCTTCGTGTTAGGCTGGACTTATTGGATTGGTTGGGTCGTGATTGCCATGACCGAGCTAACGGCGATTGGAACATACATGCACTATTGGTTCCCTGATTGGCCGGTGTGGCCATGGGAATTAGCCTTTCTCATCGTGTTGTACTTTGTTAATACGATTGCGGTTAAGATCTTCGGCGAAACTGAGTTCTGGTTTGCCATGATTAAGATTGTCGCCATTGTCGCGATGATTATTACCGGCCTGATTTTGGCTTTGGGACACGTGAAGACGTCAATGGGTGTGACTCAGTTTTCGACGCTGTGGTCGCACGGCTTAGTGGCAGACCATGGTAAGGGCTTGTTATCGACCTTCCAGATGGCCTTCTTCGCCTTCTTGGGTGTTGAATTCGTCGGGATTACCGCAGCTGAAACGAAGGACCCGTTGGAAACGATTCCGCGGGCCGTTAATTCGATTGTGATTCGAATTCTGATTTTTTATATAGGTGCCTTGTCGGCCATCATGATTATCCAACCATGGACCAACTACCAGGCTGGTGAATCACCATTCGTCCAGGTGTTCTCTGGTATCGGGATTCAATCGGCAGCGGCCGTGATTAACTTCGTCGTTTTGACGGCAGCGGCTTCCGCTATTAACTCGGCCTTCTTCACGACCGGACGGATGTTGTATTCATTGGTTGGCGAAAAGTCTCGCTTTAAGAAGCTAAACAAGAACGCCATCCCCAAATCCGCCATTAACCTGTCAACGTTGATTGTCGGCCTCGCCGTGGTGGTCAACTACTTGTTCCCAACAGATGCCTTTACCCTGATTTCATCAATGGCCTCAGCAGCATTCTTGCTGATTTATATGGCTTTGATGGTCACGCACTTGCGCTTCCGCAAGGCGACGAAGGGGCAGAAGAGCCATGGATTCCAATTACCATTGTCGCCCTTTAGCAATTATTTGACGATTGCCTTTTTGGCTTTGATTTTCGTCATCCTGTTGGTTACACCGGCCACGACGGTAACGACTTTATTGGCTGTGCTGTGGATGGTGCTGTTGACCACGATTGCCTTCTTCAAATTTAAGAAAAATTAAGCTGAAGCATGAAAATCAGCTTGTGCCTCGTCCTTGTTTGAACAGGGGCGGGGCATTTTTGATTGGCTAAGAGAGTCGACTGATTTATTAAAAGGCGAGCTTAGAACTGTGATAAAATGAGGACAAGCGTGATTAAAGGAGTAGGATTTATGAAAATTGCAGTTGTCGGTCTTGGACACATGGGAACAGCCCTTGTTCAAGGACTAAAATTAGGTGGACACACGGTTTTGGGGTACTCATCAAATGCCAAAAAGGCGGATGCCTTGCAGATTTCAGTGGTGAGCACGTATGAGGACCTGGTGCAGTCAGACTTTGATGTGTTGATGTTGACGGTGCCAGCCAAATTGGTAACGGCAGTTTTGGCAAAAATTGTTGCCGCCGGTCTTTCTGACAAGGTCATTGTCCTTTCTGCGGCTGCCAGCGTGCAAAACGCTGATTTACGGGCGGCAGCGCCAAACAACCCGGTCACGACCTTTATTCCAAATATCCCAGTTGCGGTTCAGGCCGGCACGATTGCTTTGGCTGCTGATGAATCCGTTACCGGTCAAAATGACCAGGTGGTCCATGCTGTTTTGGAGTCGCTGGGGGATGTCTTGGTGGTGAAAGAAGACCAATTAGCCATTGCCGGAACTATCGGCGGTTGCTCACCAGCCTTTATCGATGTCTTGATGGATGCTATGGAAGACGCTGCCGTAGCCAAGGGGATGGATCGCAAGCAAGCGGGGCAGATGGTGGCCTCAGTGGTAGCGGGGACGGCACAATTGGCGCAACAGTCTGATTTGTCCGCTGGTGACTTGAAGGGGCAGATTACATCGCCTGGGGGTACAACGATTAAGGGCGTCTTAGCTCTAGATCAGCATGGCTTCCGCGGGGCAGTGCATGCCGCTATCTTGGCAGCAGCTGGTGATTAAAAGCCTTGAGCTTTTAAGTGATTGAAATCAACTTGGGACCAAGGAGCGAAACCGCTTCTTAGCCCCATTTTTTTATGAGAGAGGGAGAGAATGATGCAAGCACTGCCGGAAGCAATCAAAAAAGTCTGGTACATCATGGAAGTCATTGGCGCCATCGTAATTTTAGCCATTTACTTTGCTGGAAATTGGGCTTTACAACATTTTTTGAAGTTTTATCTACCAATTTGGGCAATCTGGGGTCTCTTTTTGGCCATTGTGCTCTGGTTTGTCGGCGGGATCTTATTAGTCCGTTACCGCTATGCTTTTTACCATTTTATGGTTAACGGAACGAATGTCGAAATTAAAAAGGGCTTCTTCTTCCGGACTCATACTGCGATTCCAATTGCCCGGGTGCAGAACGTCGATTTGGACCAGGGACCGATTTTACGGGTGTTTAAATTACAACAGGTGCATATTTTGACGGGTGGCTCCGGTCATCAAATTGAGGCTTTAACGGAGGAGGAGGCCGAAAAGTTTAAGGATAGGGTCATGACGTTGGCCAGGGAGGCCCGACATGAAGGCTAAGCACTTACATCCCCTTGCTTTTGTTTTGGATTTTTACCGGCAGTTGAAAAACATGGTGGCCTTTGCCTTAGCTATTCTGTTCTTTTTCCACTTTGCTTGGTGGGAGTGGGCCTTGCTTTTCTTGGCTATGGTGGTTTGGTCGATTTTAAGTTTCTGGATGAAGACCTATGAACTCACGGAGACTGAACTGATTTACCGGTCGGGCGTGTTGGAACGTCAGGTCCGCCACTTGCCCTACCACAAAATTCAAAATATTCATCGAAAGCAATGGTTTTTCCTGCAACCGTTTCATTTGGAGGACATTGCTGTTGACTCCGGGGGGGAAGGGGGCCAAGAAAAATCAGATTTCCCTCTCCGTTGTGCCAACGTGGGTAGCGCTGGTCCTTGAGCAAAAGCGACAGGATGAAACGACCAATCTGGTTGCCTTGATTGAGCGGGCACAAGTTCAGGCACAAAAAGAAGGGCCAGTGACACAGGAGCCAGATTTGTCAGCCGCCGAGGAAACCCCGCAGAGGCAGCCGCTTGAGTTTGAAAATGACCAAGCAACCGCCACTCGAACAAGCTCATTGCGGTCAAATGGTTCTAGTAGACAATCTGATGACTCCTACCGGGCCTCAATTTTTTCTCTGATTACCTATGCCGTGACGACGCCGGAAGTCATCTTTCAATTTTTTATTTTTGTTGGCGGGGTTGCCCACTTAGATCAACAAGGGGTAGTCAGCCGTTGGCTTGAGCAGGAGTTTACTAACCATGTTCTGGGCCTGGGCGCCCTAGTAATGGTCTTGCTGGTGGTTTTGTTTGTCCTGATTGTGGTTGCTTTTAACGTGCTGCGAACGGTGATCCTGTATTTTGGTTTTGAAGTTCATCATGATGCTGGTCATTTGACAATCTCTCGGGGACTTTTTGAACGACAAACTATGCATTTGTCGATTAACAGGATGCAAACCGTTGAGATTCGTCAAAATATTTTCCGACAGTTATTGGGCTTAGCGACCGTTAAAACGCGGTTGATTACCGATGAAAATGGCGAAGATAAGGTTTCTAAAAACGTACCAACCTTGATTCCAATGGTAAAATCAGGAGTTGTTGACCAGTACTTGTCACAGTGGCTGCCTAATTTTCCTAATCGACCAGTACAAAAGACTAGTGGGTCGACTTATCAAATTTTGACAATGATTCGTAATGGTCTCTTTTGGACGTTACCATTTGGGCTTGCCATCATCTATGTCTTTCAACGGTGGTTGTTAGTCGTTGTGCTGGTTTTGCTTGTCTTGGCCTTTGTTGCCGGTGCCGGTGTGTATAAAGGAAAGGCGACAACCGCTCAAGTGGTTAACGGACAGATCCTTGTTTTAAAAACGGCGAAGAATTACGAAACCATCACCACCTATATGGCCTGGGATAAGATTCAGTCGCTTTCAATTAAGCAAAGTTGGTGGCTGGCCCGTCGCAATCAGCGAGCCCACCTTGCCGTGGTGGTCCGAACTGATACCAGTACGAAGGTGTTGACCGTCCGTTACTTGCCAATGGAGGAGGTGCAGACCATCTTTGATTGGTACCAATCGCTTGGCTAAAACGCACATTCGTTGCAGAAATCAGTGAATAAAAAGTGGCTTGGACTGTCGTGTTTGATTGTAGGTGGCTCCGGTCCAATTAAATGATATAATGGCACTGATTTTTTTGGTAAAAGAAAAAAGAGTCGAGAATACAATCATGTATTTTCGGCTCTTTTCAATTGGTGTTGATTTACTTGGACGATTTTAGTAGTGGTGGGTTTTGACGACTGCCTGAGCCTGATCAATGCTTTCTGGCAAAGAGGCGTCAAATTGGCTCCACAGATCTTGGTCAAATTGATTGACGATGTCTAAGGCCTGTTGCAATTTTTCCTCACCAGCCTGGGTTAATGAGAGGGCTTTTGAACGCGGATTCTTCTTACCGGGGTAGCGGTCTAAAAGATCTTCGCGACTAAGTTTGGTAATAATAGCTGAAGCAGTCATGGCATCAACGTCTGCTGCCTTGGCCACCATGATTTGAGTAATCTCGGTATTTTGTAAACTGAGGCCATGGACAGTAGCCAGAATTTGAAATTGGGGGTGGGTCAAGTCAAGTTCACGGAGACGGTATTTCATTTGGCGGAACCAATCAGTATATAAGTTGAAGAATTTCTGATTGGTCGAATCCATGTAGCGAGAAAGTGAAGCAGTTTTGACAGGGCTCATGGGAACCTCCTTGGTGTTAGTGCTGATTGATAAGTATACTTATAATATAACTGATTTCACGGCAGGTGGCAAGTCCGTACGACGAAGTTTTTCACACGGGTTCTAATTTCCGTGCTATACTGCTTGTGTGATAAATAAAGTTGGGGTGCCCTGAGCTGAGATTATACCCATTGAACCTGATGCCGCTAGCACGGTCGCAGGAAACTTCGAAAAACGGATTTAAATCCTGATGCCTTTGCCCATTTTCGGCAATTGTTAGCAGGCCAGAAGTCCTCAGCTCAGGCTGAGGGCTTTTTATTATGTTCAAAAAGGTGACTGCCAACGCCACAGTCCGCCAAAATAAAGTTGATGATTGAGGAGAAAAAAATGACAAAAACGCTGCCGTTTTCCGACCGCTTTATGCAAGTGATGGAAGAACACAAGGCTGATTTTTATGCTAATCCCTTTATTCAAGCAATGATTGCTGGGGAGGTTCATCCAAAGGCACTGCTCTACTATGTTCAGCAAGATTATCGTTACCTGGGTCATTATTTGCCATTGTATGAGCAGGTCTGCCAGACATTGACCGGGCAAACAATTGATGCCGAAGTGGTCGACGATCATCGCGAATACACTGCTCATAAGATTTTGTTGGATTTGGCTCAAACTGACGATAAGAGTATCCAAGAGGGCAAGTATCCAAATTCAATGGTCACTGACCAGTACGTCAACCATATGGTCAAATCAGTTGAAAAGGATCCGTTTATCGGTTTGGTTGCCTTGGCTGCTTGTCCCTATGACTATGCCTACTTGGCTGATTTGTTGATTCGTGATGGCCTCATCAAGCCGGATAATCCCTTTATGCCATGGGTTGGCTATTACCGGGGGATTGATAAGGGCTTGACGCGACCAATGTTGGCTTTGGTTAATCAGACGGCCGAACAAGTTAGTCCCGAAGTGCAAGAAGAGGCCTTGGCTGCTTTTATCCAATCAACGAAGTATGAAAATCAATTCTTCCTGCAGGGAATGGAGGCAACAAAATGATTGATCCAAACCAATATCCGACAGCATTGACCATTGCGGGGTCTGATTCTGGTGGTGGCGCCGGCATGCAGGCCGATATTAAGACCATGCAGGCATGCAAGACTTATTCGACGGTCGTGGTAGCCGGGTTAACCGCACAAAATACACTGGGTGTGCAGGGTGCTTATCCAACTGATTTAGCCGTGATTGACCAACAGTTTGCCTCGGTGATGGCTGACTTTGATGTCCGTGCAGCCAAGACGGGGGCACTCTTTGACGAAGCTCGCGTCCTCCAGGTGGCGAAAAATATTCGACACTACCAACAAAAGAATTTTGTGGTCGACCCCGTGATGGTCGCCAAGGGCGGGGCCACCTTGCTTGACCCAGCCGGCATTTCGGCCTTGAAAAATCATCTGTTGCCATTAGCAACGCTGGTGACACCAAACCTTCCCGAAGCCGAACTTTTAGCCGATATGAAAATCAGTAACCGCGACGACATGGTTACTGCCGGTCAAAAGATTCAAGCGTTGGGTGTTCCAAATGTCATCGTCAAGGGTGGCCATGGGGAAGGCCCAGTCATTTATGATTATGTCTTATTAGAAAACGAAGAAGGCTTTTGGTTGGAAGGAAAAAAGGTTGAAACGTCAAGCAAGCACGGGACGGGGGACACCCTCTCGGCTGCGATTACGTCCTTTTTGGCCCAAGGTGATTCCCTGCGAGAAGCAATTGAAAAGGGCCACCGCTATATGAATGCCATTATTGGTCAGCCACTAGTTATCGGTCACGGTCATGGTCCTTTGAACCATGGCCAGTGGCCGAATCCAGAAGATTAAGAGGGAAAGATAATGAATTTTGATCCTGCATCATTAACGGTTTATCTCGTTGTGGGTAGCCAAAACGTCAACGACGATCCAAACGAAGTGATTCGCGTCGTTCAAGAGGCCTGTGACGCCGGCGTAACGGCTGTCCAGTACCGCGAAAAGGACCACTCAAAGTTGAACCAGGCGGAAAAGGTGGCGCTGGGCCAGAAAATCAGAAGCATTACCAAAGAAGCCAATGTGCCTTTGTATGTCGATGATGACCTGCCTTTGGCACTGGCCATTCAGGCGGATGGCCTGCATGTTGGTCAGGGTGACACACCGGTGCGAGCCATCCATGAGGTGGCACCTGATTTACTACTTGGTTTATCCGTCCATGATCTAAAAGAGCTAGCTGCCAGTGAAGCTGATTTGGCAGTCGTTGACTACTTGGGCGTTGGGCCGGCTTTTGCAACGACCAGTAAGGAAAAGGTCAAAGAGGCTATTGGGCCAGAAGGCGTTTTGGCGGTTGCATCCAAGAGCCCGCTATCGGTTGTGGCCATTGGTGGTATCCATGAAGAGAACTGCCAGGAATTGGCGGAGCTGCCGATTGCGGGTGTTGCCGTGATTTCGGCTATTACCGCTAGCGATGATATTCAACGAAGTGTTCAGAAATTACGAGGAGTGACAAAATGAGTCAAACAATCTTAACTGCCGTTCGCAAGAACCAACCCATCGTCTTGAACGTGGCCAATAGCGTTACCCCCCAATTGGTGGCCAATGCCATCGCCTATATTGGTGCTTCACCAATCATGCTCGAAGATCCGCTGGATGCCGCTGATTTGACGAAAATTGCCAACGCCGTGACCTTGAATTTGGGTTCAACTTCTGAAAATTCACAAAAGGTGATGATTAATAGTGGGAAGACAGCCAACGAATTGGGCCTTCCCGTTGTCTTCGATCCCGTTGCTGTTGGGGCAACGCCATTGCGGTCAAAGCGGGCCAAGGAACTCTTGGAATCCGTTAAGGTGAGCATCGTGCGTGGAAACCTCGGTGAGGTAGCGACTCTGGCTGAAGTCGAATGGGAAAGCCATGGCATCGATGCCGGTAGCGGTACGGCTGATCCAGTTGAAATTGTCCAGAAGGCTGCTCAAAAGCTTGGTGCCGTTGTAGTCGCAACTGGTGTTCATGACCTAGTGTCAGACGGTCAGACGGTCTACCAGATTGATAATTCGGCTAGCCAATTGGCAACCAATGTTGGCATGGGGGATGCGTTGGACGGCTTGTTGGGCGCCTTTGCTAGTCAAAGCATGGATTTGGCTGATTTGGCCTATGCGGCCGCTGCACTGCCCGTTGCCGGTGAGTTGGCGGTGGCAGAGGGGGTTGCCGGCCCTGCTGATTTCTTGAACAAGATGCTCGACCAGTTGGGCAACTTAACGGATGAAAAGCTCCAAGAACAAATCAGCCTGCACCAAGTCAAGTGATGATTGTGGCTTTGGCTGCTGGTCGCTCCTCCAGTAGAAATGAGCTAATGTGTAATCCATCTTAGCGCGTTAGCATGCTGTGTCAGTTGGTTGCCGGACTAGGTGGTCCAGTCACAAAACTGCCCGTCAGCGTCGTAGCACGCTGTGTCAGTGTTTATTACACTCGTGATTGTGCCTATCAGGCTTTTATGCTAGGATTAGTCTATTAGCAAAGCCACATGAGGAGAAATGCGCATGCCATTAATGAAAATTGACTTGATTAAGGGTCAGTACGAACCCGCAGAAATTAAGAATATCATGCAACTGTCTTTCGACGTTGCCAAGGAAACGTTATCACTACCTGATCGTGACCGTTTCCAAATCGTGACACAACACGAAGATTATGAAATTAATTTTCAAGATGTTGGTCTTGGCTATGACCGTTCAGAAAAGGTTTTGTTCTTTACAGTATTGTCAACGCCACGTCCAGTGAAGGCCAAGAAGGAATTCACGAAGTCATTGGTGGCGGTCTTGGCCGACAAGGCCGGTGTTCGCCAGGAAGATGTCATTATCTCCTTTGTCAGCAACCATGCTGAAGACTGGTCATTTGGTGAGGGAAAGAATCATTTCTTGAACGGTGACCTTTAATAAAATTAGCTCGCTAGCACTTAGTGTTAGCGAGCTTTTTTGTTAAAATCAGTCATTGTTAACGGCCGGTCAATTTCCCGTAGCCACCGTGATAAATCCAAATGGTCTATTGAAAATTGACAGATGGAGATTGTTCTTCTAAAATAGATGGACAAACCTTTCAAGAGGTTTAAGTGGAACGAACAGGCCATTGAAAATTACAAATGGTCTGCTTGTATGTTTAAAAAGGAGTTCTGTCAAAAATGGAAAATTTTACATTTAAGAACACAACCGATATTCGTTTCGGGAAAGATCGCTTGGACACTGAATTGCAGGCTGCCATTGCCCAATTTGGTCAAAAGGTGC
Organism: Fructobacillus evanidus; assembly: GCF_963580165.1. Lineage (NCBI taxonomy): Bacteria > Bacillati > Bacillota > Bacilli > Lactobacillales > Lactobacillaceae > Fructobacillus > Fructobacillus evanidus. The sequence continues at coordinate 58,437 of NZ_CAUZLM010000003.1, forward strand.
TCGTAACCTACGGTGGTGGTTCAATTAAAAAATCAGGTCTGTATGAACGCGTGATTAAGGCGCTTGCAGGTTTGGATGTGACAGAATTGTCTGGGATTGAGCCTAATCCAAAGATTGCCTCAGTACGAGAAGGGCAAAAATTAGTCAAGGATAACGATATCGATGTCATCTTAGCTGTTGGTGGCGGATCCGTGATCGATGCTTCGAAGGTAATCGCTTCTGCCAAATTCTATGAAGGCGACCCTTGGGACTTGGTTTTGGATTCCAAGAAGCGCTTTGCCATCGGCCAGTTGCCCGTTGTCGATATTTTAACGTTGGCGGCAACTGGAACGGAGATGAACACTGGTTCCGTGATTTCTAATCCGGAAACGAAGCAAAAGTTGGGAACCGGTGGTCCCAATACACCGGCCGTTTCCTTCTTGGACCCCAGTTTGACTTTCTCGGTTTCAAAGTGGCAAACGGCTGCCGGATCAATTGATATTTTCAGTCACTTGACGGAACAATACTTTGACCAAAAGGGTTATGAAAACGACGTTCGCAATGGCTTGATCGAAGGAATTATGCGCACTGTGGTTAAGTGGGCGCCGGTTGCCTTGCGTGAACCTGATAACTACGATGCTCGCGCTAATTTGATGTGGGCCTCAACGATGGCCTTGAACGGCTTGCCACGGACTGGGAATGTCAATTCATGGTCGGTGCACCCAATTGAACACGAATTGTCAGCCTATTATGACATCACTCACGGTGTTGGCCTGGGCATTTTGACACCACACTGGTTAGACTTTATCTATTCAGACGAAACAAAGCCTTATTTCGTTTCCTTGGGACGGAATGTCTGGGATTTGACGGGGGATGACGATGCCGTTGCCACCCAGACAATCGCAAAGACCCGAGAATGGATAGCAAGTCTTGACGTGCCAACGACATTGCCTGGAGTTGGAATCGAGACGGACCAGGACTTTGAGGCCATGGCTAAGAGTGCGGTTCAGGTTAACCACTTGGACCAAAACGCCTTTGTGAAGATGACAACGGTAGATGTTCGCAACTTATTGGAAGCGTCAATGAAATAAGTAGACTGATTTGCTGGAGGTCGAGTTTTCCTCGATCAACCACCGAATCATGGCCAAAGTAAAAGAGCCAAAGATCGACAATTTGTCGAATCTTTGACTCTTTTTTCGTTTCATTTAGTTGCGATGACCCTTTGATTTAAATCAAATCAGTCCTTAGCGCTGATACAAATAAGCCTTAGCTTCGTATGGCCGCAATTTCAGACCCAAGTCATCTTGGTAATTGCTGATGAGCAACTGGGCATCGGCGGGAACGGGATAATCGCGTTCCAGGTCTTGGTCGGTGAAGTTGTTAATAATCAAGAGTTCTTGGTCATCCCCAATTCGCTTGTACGTATAGACCTGGTCATCAGCCGGGTCAATCAATTCGTAGTGACCCGTGGTCATCAAATCGAGCTCGTGACGGAGCTTAATCAGCTTTTGGTAGTGGTAAAAGACGGAATGTTCATCCGCCAAGGCAGCAGTCGCATTGATGGTTTCGAAGTTGTCATTCAACTTCAGCCAAGGAGTGCCATCGGTGAAACCAGCGTTTTTCCCGGTTGACCACTGCATTGGTGTCCGGGCGTTATCACGACCCTTATAGTGGACGTAATCGAGCATGGTATCATTATCCACTAATTTTTCCTTGTCAACAATGAACTTCCGACCGTTGATGATTTCGATATCATCGAAGTCGTCCCAGCCCAAGTTGTAGGCATTGGTCATCCCCAATTCCTCGCCCTGGTAGATGTAAGGTGTCCCCTGCATGAAGTGCAAGAGGGTGGCCAGCATCTTGGCTGAAACCTCTCGGTATTCGGCAGAATCGTTCCCAAAGCGGCTGACGATACGAGGCTGATCATGGTTATCCCAGTAAAGGGAGTTCCAACTATTGCCTTCGAGTTCTGTTTGCCACTTGCTCAAATTGTCCTTGAGTTTGAGCAATGAAACTGGTTGGTTATCCCACTTGCCCAGTGCTGGGTTAGGGTTGTCATCCAAACCCATATGCTCAAATTGGAAGACCATGTTCAGCTCGCTACCATCGATGCCAGCATACTTGCGAGCATGCTCAATGTCGACGCCAGAAGTTTCACCAACGGTCATCAAATCAGCATTGTTCAACACCTTTTGTCGCATTTCCCGCAAGTATTCGTGCACGTGAGGGCCGTTGGCGGTCAATGAAACCGGATTAGCATAGGTATTACCGGCGGGCAAGGGTGCATCCGGCAATCCATCTGGCTTTGAAATCATCGAAATCACGTCCATGCGGAAGCCATCGATTCCCTTGTCGACCCACCAGTTCATCATTTGATAAACTTGGTCACGGAGTTCGTCGTTTTTCCAGTTTAAATCAGGTTGGCCCTCAACAAAGAGGTGGAGGTAATATTGACCACTTTTCTCGTCAAATTTCCAGGCAGAACCCGAGAAGAAAGAGGACCAGTTGTTTGGTTCATGACCATCAACGGGGTCACGCCAAATGTAAAAGTCGCGCTTGTCATTATCCTTGCTTGACCGGCTTTCGATAAACCATTTGTGCTGGTCGGATGAATGGTTGACCACCAAGTCCATCACGATTTTGATATCGCGGGCGTGTGCAGCGGCCAATAAATCATCGAAGTCCTGCATCGTCCCAAATTCTGGGTTGATGGCTTGATAATCCGAAATATCATAGCCGTTATCCTTGTTGGGTGATTGGTAGATTGGGTTGAGCCAGATTACGTCCGCTCCTAATTTAGAAACGTAGCTGAGACGCTTCTGAATACCCTTCAAATCACCAATGCCATCGCCGTTCGAATCCTGGAAGGAACGAGGGTAAATCTGATAAACAACGGCCTTTTGCCACCATTTAATCGCGCTTGTTGTCATTTAAAAACCTCCAATTTGTTTTTCGGTTGAAAATTGAATCTACCACGTCATTATAAAGAAAATCAGCTGTGAAATAAAGGGGCTCTAATTTAAAAAGCTTACTTTTCAACGGTAAGAGCGGTATAATTTTAGACATCAAATGAGGAATCTTGGAAGGAGTTTCTGTGCTTAAAAAGAAGTTGTTTTGGGGAATTCTGGTTGCGCTAATGGCAATTGGGGTTGTCTTTTATCTGGTTGGTGCCAAAATGAGTCCAACTTTGTCTGAGCAAAATGGCCAGCGGCCAAAGGAGGCCACGGTCTTCTTTCACGGCTACGGCTCCAGCCGCAATGCCGAGAAGTCGATGAGCCAGTACCTGGTGGACCATGATTATTCCAACCGACGGATTAACGTCACGGTTGCTAAAGACGGCACAGTCACCATGGATAAGACAATTGCCCCTGGTGACAAAAATCCGATTATCTTGGTCCAGTTTGATAACAATAAAAACCAGGACTTTAACCAGACTGCTAAGTGGGTTACGACCATTATGACCAAGCTGAGCCAGCAGGGTATCCGCTCAGTGAACTTGATTGGTCATTCGATGGGGAATATGGCCATCGCCTTTTACCTGATGAATGCAGCCGATAATGGTCACGACCTGCCGAAGGTGGTCCGCCAGATCTCGATTGCCGGGACGTACAACGGGCTGATTTTAGCTAATCCGCAGTCAAATTCACCGTTAAGTGCCGAAGGTGAGCCGCAAACGAAGACCGAAATCTTTAACCGCTTAGCGGGTCTGACGGCTTACTATCAAAACCACTCGACGAAGGTCTTGAATATCTACGGTAATTCGACCGGTGGTTCCGCCTCCGATACGACCGTTTATAACAATTCGTCCAAGGCCTTGAAGTATTTTGTGCGCCAGCCAAGTAGTTATCAGGAAACGCTGATTGAAGGGGCGGGTGGTCAACACTCAAAGCTTCATGAAAATCAGACCGTTGATCAAGATATCCTAAAATTCTTGCAAAATTAATATAGACAAAATAAAAATGATTGTAGCCATAGGGGCTGCAATCATTTTTTTGATGTCATCACTTGGTCGCCAATGCATTCAGCGTCGGCATCAGCGAGGCAAGGGCGAGAGCGAGTGAGGCAAAGATTAATAGTCAGTTAAGACAACGTAGTCAACCGTCTTGAGACTGTTCAAGTCACGGCCACCGGCATAAGAGATGGCTGACTGGATGTCTTCTTCCATTTCGGTCAAAGTGTTTTGGATAGGGCCCTTGTAAGGCACCAACAATTTGCGACCTTCCACGTTGTGGGAGTGACCCTTTTGGTAAGCTGAAGCAGAACCAAAGTAGGCCTTGTAAGTCTTGCCGTCCTGTTCAATCAAGTCACCAGGCGTCTCGTCGTGACCGGCAAACATCGAACCGACCATGACCATTGTTGCGCCAAAGCGAATTGACTTGGCGATGTCACCGTTGTGGCGGATACCACCGTCGGCGATGATTGGCTTATTGGCCACCTGAGCGCATTGGGCGATGGCGGCTAACTGCCAACCATTGGTTCCAAAGCCAGTCTTGTCCTTGGTGATGCAGGCCTTACCAGGTCCGATTCCGACCTTGGTTGCATCGGCACCGGCAGCTTCGATTTCAACGATGGCTTCTGGCGTTCCCAAGTTACCAACAAGCAGGAAGGCATCTGGCAAGTTTTCCTTAATATAAGTCACCATCTTGATAACATAGTCGGAATGACCATGGGCGACATCGATGGTGATGTAGTCCGGCGTGATTTGCGCTTCCTTGAATTGGTCAATCAAGGCGTATTCGCCATCCGTAATCCCCAGACTAATGGATGCAATCAAACCCTTAGATTGGATGTTTTGAACGAAGTCAAAGCGTGTTTCGGGTTGGAAGCGGTGCATCACGTAGAAGTAGCCATTGGAAGCTAACCATTCGGCCAAGTTCTCATCGATAACCGTGGCCATGTTGGCTGGCATAACGGGCAACTTAAAGGTGTTCTTTCCAAGAGTCACAGAAGTGTCGGCTTCGCGGCGAGACTTCAAGACTGATTTTTTAGGTAAAAGGCGAATAGCATCATAATCAAAGGTTTTCATCACATAATCTCCGTTTCTGCTGGTGCTTTAGTCTAACAAGACTAGATTAAAGCAATATCAGCAAAGAAAAGGGCGGCAGTGCTTGCAGTCCGACCATACCGGTCAGGCCGGCAGGACACTGTCGCCAAGTAATTCTTTAGTTGTTTTCCCACAAATCAGTTAAGACGTTTGTGGCATCGCGGTCTGGACCAACGGCAAAGGTAGCCAAAGGCAAATCAACGATTTCGCAAACGCGCTTCAAATAGTTGCGGGCATTTTCAGGCAAGTCTTCAAGTGACTTGGCCTTGGTAATGTCTTCAGACCAACCAGGCAATTCTTCATAAACTGGTTCGCAGCGTTCCAAATCAGCTTCGGAAGCAGGGTAGTGGTCGATGACCTGGCCATCCAACTTGTAGTGCGTGGCAACCTTAACAGTTTCAAAGCCAGACAAGACATCCAAACAGTTCAAGGAAAGTTGTGTCAAGCCAGAAACGCGCTTGGCATGGCGCAAGGCCACCGTGTCCAACCAACCGATTCGGCGGGGACGACCTGTGACAACGCCGTATTCGTGGGCGACGTCGCGGATGGTATTGCCGACTTCATCGAACAATTCGGTTGGGAAAGGACCTTCACCAACACGAGAGCAATAGACCTTGGCCACACCGACAACTTGGTCAATCCGGTTTGGACCAATTCCAGCACCGACGGCAGCGCCACCGGCAATTGGGTTAGATGATGTGACGAATGGATAAGTCCCATGGTCGATGTCCAACATGATTCCCTGGGCCCCTTCGAACAAAACGCGTTTGTCGTTGTCCAAAGCTTCGTTAATTAAATAGGAAGTGTCGGCCACAAAGGGACGCAACTTTTCGCCGTATTCCTTGTATTGGTTGAAGATTTCATCAAAATCAAGGGGTTCGCGGTCATACACCTTGGTCAAGAACAAGTTCTTCACTTTCAGTGCTTGCTTTAAGCGCTTTTCCAAAACCTTTGGTTCAAGCAAATCAGCAATCCGGATACCAATTCGATCCAACTTGTCTTGGTAGGCAGGTCCGATTCCCTTGTGGGTCGTTCCAATTTTTTCTTCCTTTAAACCTTCTTGCAATTCATCAAAAAGGGGATGATAAGGCATAATCACTTGGGCTCTTGAAGAGACCTTCAAGTTATGAACGGTGACACCGTTTTCCTTTAAATAGTTAATTTCATTAAATAGTGTTTCTGGGTTGACCACAACACCGGTACCAATCACGTTGGTGACCTGTGGCAAGAAGATTCCAGAAGGAATCAACTGCACGTGGAGTTTCTTACCATCAATGACCAATGTATGGCCAGCGTTGTCGCCCCCCGCGTAGCGGACAACGAAGTCGGCCTTCTGACTCAGAAAGTCTGTAATTTTACCTTTTCCTTCGTCACCCCATTGGGCGCCGGCAATCACGATTGAAGACATGGTTTACCTCTTTTATCATTTATTGGTCATTTTTGACCAAAGGTTAGTATACGGGGAAACGTTCAGAAAATCAAGGGAAAATCAGGGATTGGTTCGGTTTTAATGTTCGGATTCTGCATAAAACTGATTTATTTAATAAATAGTTCGTATTTATACCCGAATTCTTGCTATAATACTCTTGCACGTTTGATAAAAAAGGAGAGTCATAATGTTAGACCGTTATAGTCGACCAGCCATGCGTGATATTTGGTCACTGCAAAACCAGTACCAAACTTGGTTGGATGTTGAAATTGCCATTGATGAAGCTTGGTCAAAGTTGGGTGAAATCCCAGCTGAGGATGTTGAAAAGATTCGTCAGAATGCCACCTTTGATGTTGCACGCATCGAAGAAATTGAAGCGGTCACACACCACGACATCGTTGCTTTTACTCGGACAGTTTCGGAATCATTGGGTGAAGAAAAGAAGTGGGTTCACTTCGGCATCACGAGTACGGATGTTGTCGATACTGCCTACGGTGTTCGTTTGAAGCAAGCTAATGCCATCTTGGAAGAAGACTTGGAAAACTTCATTGCCGTTTTGAAGAAGAAGGCCATTGAGTACAAGGATACGGTCATGATCGGCCGGACACACGGTGTTCAAGCTGAACCAACGACCTTTGGTTTGAAGATTGCTCGTTTCTATTCTGAAATGGAACGCAATTTGGAACGCTTTAAGAAGGCTGCTCGTGGTGTTGAAGCTGGTAAGATTTCTGGTGCCGTGGGTACGTTTGCCAACATTCCACCTGAAATTGAACAGTATGTTTGCGAACGCTTAGGTTTGCACGCTCAGGAAATTTCATCACAAGTTTTGCCACGTGACTTGCATGCCGACTATATGGCGACTTTGGCCTTGATTGCTTCAAGTATGGAAGGTTTCGCTGTGGAAATCCGTTCATTGCAACGTTCTGAAATTCACGAAGTTGAAGAAAAGTTTGCTAAGGGCCAAAAGGGTTCTTCAGCAATGCCACACAAGCGTAACCCAATCGGTTCAGAAAACATCTGTGGTTTGGCCCGCGTGGTTCGTGGCCAAATGGTGACTGCCTACGAAAACATTCCTTTGTGGCATGAACGTGACATCTCACATTCATCAGCTGAACGCATGATTTTGCCAGACAGTACGTCATTGTTGGATTACATGTTGAACCGTTTCATGAAGATCATCGACACGTTGACGGTCTTCCCAGAACGCATGAAGTCAAACATGAACTTGACGCACGGTCTGATTTACAGCCAACGTGTGTTGTTGAAGTTGATTGAAACGGGAATGGCTCGTGAAACGGCCTATGACTTGGTTCAACCTTTGACAGCCAAGTCTTGGGATGAAGGCCGTTCATTCAAGGAATTGGTTGGAGGGGACAAGACGATTACTGCCCACTTGTCACAGGCAGAAATCGACGATGCCTTCGATTACCACTATCACTTAAGCCAAGTTGATACAATCTTCAAGCGCCTTGGTTTGACTGACTAAAAAATTAATCTTAATCAATCGATAGGAAGTAAAATTCCGCAGGATTCTTAGCTGCGAGTTTTACTTCCTTTTTTGTTTACCAATGGAAGCCCCATGAAAATCAGTTTTAAAAACGAAATGTTGCGTGATTATTTATTCTAAAAAGTATTACATTGTTACGAAAATAAGTGTGACCTTAATATTACAGAGTAGGTTGCTGTTTAGAAGAGCTCAAGACAAATATTAGATATATCATTTCCTGATGTCTAGAATAACAAACTTTTTACATCCTAAAGTTAGCGGTTTTTTTGTATAAAATGCTTATTTAATGGGCTTTTTCTCATAATAATCTAAATTATAAACATATAATGAGAATGAGAAAATTAATAAAAATCATTCTAAAAAAAACAATGTAACAGTATTGCAATGTTTTGCATTTTTTATTATAATAATGTTTGTAAATAATATTAAACATTTCCTGGGGGTATCAAACGTGGAAACTAGAGTAAATAAATTTCAAGAAAGAACGCATTTCAAGATGTACAAATCTGGAAAGCAATGGCTAGTTGCCGGAATGGCGACCTTTGCTTTGGTTGGTGCGGCCCAGGTCGTCACTGGCCATGCGCCAATTGACTTTGGACAAAATATTACGGCGCATGCCGCTGACTCAACCACGAACTACTGGATGGGTCAAAACACAGAATACTACAAGCGTTATAGTGAATTACCACAGAATTCATCAGTTCCTGAATCGACTCAGGCAAAGTGGGGTTATGCTTCTGGTGAAATCGTAAACATGAGAAATAACACCAAGTTTGTGTTCGACGGTTTGACTTATGATAAAGCCTCAAATAAGTATATTTTGAAGGCGGAATTAAGAGTACCACAATTGACGACTGGTGGTGCAGGACGAACATCATACTTTGATATGGGATTTTCTGATTCTCTGTCAGCAAAGACTAGTAACCCTCACTTGTCAGCAGCTAACGGTAACCAATCGGATTTAAGTCCTATCAACGGCGTTTATCATAATGATTTTAACGCTGGTGGAACAGTCGGTGGTACGTCAACAATCACGGTTGCTATTGATCCTGTTAAGGTTTTGCCAACTGATCAAATTACGGCGATGTATTCATCAGATACAGGTACGACTGGTTATCACGCTATCTTCTCAGTTGTTCGAACACTTGGTTATGATGACTTCGGCGCCGCATTTAACAATACTTTGATTGCTCAAATGAAGCAAAACTCAACAGATGCTATCAATAATTCAAAATTGTCGGATAAGCAAAAAACAGCTGAACAGGCTAAGGTTAACGCAGTCACGACTGACGATGATTTCGTTAATAAGTTGCAAGCCATCGATAAGGACGTTCAAGCTAAAAGTGCCGCAAACGCTGTTCCGATTGATCAGCAACGGGCAACCGCCTTACAACAATACAAGGACGCTCACAATGTCGATAAGATTTTAAACGAAATTGCCAATGACTCGACGTTGACTAAAGCTCAAAAGGATGCTCAATCAAAACAGGTTAACGATGCTGTTGCGGTTATTAAAGGTAACTTAGATAAAGCAACAGATTCTGATGATGTGGCCACTGCAATTGCAGATACATCGCAAGATAACGCCATTGCAACGGCCTACCAGCCAGGTACTGATTTAGCAACACAAATTAAGAATGCGCAAGATGCTATTGATGCACAATTAGTAAAGTCAAAAGCATTAGTAGATGATAATACCAACTTAACAGACAATCAAAAGACGGCTCAAAAAACGGCATTGGGTATTGCTGCAACCACTGCTAAGAATAATATTGGAACTAAAATAAATGCTGATGATATCAGCACGGCACAAACTGCTGGCATTAAGAACTTAACTGATTTGGACACGGCAAAGCCAGCAGCCTATACCACGTTGACAAATAAGGCTAACAGTGCCATTTCGACTATTAACAATGATCAAAATTTGACAGATGCTCAAAAGCAAGACCGAATTAACCAGGTTAATACTGCTTTGAAGGGTATCACTGACAAAATTGATCAAGCAACCGATGCTACGACTGTTAACAACTTAGCTGGTAGTGCTGATTTGGATAACGCGATTGCGACGGCTACTTCAGACAGTGGGGTAACACCAATCGCTAATCAGCGTGACAGTGCTAACAAGCAAATTGACCAATATGTAACGGATACGAAGGCCAAAATTGATGCTGACAATAATTTGACCTCTGATGAAAAAAAGACACAGAAGGCTAATGTTGATCAGGCAGCTTCAGATGCTAAGACAGCGATTGCCAACGGCTCGGCTCAAGTGGTTGCTGACACTGTTGCACGAGCACAGGGAACGATTGCGGGACAGTACGTTGCTGGAAAACCCTTGCCTGACCGTCAAAAGGAGGCTGAACAGCAGCTGCAAAACACTGCTGATACGGCTAAGTCAAACTTGGATGCCCAAGTTGCTCAAGCAAATAATGACATCAATAATAACAACTATTTGACGGATGCTCAAAAGCAGGCTCAAAAGGACGCCATCCAAAAGGCGGCGCAAAGCGCTATTAACCAGATTAATAACGCCACTGATGCTGATGCTGTCAATAATGCTTTGGTAAATGGACAAAACGTTGTTAGCAACTTGAACGCTCAAAAGTTAGCAGCACGTACAGCCGTTAACAAAGCAGTGCAAAATGCGGAAGCGACAGTCAACAACAATAATGCTTTGACTGCTGATCAAAAGAAGGATCGCATTGATCAAATTGAGGAAGCTAAGACGGCTGCAGGGAATACGATTGATTCAGCAACTGATGCTGATGTGATTTCAGGAGTGCCTGCAAGTGGTTCAACCTTCGATCAGGCCATTAAGGCTGCAACAGACTTCTCAAACGTAACCTCATTGGATGGCCAAAAGGATGCTGCTAAGGCTGCCCTTGATACTGCAGGACAAAATGCCAAGAATGCCTTGGACGCTGCCAAGACTGCTCAGGAAAATGCAATCGACCAAGATGGTAACTTGACACCTGAGCAAAAGACGGCCCAAAAGGCCGCAATTGACCAAGCAGTGACGAATGCGAAGAGTGATATTTCAAACGCAACGAATGCGGATGATGTGACGAAGGCAAAGGATACTGCGGTAATAGCTATTTCAAACTTATCTGGTGAGAAGACGGCAGCTCGCCAAGCATTAGCTAAGCAAGCACAAGCTGCTATTGATACGATTAATGGCAACAATGCGTTGACGGCTGCCGACAAGGCAAGTCGAATTAAGCAAGTACAAGATGCTTATAACACGGCAACCAGTGCAGTTGATGCCGCAACGACTGCTGCAGATGTAACGGCTGCCCAAAACTCGACTGATTTCTCTGGTGCTATTGCTAAGGCAACTGACTTTACTGGGATTCAGTCGTTGGATGGTCAAAAAGCTGACGCTCAGAAGGCATTGGATACTGCAGGACAAAATGCCAAGGATGCTTTGGATGCTGCTAAGGTTGCCCAGGAAAATGCCATCGACAAAGATGGTAACTTGACGCCAGAGCAAAAGGCCGCTCAAAAGGCCGCAATCGACCAAGCTGTGTCGAATGCGAAGAGCGACATTTCAAACGCAACCAATGCGGATGGTGTTGCTAAAGCCAAGGATGCTGGGATCACTGCCATTTCAAACTTGTCTGGTGAGAAGACAGCGGCTCGACAAGCATTAGCTACGCAGGCATAAGCTGCTATCGATAAGATTAATGGCAACAATGCGTTGACGGCTGCCGACAAGGCAAGTCGAATTAAGCAAGTCAAGATGCTTATAACACGGCAACCAGTGCAGTTGATGCTGCAACGAAGGCTGCAGATGTAACGGCTGCCCAAAACTCGACAGATTTCTCTGGTGCCATTGCTAAGGCAACCGACTTTACTGGGATTCAGTCGTTGGATGGTCAAAAAGCTGACGCTCAGAAGGCATTGGATACGGCAGGACAAAATGCCAAGGATGCTTGGGATGCTGCAAAGGCTGCCCAAGAAAATGCCATCGACAAAGATGGTAACTTGACACCTGAGCAAAAAACTGCTCAAAAGGCCGCAATCGATCAAGCAGTGACGGATGCTAAGACCAACATTACAAATGCAGCTAATGCTGACGATGTTGCTAAGGCCAAGGATGCTGGTATCACTGCCATTTCAAACTTATCTGGTGAGAAGACAGCAGCTCGCCAAGCATTAGCTACGCAAGCCCAAGCTGCTATCGTTAAAATTAATGGCAACAATGCGTTGACGGCTGCCGACAAGGCTAATCGAGTTAAAGAAGTACAAGACGCTTACAATACTGCAACCGGTAAGGTTGATGCTGCAACGAAGGCTGCAGATGTAACGGCTGCCCAAAACTCAACTGATTTCTCCGGTGCTATTACGAAGGCTACGGACTTCTCTGGTGTGATATCTTTGGATACCCAAAAATCAGATGCCGCAAAGGTCATTGATGATGCAGCCACTTCTGCCAAGGCCAAGATTGATGCTGATCCATCAATTTCAACTGATGACAAGACAGCTCAAAAGGCAGCCATTGACGGTTTGGCAACGACTGCTAAGAATAACATCAACGATGCAACGAACGCGGACGGCGTTATTGCCGCTCAGACTGCTGGTGTTAATAGCATCAATAGCTTGGAGAAGACAGCAGTTGATAAGACATTGGCTGACCAAGTGCAACAGGCGCACGATGCTATTAATAAGAACGTTAACTTATCACAAAGTGAAAAAGATACGCGCAATGCAGCCATTGATGCTGCTGCTAAGGCAGCTCAAGATGTCATCAACAATGCCAAGACGTTGGATGAAGCCAACGCAGCTTTGGCAAATGGCTCTGACTATGACAAAGCTATGAAGGCCGCTCAGGATGTCTCAAATGTTCCAACATTGGATACACAAAAGACGACTGCTGAGAAGGCCATTGATGATGCCGCCACTGCTACCAAGGCCAAGATTGATGCAGATCCATCAATTTCAGCTGATGACAGTGCAGCTCAAAAGGCAACCATTGACGGTTTGGCAACGAATGCTAAGACGAACATTGACAATGCTAAGGATGCCGACGGTGTTACAGCCGCAAAGACTGCTGGTGTTGATAGCATCACTAATCTGGATAAGACAACAGTTGATAAGACATTGGCTGACCAAGTGCAACAGGCACACGATGCTATTAATAAGAACGTTAACTTATCACAGAGTGAAAAAGATACGCGCAATGTAGCTATTGATGCCGCTGCTAAGGCAGCCCAGGGTGTCATCAACAATGCCAAGACATTGGATGAAGCCAACGCGGCTTTGGCAAGTGGTTCTGACTACGATAATGCCATGAAGGCAGCCCAGGATGTCTCAAAGGTTCCAACATTGGATGAACAGAAGAAATCAGCTGCTACTGAAGTTGATAATACTGCCCAGACAAACAAGAACAACTTGGACAAGGCTGCTGAAGCTGCCAAGGATGCCATTGACCAAGACGGTAACTTGACGCCGGACGAAAAGGCTGCTCAAAAGCAAGCAGTTGATAACGCTGTTGCAGCTGGTAAGACCCAAATTCAGGGCGCTGCCTCAGCCGATGATGTTACAAATTTTAAGAATGACGTTATCGATAACCTGAATGGCTTGAATGCTGAAAAGCAACAGGCTCGTGAAAGCTTGGCAAAGCAAGCTCAAGCTGCAGTTGATACCATTAACAACAACCCAGCATACTCTGCTCAAGAAAAGGCTGACCGAGTACAAGATGTAAAGGACGCTTACAAGCAAGCTGTTGATGGTGTTGATAAGGCCACTGACAAGCCTGGTATTGATTCTGCCGCTGATTTGAAATTAAACGGTTTGACAGATGCTATTTCAAAGGCAACTTCAATGGATGGTGTCAAGACAGTTGCCGAACAACAAGCAGCTGCTGTACAAGCTATCAACGATGCTCTTGCTAAGGTTAATAATCAAATTGATGCCGACAAGACATTGAATGATGCTGATAAGCAAGCTCAAAAGGCTGTTGCTGCAAAGCAAGCAGCAGATGCCATTGCCAATATCGATAAGGCAACCAACGCTGACGATATCGCTACTGCTCAAAAGGCAGGAATCGATGCTTTGAATAAGTTGGAAGATGCTAAGACAACTACTGACTCAAGCTTGGCTGACAAGGTCAAGGCAGCTGAAGATGCTATTAATGGCAACAAGGCATTGACGTCTGACCAAAAGACAGACCGTTTGAATGCTTTGCACCAAGCACAAGCTACTGCTCAAGACGCGATTAACAAGGCAACTGACCCAGATGCCGTTGCGCAAGTAATTGCGGATGGTTCAGACTTTGCGAAGGCTGTTGCTACGGCTACATCTAATGATGGTGTTAAGACCATTGCTGACCAGCAAGCAGATGCTGACAAGGCCATTGATGATGCAGCTGCCAAGGCAAAGCAAGCAATCGATGCTGACAAGACTTTGACGGATGCCGATAAGCAAGCCCAAAAGGACGTAATTGACGGCCAAGCTGACATGTTCAAGAAGGCAATCAATGCTGCGGACAATGCCGACGATATCAATAAGGACACCGCTACTGGTGTTAAGTTCTTGCAGGATTTGACGGATGCTAAGACGCAAGCAGATGCTAAATTAGCTTCTGATGTTCAAAACGCACATGATGCCATCAACAACAACAAGTCTTTGTCACAGGCGCAAAAGGATGCACGCAACAAGCAAATTGAAGATGCTAAGGTAGCAGTTCAAGATGTGATTAACAAGGCAACGACGCTAGATGGTGTTAACGGTGCTTTGGCAAGTGGAGCCGACTACGATAAAGCCATGAAGGCAGCACAAGATGTTTCGAATGTGCCATCAGTTGCCGATCAGCAAAAGGCTGCTATTGCAGCTATTCAACAAACAGCCGACAAGGAAAAGCAAACAATCGATGCCGATAAGACGTTGACAGATGCTCAAAAGGCTGACCAAAAGGCTGCCATTGATGCGATTGTTAAATCAGCTACGGACGCTATTAACCAAGCAACGGATGCTGATAGCGTTAACAAGATCCAAGCCGATACAACTGACGCTTTGAATAATATTCATGACCAAAAGGCTAATGCCTTGAGTAAGTTGCAAAAGCAAGCTGATGATGCCAACCATGCAATCGAAGCGAACAATGCTTTGACAACTGAGCAGAAGCAAGCAGCACATGAAGCAGTTGCCAAGGCTTTGACGAATGCGCAAGTGGTAACGAATCAGGCAACTACTGCCGATGACGTTGCTAAGTCAGGCAACCAAACCGTTTATAACAAGGCCCTCCAAGATATCGCCGATGGTCTCGCTAAGGTGCCATCATTGGCTGACCAAGCAAAGGCTGCTATCGAAAAGTTGACGGAAGCAGTCAACAAGGCCAAGGATGCCTTGACCGGACCAGATGCTGATGCTCAAAAGAAGGCATTGGACAAGGTTTTGTCAGACGGAACGGCTAAGTTGAATGCTCAGACAAACGCTGATGACTTGAATAAGACTTTGGCTGATGTTTTGAACACAGTTAACGGTTTAAACCAGGCCAAGGCTGATGCTTTGACTGATTTGGATGCTCAAGCCAAGAAGGCAACGGATACAATCAATGCTGACCCAGCCTTTACAGATGATGAAAAGGCAACTCGAGTTGCAGCAGTTGCGAAGGCGCTTCAAGATGCTCACGATGCCGTCAACGAAGCAACTGATTTGCCAGGTGTGGATGCCGCACGTAAGGCCGCTGCCTTCCCTGAAGCCTTGAACAACGCAATGTCTGATGCAGGGGTACAGACTCTTGCAGACCGTAAGGCGGATGCCAAGAAGGCTCTCCAAGATGCAGCCGACAAGGCTAAATTAGTAATTGATGCCGATAAGACTTTGACTGACGCTCAAAAGATTGCGCAAAAGCAGGCGATTGATCAAGCGTTGAAGACTGCTCAAGGTCAAATTGATGTTGCTTCGACTGCCACAAAGGTTGATGTTTCAAAGGCAACGAACTTGCCAACATTTGATACGTTGAACACTGCCAAGACTGACGCCCACCAGGCAGAGGACAAGGCTTACAACGATGCAAAGTCTGCTATTCAAAACAACAATGATTTGACCGATGCTGAAAAACAAGCTCGAATCAGTGATTTAGATAAGGCTCATCAGGCTGCTAGTGATGCCATTGATAAGGCTGTGACACCAGATGGAATCAAGACTGCTGCAGAGACAGCTGCCTTTGATAATGCTGTCAAGGAAGCAACTGATTTCTCAAAGGTGACACCTTTGGCAGAACGGAAGCAGGCTGGCGCTACTACGATTAACAATGCTTTGCAAAAGGCTGTTGATGAAGTCAACGCCAATACGAAGTTGGATGATGCTGCCAAGGCTCGTCAGATTAACATCTTGAAGCAAGAAGCACATGATGCCGTTACCAAGTTGAACGGTCAGACGAATGCCCAAGGTGTTGTGGACTTTGTCCCAACGTTTGAAAAGTTAAACCAATCAAAGGTTGATGCGCGTGCAAGATTGCAAACCAATGCAGCAACAACCAAGGCAGCTATTGATGCAGATGACAACTTGAGCAATGCCCAAAAGCAAGCTCAAAAAGATGCTGTTGACGCTGCTTTGAAGCAAGCTGTTATCGATGTTGATAATGGTCAGGATGTTCCAACGGTTAATGGTATTCCAAATGGTTCAACTGCTGTTAAGGAAATTAACCAAGGACACGTTACTGCAGCGAAGACATCTACTCAACAAGAAGATGACTTGAATGCCGAAATTAATGACCAGGCTGCAAAGGTTAAGGCTGAAATCGATGCCGATGTGACACTCAAGGCTGCTGAAAAGGCTGCACAAAAGCATACGATTGACAGCTTTGTTGCCGAAACAAAGGCAAAGATTGCTGGATTAACTAAGTACCAAGACCGTTTGGATGTAACTAACCAAGCTTTGGATTCTCTTCAGAATCTTCATCAGCAAGGTAAGCCATTAGTTGACCAAAAGGCCGATGCGATTGCAGCCATCGATCAGAAGGCAGCTCAGATTCGTTCACAGATTGCCAATGATACTCGTTTGACTCAAGCACAAAAGGATGTGGACTACCAGTTGGTAGCCGATGCAGTTGCCAAGGCAAAGGCCCAGGTCAACGCTGCTACGAACGCTGATGAAATCGCGGCCGGTTTGGATTACGGTACGGTTCAGCTTGAATCTGCATATCAACAAAAGGTCCAGGAGCAATATGCTGAAAAGCAACCAACGACTCCTGAAGCAGTATTACCAACTACTGCTGAAACGCCTGTTTTGCCACAAACTGGTGAAACAGAAAAGAACCATGAAGGAGCACTTGTTGCAGAAGCTTTGTTAGCTTCCGTAGCCGGATTCTTCCTTGGAAAGACAAACAAGCGTCGACAAGACGAAAAGTAAATACAGCGAAGAGATTAGAAGCAATTTCTAAGGTGATAAAGCGAAGTAATACACAAAACGTGTGTTGCTTCGTTTTTTTATACCAAATTGGACTAAAAATGGATAATCGCATTGCTGATGATGAGCACTTTCATCCGGCTGATAAAATTTTTTCGCCTTTTCAGCAGATTTTAAATAAATTATTTTAATTCACTTGAACTTAAACACGTAAAAATTTTTGTTATTTAAAAAAATACACAAAAAAGGCGTTAAAGTCTTATTTAGAGCGATTATGAAACATTTCAGAGTAATCTTTAGTTGATTTTTTAATCGACTTTTTAAACAAAACGTTGGTTAAACGCCTTGAGATTGGGAGCCTTGCTT
The DNA here is from genome assembly GCF_963580165.1 of Fructobacillus evanidus. Classification (NCBI taxonomy): domain Bacteria; kingdom Bacillati; phylum Bacillota; class Bacilli; order Lactobacillales; family Lactobacillaceae; genus Fructobacillus; species Fructobacillus evanidus. Next base: position 76,116 of record NZ_CAUZLM010000003.1, read on the forward strand.
TCATTTTCTAGACAAACGGCGTACAATAAAATCATGTATAGAATGTTTCAAATGTTGAAATGAGGTGTGGCTTATGTTGAATTACCACGAAAATATTATTACAAAAACAACATTATAAAATGTATAAGGCGGGGAAGAACTGGCTCTTTGCAGCGATTACTGCCTTTACTTTGGGTGCCGGGGCCTTCGCGGCGGCACCGAGTTTAAATGTGAATACAGCAAGGGTAGAAGCGGATTTGCAATCTTACCCGCAAGCGGGGTGGAAGACTGTCAACGATGCTCCTAATAATGGCTATGTCTATTATCAAATTCCGTTCGATTCTTCCTATGTTTCGCCAACACAATCCCAGGTTGAACACTTTGACAGTGACTTGGATGGCACAATTGGAAAGTGGACTGATTTACCTTGGATTTCGCGGGCGGCAACTGCAGCGAGAGTGAATGAGTCAGTTGATGTCCAACTCCGTAATGTCTATGTACGACGGATTAATGGTCAAATTACCTATACCATTGTTCCGAATGTGACGTTGCTGTATGTTCGGCCACTGGCTCCGTCTAGCGGGCGCAATAACTCAATTCAACCACTTTTTAATGGGGTTAACCCGGTTAACGTGAAGTACACACCTGATGCAGGGGTGTATGGCCAGGTGATTGTTCTTCCGGTTCCTAGTAATACCCAAGATATGGGCAGTAAAAATTCACTGAGTGTTGCTTTTGAGCCAAGTTCTGGAAGAGATTTTCCCAAATATACCTTTAATAACTTTTTTGTCTTGAGAACATTACAACAGGTTAACGACCAGCGGGCCGCTGATATCAAGGGCGCCATCACAAGTTTAGGTGGTTTTGGTCCAATTACTGCTGAACAAAAGCGAGTCAATGCTTTAATTGATAATGATCCAACTTTAACCCTGGCGAATAGGGCCATCCAACAGGAACAGATTACTACAGCTGTATCGAAGGCTGAAGAAAACATTAGCAGGGCCCAATCAACGGCAGATTATAACAGGGCAAGGGATGCTGGAATTAAAGCAATTAATGCTGTTTATCAACCAGGAGTTAGCTTACCTGATCAACGGCAAGCCGCTAAAAGTACAATTCAGGCTAAGGCCAGTTTAACGATTAACCAAATCGGGACCGATCCAACATTACTACAAAGTGAGAAATATCAAGAAACTTCAGCAGTATCAGCTGCGGTTAATGCGCTATCGGCCAAGATTGATGCTGCTTCTGATGCTGATAGCATTAATAAATTAGCTGCTGATCCAAGTATTGAATCACAAATTGTCAAGGGCTGGACTCCTGGTGCGCCAATCCCCAAGCAACAAACAGCTGCAGTTGGTCAAATTAATACCAATGCCCAAACGGCCATTGACCAAATTAACCAGGATTCTACCCTCGATAGTGGGCAAAAACAAAATCAAATTACTCAGGTAAATGCTGCCAAGCAGGCGGCACTAGATGCTGTGACGGCAGCAGTAACGGGTAATACCTTTCAAACGGCTGATTTGATTGCGGCCCAGGTGAAGGTCTCAACCGGCTGGAATTCCTTGCACACGGTGGGAAAATCCATCCCAGACCAACAAAGCGCTGCCAACACTGAAGTTAACGGTTTGGTTAGTGATGTCAAACAAAAAATTGACCAGGACTCAAGCTTGAGTAACGCTGAGAAGACCCAGGAAAAGCGCAATGTCGATATTGCCGCTGGAATTATCTTGGGTAATATTACCAAGGCCCAGACGGCTGATGCCATTATTTTGGCCAAAAACGATGAAGTGGATCGGGCAGCGGTTGCCAATGCTTATCAGCCGGCTAAGATTACCTTGCCGGATCAAAAGAACAATGCTAAAAAGCAGATTAGCCAGTGGGTCACCCAGGTGACGGCAACGATTAATGCCGATACAACACTTGTGCAAGACGATCAAAATCGTCAAATCAGTACCTTGAATGCTATGGCTCAGCAAATGAACCAAGATGTCGATAACCAGGTGGATGCTCAGCATTTGCTTGATTTAATGGCGACAGAGCAGGCAAAGTTGCAGGCAGTACACGTCTCCGGTACTGCTCTTTCGGACCGCATTGCTGATGCGCAAGAGCAAATTAAGAGCGAAGGGCAAAAGATATCCGGACAGATTCAAAATGATGTGACCATTTTGGAGGCTTCACGGGCTCAACAGCTGAAAAACGTGGCTCAATATGTCGTCAATGTGACGAATAGTATTGGTCAACAGCCAAATGCTGAAGGCGTCAAGCAGGCGCTGGCCCAAGCAATTCGCAATATTGACTTGGTTTACACGCCCGGTACGTCGCTAGCCAGTCAACAAAGGCAGGCTTCTGACCAGTTAGCTCAAAAAGCCGCGAATACGAAGACGGCTATTGCAACAGATGTCGCTTTGACGCAGGCACAACAAACATACCAGAAGGGCTTGATTGATCAAATTGTCACGGCCGCTCAGACGAATATCACCCAACAACAAACTGCCCAAACGATTTGGGATACGGAAGCCCAGGCCGAGCAGAATGTTGTGGCTCAGTACGAAGCTAGTACTACGATTCAAGCTGCTCAGCAGGCCGCAATGTCAGCCTTAGATCGGGCTAACCAGCAAACAACTAGTAAAATTCAAACAGAACCAACGCTTTCCCAGGACGAAAAGAATCAAGAACTAGGGGATTTGGCGACGGCTTATTCGAGTGCACAAAAATCTATCCAAGGTGTTTTGACGGCGGCTAATGCAACGGCTGCCGGTCAAACAGGTTCCAACGACCTACAGGCGGTCTTCCACACCGGGATGGCTGTTTCTGACCGACAAAATGTGGCCAAAGCTGATTTGAACCAAAAGCTATCTGATACGAATACGGCCATTAACCAGGATGTGACGCTAACTAATGCTGACAAACAGCAGCAACAAAAGGCCGCTCAGGATGCCTATAACCAGGCATTGATTGCTTTGACTGCTGCGAAGACGGCTCAGGATATCCTTGACCAGACTGCGATAGGGAATAGCAATATTGCTGGAGTCCATGTTAATGGTCAAAGTTTGGGCAACCAGCGTCAGGCAGTCCAGTCCCTACTTGATGGCGAAAATAACCAAGTAACCGGAGCGATTAGCGCAGACGGAACCTTGACTACTGCCGACAAATCAGCGCAGGCTAACAAACTGGCAGTCGCTTACCAGCAAGCCAGTCAAGCATTATCTGATGCTCAGGATGCGCAGGCAATCTTTGTTGCGAAGACGACCGGGTTAGTGAACATTGACCGTACTCACACCGTTGGGACTGGCATTGATCAGCAGAGGAAGGCCGCTCAAGCCACCCTTGATCTTGAAAATAGTCGGGTTCAGGGCTTGATTAATAGCGATCAGACCTTGTTAAACAGTGAAAAACAAGCTGAATGGTCCCAGTTGCAAGCCGCCTACACTCAGGCACAAGCTGACTTAAATCAGGCTCAGGATGCCCAGGGAATACTCGATGCCAAAACAACCGGTATTAACTCATTAGCACCAAACTATACAGCCGGTCAACCTCTGGCTGACCAGCAGCAGGCCGCTAGCGATGCTTTGACTGCCGCTGAAAATACTGTGACGACTGCCATCAGCAATGATGGTACTCTTTTGAATACCCAAAAATCAGACCAGCAGCAGGACGCATTAACAGCCCAAGAAAACGGGCAAACAGCGATTAAGCAGGCAACGACTGCCCAAGGAATTGCTGACGCTAAGGTCAATGCACTCACGTTAATCAATAATGCGCACCAGCCAAAGACAGACGTTGCTAGCCAACGCCAAAGCGCCTTGGATGCTTTGCAAGCAGAGAATGGTCAAATTCTCAGTGACATTCAAGGCGATGTCACGCTTTTAGATAGCGAAAAGACGGATCAAGAGGAAAAACTGGCCAAGGCTTATCAGGCCGGCCAGGATGCGCTGGCAGCTGATCAAACCCCAGACGCACAAAGTATTTTAGATGCGATGAATGCGGCCATTAAAAAAATTGATGGCAGCCATGTTCCGGGGACTGATTTTGCTAACCAATTACAGGCGGCAATTACAAGCTTACACAATAAGCATACTTATACTATTCAGGCTATTCATAACGACAAGACCTTGACAACGGCTGATCAGACTCTTCAGGTTGGCAACGCTGATACAGCCTTCCAGACTGCCCAAAGTGCGGTTAATGCTGATGCGGATGCTCAGACATTAGCCAATGACTTGGCAGCCGGTTTGACCAATATTGCGGCCACCCACCAGGTTGGGACGGCTGTGAGCGACCAGCAACAAGCGGCCATTAGTGTTTTGCAAGGCCTTGCCAAGCAGGAAGTGACAGCGATTAATATGGATGTCACCCTGTTGACCAGCCAGCAACAAAGCCAGGTTAGCCAAGTCAATCAAGCCCTGGCAAATGCTGAGACCACCATTCAGGCTGACGATAATGCCCAGGCCATCCAAAATGATCAAGCGACGACTACCAGCCAAATCAACGCTGTTCATACGCCCGGTCAAGCTCTTGATCAGCAGCAAACCAGTGCTTTGACCAAATTACAGACCACTAATGACCAAGTGTTAGCGGCAATTACAGGGGATGTCACGTTGACCGATGCGGATTCGGCTCAGCAAAAATCAGCCTTGGCAACTGCCTACGCGAGCGCGCAAAACCAGATTAACCAAGCAGCGAACGCACAAGCGGTCGCTGACCAGTTGGCTCAGCAGACAATTAATTTACAAGCCAGCCACCAGCCGGCTGACACGATTGCTAACCAGATTGCTACTGCACAAAACAATTTGAAGGCCGTTCAAGATGGCTTACAAAATGACATTCAAGACGATGTCACGCTGGTGGATGTTGAAAAAGCTAGTCAGTGGGCCCAGGTCCAAAGCGATTACAAGAAGGCCCAGGCTTCTTTGGCCAAGTTGACAACTGCTCAGGCAATTTTAGACCAGTTCAACCAGGCTAAAAGCCAATTAAGTGCCAATCATGTGTCCGGTGCGGCCCTTGACCAACAACAAAATAATGCCATCGCTGCTTTGACCAGTCAGGTCAAGCAGACAAAGGCTGATATTGCAGCTGACCCAACCTTAACAACAGCCACGCAAATAGCTCAAGGTCAGGCTGTTGATCAGTTAAACGAGACTTATGCGACACAGATCACTCAAGCACAAACTGCCCAGGCTGTGGCAAATCAAAAGGCAACCGGGTTGGCGGCTATTCAAGCCGACCACCAAGTTGGTGATTCCGTTTCGACTCAGGCGCAGGCCGCCACAGCTGCCTTAACGAAGTTGGCCAGTCAAATTGCCAATGCGATTAGCTTGGATGCGACACTGACGGATAGCCAGGAGGGCAGCCAACGTGCCCAGGTGCAAGCTGACCTACAAGAAGCGCAAGGAAAATTGCAGGGCGCTCAGACAGCTCAGGCGGTTGCTGATTTGCAAAACCAGTACCAAGAACGACTTAACGCAGATCATCAAAGTGCAAGTAATCTCTCCGATCAGTTGCTGCAAGCTCAGACTGCCTTAAGTGACTATGCTAGTGGTCTTCAGAGACAAATATCAAGTGATCCAACGCTACTGGCCTCTGAACAAACAGCTCAGACGGACACAGTGACCACTGCTCTTGCCCAAAAGAAGACAGATTTGGCGAATGCAGCCACATCAGCCCAGTCTCTCCAGGATGCCTTAACCCAGGCCGAAAAGAATCTTGATCGCCTGCATCAGCCGGGACTCGATTTACCGACGCAAATCGCCAACGCCAGTCAAAATTTGACGGGGGTGGCTAAGTCAACTAACCAAGCGATTACTAACGACGTGACGTTGACCGAATCTGCTCGCCAAGCACAGCGAGATGCTGTGACCCAGTTGGTTGCTCAGGCGCAGGCTGATTTTAATAACGAAACGACGGCCCAACAGTTGGCTGACCGTTTAGCTCAGGCCAACAACGACGTGGCGAACGCCCATCAAGTTGCCCAACCACTGGCCGATCAAAAGAAGACTGCTTTGGGACAGTTGCAGTCCACTTATCAGGCGACCCAAAATACCATTAAGAGTGACGTGACCTTGACGAACGCCGTTAAGGCTAGCCAATTGGCGAGCTTGGACACGAATAACGGTCTGGGTCAGACGGCGATTAATAACGCCGCTTCTGCCCAATTGGTTTCAGATACGCTTTTCTCATGGTCACAAAAGCTGAATAACTCGCATGTTGTCGGCAAGGACCTGGATAGCCAGCGTGTCGATGCCAAGACGGCTATTAAGACGCAGTACACGGCGACCTTGACGGCCTTATCAAACGATAAAACGTTACTGACGGCTGATAACCAGACGCAGACGACCAATGTCAACAACGCCTATGATCAGGCGGTTGCTTCTTTGGCAGTGGACCAAACAGTCGATGCGCAGAGCATCCAAGATGCTGTGACTGCCGGTAAATCAGCCATTCAGTCGGCTTATGTACCAGGAACATCGTTGGCTGACCAGCAAAAGGCCGCAACGGATGTTGTTGATCGAGCCGCTGAGGCCGTTATTAGCGAAATCAGTAATGATGAAACGTTAACAGTTTCGGCAGTCGGCACGCAGGGCCAAGCCGTGACCGGTGCCGGGGATAGCACCAACCAGGTCATTAGTGGGGATGTAACGCTCAGTAAGGCTGAAAAAGCGGCGCAAAAGGCGGCTGTGGCACAAATTATTCAGGCGGCCATTACTAAAATTAGTGCTGATACCAAAGCAGCTCAAATTGAGGCCGATAAAAACCAGGCCATTCAAGATATTAACGCTGCTTACCAGCGTGGTCAGGCAATTAGCAGCCAGCAAGCTGCTGCAATTGCCGTTTTGCAGGCTGAAGTCACCAAGGTCAAGGTTCAGATTGAAAATGATGGTACTTTGCCCGAGGCAGAACGCACGACTCAAAAGAGTGCCGTTGATGATGATTACAACTTAGCTGAGGCAGCCATCAACAAGGCCCAGACTGCTGATGATATCAACACTGCCCAAGTTAACGGTGTAAATAGTATTGACGCCGATTACAAGACAGGGGATGCCATTACGTTGCAGAAGCAGGCCGCTGTTGAGAGCCTGCGCGATGAAGCCCAAAAGATTCAAACGGCAGTGCAAAATGATCCAACCTTGGATACGGCAACCATCAATAGCCAGGTTGCTACCTTGCAAGCCGCTCGAGATGCCGCGATTGCCAAAATTAACGCTAGTGACACGCAAACGGCCGATCAAATTGATATGGCCAAAAACGATGGTGTAACGGCTATTGATCAGAGCCACGTGGTCGGGACTGATTTGCCAACCCAAGTGCAAAATGCCTTGAATCAATTAGAAGCATTGAATACCGCAGTCACGTACTCGATTAATACCGACAATACTTTGACCAACGCCACGAAGCAGACACAAAACCAGAATTTGACCGCTGCTTACCAAAGCGGCCAGACCAATGTGAAAAAGGCCGTGAATGCTCAGCAAATTGAAGATGCCATCACGAATGCCCAGTTGGCGATGGAACAAGCTTACGTGGTCGGAACTGCCGTTGAAAATCAGCGGGCCAATGCGTTAAACAGGTTGCAAAACCTGTCACAAGGTTTTAAGGCTTTGATTAATATTGACCCAACTCTGACGAATGCCGATAAGCAGAGTCAGGCGCAAGCCCTAGCTCAAGCGGTTACGGCGGCGCAGACAGCTTTGTCTGCCCAAAATGCACCTGATGCCGAGTCCATTGCTCAGGCGTTATCACAGGCAAATCAGAATTTGGCAGTAACCCATGTTAGCTTGACGTCCGTTGCCGACCGGGTCACGGCTGCTAAGGCACAATTGGATCAGGAGCTGCAAAATATTAACGGTGTGATTAATGGGGATGCTACGCTTTTAGCGACACAAAAATCAGCCCAAAAATCAGCTGCGCAGGATGCCCATGATCAAGCCGTGGCTAGTTTTGCCTCATCCTTCTTATTGGATGCACAAACTGTTCAAGACCGGTTGAATGTTGGATTAAAGGCGGTTGATGCCGCTCATACCAGTGGCACTGATTTGACCACACAGCAAAACCGGGCCATTGATGAATTGACCCAAACTGCTAAGAATACCAAACAAGACATCACGAGTGATAATACGTTGCTCGAAGCAGAACGGACGCGCCAACGTGCCTTGATTGACCAGAGCCTGGCCGATGCAACGAAGGCCTTGCAGGCAGCCAAGGATGCCGACAGTGTTCAAAGTTTGCAGGGCCAGTATGACCCACAAATTGCTGCGGACCATCAGGTTGGCACGCCATTGGCCGACCAGCAGACAAGTGCTAAAGCCGATCTAAGCCAATATGCTGGTTCTGATAGTAATCAGACTGGGGTATGGTTGGCCATTGACCGTGATTTGACCTTGACGAATGCTCAAAAAGCGGACCAAAAGGCTGATTTAGCTGCGGCTATGGCTAGTTATGAAGACAAGGTCGTTGTGACGCCGGATGCACAGACACTGGCTGATTTGGTTGCAAAAGCTCACAATGCCCTCGATGCTACTCATGTCGTAATGAGTTCACTAGCTGACCAGCGGGTAACTGCCAACAAGCAGTTGGCTGTGCAGCTTGCTCAAACCAAGGGGCAAATTGCTGCTGAAACGACCTTGACCACGGCTGAAATAGCAGCACAAGGCCAGGCAGCCGAGGCGGCTTCAACTACGGCCCAGACGAATTTGACTAACGCAGTAGATGCCCAGGCAATTTTGGATGCGACAACGGCTGGGGTGCAAAATATTAGTCAGCAATTCCAGCCGGGCCAGGCCCTCTCAGGCCAGGTGACTGATGCCAAAGAGGCCATTCAGGATGCAGTCATTGCTGCTAAAGCAGCGATTAGCACCGATAAAACGTTGAATACAGCCGATAAGGATAGCCAAGATCAGGCAATCGAAGCCACTTTGACGGGAATTGATGATGACTTTGCCAATACTTCGAATGCACAAGCTATCCTTGACTTGAAGAATAAGACCATTGCGGCGGTCAATGGGGTTCATCAAGCAGGCGCAGCCATTACCACTCAGCAACAAAAGGCCAATAATGGCTTGACTATTACGGCTAATCAGGTGCAACAGGCTATCTCCAAAGATCCTAACCTGACGAATGCACAACGGGTGAGCCAGCAACAGGCAGTTCAAACCGCCTTGGCAAGTGCCCAGGCAACCATCACTTCTTTGACGGATGCTCAGGCAATTTTGGATGCTCAGGCTCAGCAGAATGTGGTCATTCAAGACCAGCACGTCCTACAACCAAGCGTGCAAGCCCAGCAGGCAACGGCGCGGCAAAATTTCCAGGGTGAGTACGACCAAGTCCGCCAAGACATTGTTGATGATCAAACCTTGACTACCATAGATCGGAACAGTCAGTTAGCGGCTGTTGACCAAGCGTTGACGACCGCCAACAACCTGTTAACGAATACGGTTGATGCGCAAGATGTTTTCGACGCACAAACGCAGGGGATGAAGGATATCGATGCTAGTCACGTTTCTGGCCTGTCTTTGGATGTTCAAGTCCAAAATGCTGAAAAGACCTTGACTGATTTACAAGATTCATTGGCGACAGCTGTGACAAATGATGCCAACCTTCTTGACCGTAGTAAATCAGCCCGAAAGCTACTCCTATCAACATCGTTATCTAAGTACACTGACAAATTAAACGATGTTTTGGCCGATTCGGCAACGACTGGACAAACGATTTTAGACTTGTTAACGGCTGGTCAACAGGAATTGCAAAAAGACCGTCAATCAGATGACGGTCAAGGTGCTAGTGCTGATCAACCATTGGCAACACAAATCACAGCGGCCTTGCAACTGGTGAGCCAACAGTCGCAGAGCGTTCAAAATGCGATTAATCAAGATGACTCCTTGAGCCAGGCACAGATTGATCAGCAAACGGCTGCTAACCAACAAGTGCTACAACAGGCGCAGTCGGATTTGAATGGGAAAGCTAATGCGCAAGCACTAGCTGACCGCCTACAAGCCGCTTTGAGCGATTTGAATCAAATTCACGTACCAAATTCAGTTTCACTGGCGGACCAGAAGAGCACGGCGGTGGCTAATTTGGATAAGCTGTATGGTCAAGTTAAAGATGCCATTACCACAGATAAAACCTTAACGAGTAGCCAAAAAGCAAAGCAGCTTGCTGATTTGGATAATGCCAGGGCACAAGGTAACGATAAGTTAAATCAAAGTGCTCGGGCAACTGAGTTAAACACGCAGATTGAACCAATCAACCAGGCGCTTAGTGCAACCCATGTGGGGGGTACGGCAGTTGATAGCCAGCGACAGAGTCAAGAAAACTGGTTGGATAACCAAGCGTCAGCCCTCATGACCGCCTTGTCTCAGGTCCAAGAAAAAGCAAGTCAGGCACTGACTAGTGCTACGACGGCTGACCAGATTAATGCTGTCATTGATCAACTTAACCAGGACTTGGCCGGCGTTCAATTGAACCTGCAACAGGATATTTCTCAAAATGCGGTTAACCAAAATGCCCAGCAAGTGGCAACGGCTATTAACCAGGATGCAACCCTTGATGATGGTCAAAAGCAGGCTCAACAGGCCAATGTCAGTGCCCAGCAACAAGCCGCTCTGCAACAAATTGCTTCAGTAACCACTGTAGCTGATGTTCAAGCTGTTGAAACAACCTTTGATCAAACGGTCACTGCAAATCACGTACCGGGTCAAAGTATCGATGATCGGCGGTCACAGTTGACTGAAACGATTACGACTGCCTTTAATCGGGCCACGTCTGCCATTAATGGTGATGCCTCATTGACAACGGTCGCTAAAACCGACCAACTGAATCAATTAACCCAGGCTAAGGAGGGGGCTTTGACTCAATTAACCAAGGCAGCAACAGCAGCTGATGGTGTCAATGGTGTGAACCAAAGCGTGGCAAAAATCGTCGCTATTCATCAACCGGCAGAAAAGTCGCTAAATCAACAACGCCAGGACCTTCTGGACTCGATTACACAGTTAGCCAACCAGGTAGTAGAAACTATTGGTCAAGAAAAGTCCCTGACAGATAGTGAGACAGCCAGTTTGAAGGATCAAGTGACCGCCTTGCAAGATGCCGCTGTTCAGAGTGCTACTCAAGCTCAGAATGCTGATGATTTGCAGGTGGGCCAACAGGCACTTCAAGATGGTCTTGATCAAGTCAAGTTTATGACCCAACAAGACGTCGACCTGCATGCCTTGAATCAGGCTCAGTTAGCTGCCAACGAGGTGATTGCCAATAACCAAACTTTGTCGGACGTTGAGAAGGCGAGCCAAAATATTCAGGTCATGCTGCTCTTTACTCAGTACCAACAGGCCTTACTGGCGGCTCAAAATCTGGCTAGTTTAGCTAGTGCTTTGACTAACGGATCATCTGCCATTGCAGCCACACCACAAGATGGCGCTACAATCCAGCAGCGAATCGCGAACTATAGCGACCGGTTGAACATTGAGAAAAACAGGGTTCAAAGACGCATAGATGCCGATAATACTTTGACGACGGCTGCTAAGAATCAGCAAAAGGCTCAGGTTGAGCAGGTGCTTGCAGATGGAACAGCGACGATTCAGGCTGCTTCGAGCGTTCAGGATGGTGTGGACAAGACAAACCAAGCATTGCAAAAGATTGATGCCGTCTATCAGACGGGTTCATCACTCTGGGATCAGCAGGTCGCTGTTCGCAATACCGCAGCTAATGACTTAAACACGGTCAACAGCGCTATTAGTGGTGACGATACGTTAAGTACGGATGAAATCAGCAATCTCGATGGCTTGATGGACCAGTACAAAGCAAACTTTGTGACAGCTGTTCAGGCTGCTCAGTCGGCCGATGAAATGAATCAAGCATTGGTTGATTTCCATGCTAATTTGACAAAAATTAGTAACCAGCATATGAAGTACAACTTAGTTCATCAATTGCAACAAAGCGCAACGGATACAACGACTGCCATTGAAAATGACCCAACGTTATCCGCCAGTGCCGAACAAGAGCAGTTAGCAGCGGTGCAAACGAATCTGAACCAGGCAACGGCTGCCATTTCGGCCGTTGAGGTGGCTGATGATCAGGCACAAACTAAACTGGCGAGTGCTTTGTCAACAGGAACACAACAAATTGAGGCTAGTCACCAACCAGGCCAAGCCGTTGCAAGCCATGTAGATGACTGGCAGAAGGCTTTGACAACAGCTGCTAGTCAAGTGGCAGATGAAATTAATGCTGATCCAACGTTGACCACCGCAGACCGCAGTCGTCAGGTTGCAAGTGCTCAGTAGGCTTTGGCAAATGCTATGGCAGCCTTACAGGCCGTGACAACGGTCCAGTCCGGTGAAACGACCGTTTCAAATGGGCAAAAGGCACTTGGTGCCGTCCACGTCGCTGGCTCGGCAGTCACGGACCGACAGCAATCTGCTAGCACGACGGCTCAGAATGTAGTTCGTGCCGAGCAGCAAAAGATTAACCAGAATACCAGTCAATTACAGCCAAGTGATCAGTCTGATTTGACAGACCAGGTTACCGCTGCGCAGAACGCAGCAGACGCCGCGATTAAATCAGCGCAGTCGGCTGATGAAGTTAACCAGGCAGTGGCTGATTTGAATCAAAAATTAGCGGCCATTGATTTGGATTTGGCTCATCGAGTTGGCCAATTCCAGTTAGCGGCGGCTAATGAGCAGATTCAAGCGGCCATTGACGGGGATGTGACCCTCTTGCCGGATGTTAAGGCGGCCCAACAGGCTAACCGAATAGCAGCTTTGCGCAAGACGACTGCTGATTTAGCAGCGACAACAACGGTTGCTAGTGCGCAACAAAGCGCAAGTGATGGTGTTACGGTCATTCAGGCGGCTCACCAGGTTGGCCAAAGTCTGGCTGATCAAAAGCAGTCGTTGGTGACGAATTTGCAACAGGCCGACCAGGTGGTTAAGAGTCGAATCGATGCTGATCAAACCCTGCCACAGGCGGAAAAGGACCGACAAAAGGCTGCAATTGACCGTGCTGAAGCACAAACAATTAATCAAATTAACACTGCCACCACTGCCACAGCTGCTAAGCAGGTCGCCGATACCGGCACAACGACTAATGAAAAGATTTATGTTCCTGGCCAAACAATCACGGGGAACGGTGGTCAGGCTGCCCAATTTAAGGGCCAAGTTACCAATCAAAGTGCGGTCGTGCAACAGGCTATTAATACCGCGGCAACTAGAGGCCAGATTACAGCTAATCAAGAAGCCAGCTTGACCCGGCAGTTGCAACGGGTTGTGAGTGCTGCTCAAGCAGCTGGAACGGCAGCAACTAATGCTGATCAGATTTTGGCTGCCAACCAGCAATTGACGGCTGATTTGACTAGTGTCCAATATAATTTGGCTATCGCTAGTGCCAACTATCAGCTATTAGTGGCCTACAGTAGTGCTGACCAAGCGATTAATGATGATCCAACATTAAGTAACCAGGAAAAGGCTGATCAAGCTGAGATTGTGAATGCTCGTTGGAATACTGGCCAGCAAAACTTGGCAACAGCGAAGACAACTGAGCAAGTATCCCAAATTGCTACGGAGATGGTTACTGCTATCAGCCAGATCCACCATGGTGGTCAATCGGTTGAGGAACGAATGCAGAGTTATACTGCTAAAATTCAAGCGGCAACAGCCCAAGTTGTCGTCCAAACCAACCAGGATAAGAGTCTTTCGTCAACCGGTCAAGCAATTATTGTGGAAGCGGTTCAGAACAACCGCGATTGGTACTTGAATGAATTGCAGAGTGCCAAGAGCGTTGTTGAGGCCGAGATGATGGTCCAAGACGATTTGAATGCAATGACTTTTGGCCAGAATGCTACTAGTCAGCTTGGTCAGGGGAAGGCGGACTGGTTTGCTCGCATTTATAACGAATTGAAGACCACAGACCAGTCGATTAATGGCTATTCAGCCTTGTCTTCTGATGAAAAATCAGCCTTGCTGCAAACGATGCAGTCGCTGGTGGCAGCGACAAATACTCAGATTCGAAAGGGCCAGACGCTGGATCAAACAGTGCAATTGTTGCAAGATTTGATGCTGGATTTGACTAAGTTGAACTTGCATGCAAGTCAACGTGATGCCACTAACCAGTTACAATCAGCCTTGGTAACCACTAAGACGGCTATTACGGCTGACCGGTCATTAGCTCACCAAGCGGTCCAAGACCAAATTCAAGCTGCTCAAGCCGCATATGATCAAGCCAGTGCACAAGTGCAGCAAGCTGGTGATGTGCGGGCGGTAGCGAGTGCTTTGGCGGCAGGCCAACAGGCTGTTGAAGAAAGCCACGAATCCCAAGCTGATTTTGCAGAACAGTTACCAAAGCTTGACCAGCAAGTAGATGACACAGTCAAGGCGACAACGAATGCGATTAATCAGGATCGGACGTTGACTGCTACTGAGAAGCAGCAGCAAATTAACAAGGTTAACCAGAAGGCGGAAAACCTGAAAAAGGCCATGGCCAATGCGGTGGATTTGCGAGAAGCTGATGAAGCCCTAAGCCAAGGCTTGCCGAGCCTGAATGGCAGTCACCAACCTGGTTTGGCTGTCAACGGTTCAACCGGTCAAGCAGCTCAATTGAAGGCTCAGGTAGTAACTGCAAGCCAGCAAGAGCAAAATCAGATTGACCAGGCGGTAGCAAATGGTCTGATCACAACCGAGCAGAAAGATGCTTTGACAACTGCTCTTCAGGCAGCTAACACCCAGACACAGGCAGCAGCTAATCAGGCTGAGAATGCCGATCAAATTCAAGCAACAAATGCGGCTTGGCAGTCCGCTCTGGCTCAGAGTCAGACGGCGTTGGCCAAAGACATCGCCTTCCACCAGTTGGGAGTCGCTCAGTCTCAGGCTGATGCGGCGATCATTGCTGACGGCACTTTGAGCCAGCAAGAAAAGCTAGCCCAACAAATGAGTTTGCAACAAGTTGTTGATACTTGGACTAAGTCAATCAATGACGGTCAAAATGCTGACCAGGTGACTGGCGCCAGCACAACGGCTGTTCAAATTATCAATGGCATTCACCATAGTGGCCAACCCGTGGCCGACCGGTTAGCCGGCTTTAACCAGCAGGTTGTGGCTGCTTCGATGGCATTAGTTGCTAAAACGATGCAGCAGGCAAACCTTTCGGTTGCTGGTCAACAGATTATTGTCCGGGCAATCAACGGTATGCAGGTCTGGTTCATCAATGAATTGAAGTCTGCTCCAACAGTTGTGGCGGCCGAAACGATGGTTCAAGACGATGTAACGGCTTTGGCTCTGGGCCAACCAGCTCAGACGCCCGTTGCTGAAGCAAAGGCCGACTGGGTAAACCGGTTGTACCAAGGATTGCAGGCAGTGGACCAGACTATTCATGGTTACCAAAATTTGACTGATGATGATGTAACTGATTTGATGAACCGGTTGGGCGAACTAACCGATGAAACCAATGACCAGGTCCAAGAAGGTGCATCGGCCACGGTTGTCACTGCAGCCCTGCAAAAATTCTTGGATGCTTTGCCAACCTTGACTTTTGCGGCTAGCCAGCAGGATGCCGTTCGTCAACTTGAACAGACGGGAACGGCTACTCAGCAGGCGATTAGTACCGACCGGACATTGTCTGACCAACAGGTACAAAATCAGCAACAAGCAGCTCAGACTGCTCTTGACCAGGCCATTCAAGCAGTTAAGGCAGCCCAAGGTCCTACTGCAATGACGCAGGCCTTGGCAGATGGTCGTGCTGCTGTTGAAAACGCCCACCAAGAGCAAGGCGATTTGACTCAGCAGTTACCAAAGCTTGATCAGCAAGTTGATGATGATACTCAGCTTGTCGTTGACGTAATTAACCAGGATCAAACATTATCAGCTGACGAGAAGCAACAGCAGATTAAGGCCGTTCAGCAACAGGCAGCCGATTTGAAGAATGAATTGAAAAATGCTGTCGATCCACGCGCAGCCTACCAAGACCTTGACAGAGGCCTCCAAAAACTGTCGACGATTCACCAAAACGGCCAGGCACTGAAAGACCAAGAGCAATTGACCCAGAAAACAGTTGATCAAGAAGCGGTAGCGGCTAAGCAAAAGTTGCCGGACGGTCAGCAGGCTGCCTTTGACTCGGCCATTGATGCAGCGCGTCAAGATGCTGAAAAGAGCCTTGCTCAAGCAAAGAGTGCAGATGACATCCAGCAAGTCTTAACGAAGTTCAAGCAGACGGTTGATAGTTTGCAAGAACAAGCGGTGACGAATGCTCAAGCTCAAGCTGAGCAAGAAACGGCCAAGAGCCAAGCGGTCACAGCAATTACCCACGCTGTTGAAAGCGCCAAACAGGCATTGCCAGCCGGTCAAGAATTACAGTTTGAACCAGCTATTGATCAAGCCAAGCAAAAGGCACTGGACGAAGTTGGCAGAGCGAATGATCAAAAGGCCATTGCTGCTGCTGTCGCTGATTGCAACAAGGAATTGACTAGTGTTCAACAACAGGCAAAGGAGCAAGATGCAGCTGAACAGAAAGCTAAGAAGGAAGCGGACCAGGCGATTAACAACGCGGAAAAGCAATTGCCAGCAGATGAACAACCTCAATTGATTGATAAAGTTCAGCCTGCTGAGCAAGAGTTCTTGACTGAAGTACAGCGAGCGCGAACAGTGGGGGATGTTCAGGATGCTTATCAGCAGTTCTTGGATACGCTTCAGCAAATTAGCCAGCAAGTCCAACAAGAGAGTGCACAACAGCAGAAAGCGGAGAAAGATTCTGTTGAACGCCCTGCAAGTCCAGCAACGTTAATGAACAATTTGTTCCCTGCAAAAATTGTTCTACCGGATACTTGGGAAGTCGAGCGTTCAGACCAGCCATTAACATTTTTGGCTGTAACGATGGCGAGTCTCTCAATTGGTTTGGCTGGTTTTGGACTAAGATTACGTCAACTAAAGGTAAATGGAGGTAAAAATAGAACGGATAAATAGCATTAGTTTAGCAATAAGCATATAATGGTAATTTACGATTTAGACGGTCATTCCCAAAATTATATGGGGATGACCGTTTTTAATTGATTTTTGTTATTAGAATAATGGACTATTTGGAGGTAGTTTGTTGCTTTTTTATCGACTAGTTAATCGGCAGAATTTTTTTGGTCAAAAATAACGGCGGCAGAATGATTTTTTAGCGCTGAAAATGGCGATTTGGCATAACCGGTCTTATTTTGTCCTCGTTGGCGAGAAAATTTGTGTCGAAAATTGATTCTCTTTATAATAACGGCAGAAATAGGAAAAAAGGCAAGTGGAATCAACACCTCCATCAGAGGTAGAGAGGAAGGTTGTCCTATGTATTATCAGAAGAAGCGGTTGGCATTGGCGTTACTAGCCTTATTGTTAGTGCCCTTTGTAATCGAGAGTGGTCTTCCAGTTGTAGCAGCGGAAAATCAGTCCGAAAAACAAGCCGTGAAAAAAGCCAATAAGGACCCAGTCGGTGTACAGGCGAATCCTCAGGGTCAAAAGAACCCTGAAGAACAAATGAAAGCCGATCATCAGCGGATTCGCCAACAAGCTGACCAAAATTTTAAAAAACGGGTTAAAGATCAGCTCAAAGCGAAGGGGTTACCGGTCCCTAAATCAGAGCAAGCATTGGCCGAAAGTCCGGTGACTTTGATGGTTGAGTTTGATCGGCCACCGGCGGTCTTGAAAGAAGAAACCAAGGTGGAGAGTGCTGACACCGCGGCCACGCAACAAAAGCAAAAACAAGATGATTCGCCGGCTGGTCAGCACTCTCGCGTTCGACGAGATACAAAGAAGAAAAATATCGAGGAAATTCGCGCCGCTAGCCGACAGGTAGTGGCCGAACAACGTCCTGCCCGCCAAGCAGTCGAGAAAATCGCCAAGAAAAAGGCCCAACATGAATTTGGTTACTTAACGAATACGATGTCGATTGTGGCGAAGGTCAAGGATGTGCAAGCTGTTCAGGCCGTTGCCGGGGTAAAACGTGTGACGGCTGCCAATATTTATCAGCCTCAAGACCTGGCCGCTGATCAAATTGTTCAAGCTTCAACCGTTTGGCATCAGCATCGTCTGAAGGGGGATAAAACGGTCATCGCGATTGTTGATACGGGTATCGACACTAATCACGAAATCATGCGACTTGGGAAAAATGCCAAGAAGAAAATTAGTCAAAAAGAGGCAAAAGAGGCTATCGACCACCTTGGTCACGGCCGCTATTCATCGGCCAAGATTCCATATTCCTATAACTATGCCGACGGGACGGCCAATACGATCTTTGATTTAAATAAAAATTCGATGCATGGGATGCATGTTGCCGGCTTGGCCGCTGGTTATTCGGCCTTGCCTAATTTCGCTGGCTTTAATCAAAAGGCTTATGCCATCGGAACTGCGCCCAATGCGCAGCTTTTAAACATGAAGGTCTTCTCGAATAACGGTGGTGGAGCTAGTAGTGACGACATCATTGCGGCGATTGAGGATGCTGTTTTGCTTAAGGCTGATGTGATTAATCTTTCCTTAGGTTCTACAAGTGGCAATGTTGACTCGGATAGCCCGGAACAGCGGGCTGTGAGTTTGGCGGCACAGAAGGGGACGATTCCGGTTGTTGCTGCAGGAAATTCCGGTCTGTCCACTTCTAATAAAGGGCTCAACATTGTCAACACGCGCAAAACGAATGATACCGGGACAATCGACTCGCCGGGTGTATCACCTTCTGCATTAACCGTCGCTTCATCGGATAACTTAGCTTATGATATTCCGGCCGATGGTCCGGCAAAACTGAGTCATCTGTCTTCCTTTTCGTCTTATGGTCCGACACCTGATTTACAGCTAAAGCCTGATATCACAGCCCCCGGCGGTCGTTTGTTATCGAGCTTGAACGGTAATCGCTACGATTATAAGTCGGGCACGTCGATGGCGACACCGGTAATGGCCGGTTCTGCCGCTTTATTTGCCCAGTCATTGGCAGGACGGGTACCGGCTGAAAAAATCAGTCAGCACATGAAGACGGCTTTGATGAACACTGCTCGGCCGTTAATAGATGAAAAAACGCTATCAATTGTTTCACCTCGTGTCCAGGGCGCGGGCATCGCGCAGGTTGAAGATGCGATTGACAGCAAGACGTCTTTGACGACTTCTCAAGGCATTGCCTCTTTGTCGCTAGGTGCCTTTTCCGAATCGAAACAATCCTTGCAGGTTTTCTTAGAAAATCAGACTGATCAAGATCAGACGTTCCGTTATCAAGCAGATCACCGAGTCTGGACCGATGGCTCGGTTCCAGGAAAACCAGCAACGGATAAGCGCATTTTGGGCGCTGATTTATCAATATTGGGATTAGATACAGCAGGTCAAGCGCCAAATGGCGAGAAGGCAGTGATTAAGGTACCGGCCCATCAGCGGGTGGCCGTTCGCTTTGGTTTGACACTGCCCGACCGGGCTAAAAATGGCTTTGTCGAAGGCTATCTGCAATTTAAGGCGGTCGATTCTGCCGGCCACTTACTGAAAAAGG
Organism: Fructobacillus evanidus; assembly: GCF_963580165.1. Taxonomy (NCBI): domain Bacteria; kingdom Bacillati; phylum Bacillota; class Bacilli; order Lactobacillales; family Lactobacillaceae; genus Fructobacillus; species Fructobacillus evanidus. The sequence continues at coordinate 95,568 of NZ_CAUZLM010000003.1, forward strand.
GTGGCAAGCAGTTAGCCATGCCATACCTTGGCTACTATGGTGATTGGAAAAATCAACAAATTTTTGACCGACCAGCATGGAATCCTGATTCCTACTTTGGCCAATCGATCCTTGTTAATCACGACCAAGTGCCTTTGGGACTGAACAAAGCGGGAACGATTATTCCAGAAAATATTGCCATTTCATCGAGCCAGGGGGCTACTAATAAGCAAGCCCAGCCACTGGTTAACCTTTGGCGCAATGCCCACCACGTCGTGGCCGAGATTTATCAGCACAATCCGGTTGAGGCCCAGTGGGTAAACCAACAGCCGTTACGCACGGTTAGCATTGATGAAGACGTTTTAAAATCCTATTATCAACGGGGAAAAGACCAGTTTACGACTTATGGTGCTGGTGGCAAAAGTTGGCGCGGTGACGTCTGGAATGCTAAAACTGGTCAAAATGAGGCGGTTGCGGACGGCCAATATTATTATCAACTATCAGCTGAGGCGGCTAGTGGCCGATTAAATGATGCAACTGGTGATCAATCCGCTCGCCAGCGTCTAATCTTGCCCATCAAAGTCGACGGCCACGGGCCGGTGATTGCCAATCCTCAGTTCCAGATAAAAAATCAGTCAGATCAGCAGTTAGCCAAATCAAAAAAAGAAATTGCTTTAGCAGCTGATTTATCGGATGGATTGAGCGGTATCGATGCTTTTGGTCGCATTGGCTTGGTGATTAATGGTGTGTTGACGATTGTTGATCAGCCATTGCAAGAAGATCACCAGGTTCACCAACGCTTATCGTTGTCATTAAATTCCGACCAAATCCGGTCGTTCCATCCGGGCCAAAGTAACCAGGTGCAGATTTTGGCTTTTGATAATGCTGGAAACCTGACCAGTCAATCCTTTACAATATCTGGGCCGGGTGCGACTGATTTAGCAAACAACTCCTCGTCGGAATCGAATTCTCCAGCAAAGGGAACAAAACCGGGTCAGTCGGAATTTGACAAGGGTGGTCCGAGTCCGATTGGTCAGACATTAACCGGGACAGGTAAGAAAGAGCCGGCTGACGAGGGGGTACTGGATGGCGCTGACCAGCCAATTGTCAGTTTTGATCATGGCGTTAACTTTGAGTTGAACATGGTGACGGCCCAAACACAGTACTACGACCAGCAGACGCAAAAACTTACGATTAGCGGGCACTTGCGCCGACCTGTTGAGCAACTATTGATTGGTGAAAAACAGGGAAAGCGTCAAGTGGTCGCAGTTGATCCAAAGACGTTGGCCTTTAAAACGGTTGTGGAAGCTAAAGCAAATGCGAAAACAGCGGTTCCAATTCAGATTAATGCTGGCGGCCGGACTGTGTTTGATGGTGGTCTGCAGTTTTATGTGGACACCAGTTTGCCGGAGTTAAATTTTTTTAACGAGAGCACGTTGGCGCGACTAGATGATGGTACTTACCAGGTTAAAACCAATCTGGAGACCTACCAACTGAGCGGGCAGGCTGGCGATAACTATGATGGCTACGAACTAACGATAAATGGCGATATGGTTGCTACTAAGCCATTTAGTCTGATTTTTAACCAAAAAACTACAGGTGGCTTGACGAAATTTTCAGTGCCTCTTCACCTAACCAAAGGGGATAATCGGTCGATTTTAGCTATTCGTGATGGTGTTGGCAATCAGACTAAAAAGAAATTAAATGTCCGCTATTATCAAACTAATTTGCCAGCACCAACTGTTACAAAAGATAGTAGTGGCGTTAGCCAGCGTTTCCCACTGTTACTCACAGCAAAGGCAAATCTACCAACCGATAATCCAAGCGATAATGAATTGACGATTGTGTATTCCTTGAATCAGGGTCGCCAGTGGCAAAAATACCAGGGTGATTTGTCAGTTCGAGAAAATAAAACGATTCAGTTTAAAACAGTCGATGCGTATGGGAATCAGTCGCAGGTGGTGGCAGTGACTGTTAATGAATTTTTGCCAGCCCAAAGTAAACAGGTAGCTGTTGTCAGCCATCAACCACAAAGGCCAACTCATAATGTTTCGTGGCCGACGCCAATCCTTCGCCGACAATCGCAAGGTCAACGAGGCCATCATGATGGCCTCCATTCACACCATTTTTCTCCTGCTAGTATGAACCATCATGGTCATGGTTGGGGTGTCCTTGGGCCGAGGGTCAGCCGAATTCATTTCAGCCAAAATCGAGGTTTTCGCAATTGGAATATGCAGGGATTACTGCAACTAATGCATGGTAGGCACCAAAATTTTTATCAATTTAACGGAAACATGCGTACCATGGGGAATCAGTGTTGATAACGATAATAATAGAAGGAGGTGATAGAAAAAGTAACTTTAGCAATATTTTTAGATAATGTACACTTATAAGTCAACTTAACAAAAACGCTTAATTAATCTCGGAAGAAGGCAAATCTATCTGGTTTGCCTTTTTTTCGTGTATAATCAAGCTAATTTTACTAATTTAGAAAGAGAAGGGCTTTGCCGTGGTCGAGAAGAAAACAGGGCGGGGAATTTTGTATGCTGTAACCGGTAGTGTTTTTTGGGGAGCATCCGGCACGGTGGCGCAAGCTCTCTTTGCTAACAGTCAAATTTCACCACTGTGGTTAGTAGGTGTTCGTTTATTGCTGGCTGGCCTGTTATTACTAGCATGGTATGGCTTGGCAAGTAAGCAATCTTTGTTTGCCATTTGGAAAAATCAGCGATCAGCAACTCTTCTCTTGCTCTTTGCTTTCTTAGGCATGCTACCATCGCAATTGTCCTATTTTATGGCCATTCATTATGGCAATGCGCCAACGGCGACGGTCTTACAATTTTTGGGACCAATTTTTATTATTTTGTACCTCACGGTTCGTAGCCATGTCTTGCCCCGGCGCTTGGACTTAATTTCGGTCATCGTTGCCTTGGTTGGAACTTTTTTACTGGTAACAAGTGGCAACCTGACGAAACTTTCGCTGGCACCGTTAGCTTTATTTTGGGGATTGGCAGCTGGTTTAAGCCAGGCTTCCTATACGTTGTTACCAAAAGAACTTTTGGCTAACTTTGATGGCCGTTTGGTTGTCGGCTGGGCGATGACACTTGGTTCGATTCCATTCCTTCCAATTCTGTTCAGCCATCCGTTGAAGTCGATTTCGCTAGTCAGTGGTGGGCAGATTACTTTTATCGTTATTTTTGGAACCATGCTGGCCTATTTGTTCTATATTAATAGCCTCCAGGATCTTCAGCCGGCAACAACAGGGATGTTAAGTTCTTTTGAGCCCTTAACGGCGACATTCTTAGCAGTTGCTTTCTTGGGGACCAGCTTTACGGCCATTCAAGTTCTTGGCGGACTATTTGTTCTTTCAACGATTTTCCTCCAGTCAATCCCAACAAAGGTGTCATGACTGTGTTAAAATACCAATAAGAAAAAATGCTTGCTAGCGCACTGAAAGGGGTGGTCACCATGACAGAGATTCAGTTGCAAGATCATCCTGGGGTATCTTTGGTTTCCGCTCGGGTTGAGATGGCGGAAGAAATTTATACGGTTGTGGACCAAGACCGCGAGCATATTGGCCAGTTTTTACCTTTTGTTGATCAAACGGAAGTCGTCCAAGATACGCTGACCTATCTTGAGTCAAAATTAAAAATCAGTGAACCGGGTAAGGAGCTGATTTTTACCATTCAAAAAGCTGGTCAAATCATTGGGATGATTGAACTACATCACTATTCAGCAATGGACCGGCGGGCTGAGATGGGCTATTGGCTGACCAAAGCCTATACGAAGCAGGGGATTATGACGGCAGCAGCCAAAACGCTTTGCGACTATGCTTTTCGGACTGTTGGTCTGCACCAGGTTGTTGTTTTGGCCGATGTTGAAACCCCCGGGTCAAACGGTGTGATTCGCGCTGCTGGCTTTACTTATCTGACAACGCATCCGGATTACTCATATCGGGCGGGCACATATCACGATATGAATGTTTATTACCGTTTGGCTAATGAATAGCCATTATTCAAAGTAAAAGGAGAAAAGTACTATGACGATTCAACTTGTTGGCTTCTCATTCTGATAACAGAATGGGATTGAAGCCTTTTCAGCCCATTCAACGTGCACAGCATTCGAATGGAGAAACTGAACAATGAACCTTAAATTAATTCGTAATTTTGCAATTATTTCCCACATTGACCATGGTAAGTCGACATTGTCGGACCGGCTAATGGAAGAAACCAAGACGGTTTCTGATCGGGAAATGACGCCCCAGTTGCTAGACAGCATGGGGGTGGAGCAAGCACACGGCGTGACGGTCAAGTCACGGACGGTACAAAATACTTACCGGGCCAAGGATGGTCAAGACTATCAGTTGAATCTGATCGACACACCGGGGCACGTCGACTTTAACTATGAAGTTACGAAAAGTTTGTCGGCAACCGATGGCGTTATCCTCCTAGTTGATGCAACTCAGGGTGTGCAAGCACAAACGGTTGCTAATTGGCGGTTAGCCCATGAATTGGGTCTACCAATCTTGCCGGTTTTAAATAAAATCGATGCCGCCAGTGCTCAAATTGATGAGAGCGAAGAGCAAATCAGACAGTTGGACCCAAGTCTAGTTAATCGGAAGATTTACCATATTTCAGCTAAAACTGGTTTGGGTGTAGCGGACCTTTTGGAGGCGATTGTTCATGAATTGCCGGCACCAGTCGGTGAAGAAAGCAGTCCGCTTAAGGCCTTGGTTTTTGATTCTGAATATGATGCCTTTCAAGGGGTGATTGCCCAGGTCCGAGTGATTGATGGTACCTTGAAAAAGGGAGCCGCACTCCAATTGATGGCCAATGGTCAAAAATTGTTGGCCAAGGAAGTTGGTATTTATCGTCCAAACCGGGTGCCAGTCGATGAGTTGACTGCTGGTGAGGTTGGCTATGTCGTGACTGGGATTAAAGATCCCAAACAGGTAACTGTTGGGGACACGTTGACGAGTCAAAGTCAGCCGGCTAAAACTGCCTTGCCCGGTTATCAGCAGAGCCAGCCAGTGGTTTACGCTGGAATTTATCCAGTTGATGACTATAATGCCTTACAAGAGGCACTGCAAAAATTAGCTTTGAATGATACCTCCCTTGTATTAACGGATGACCAATCTGAGGCGATGGGCCCGGGCTTTCGTGCCGGTTTTCTGGGAATTTTTCACCTACAAATCATTAAAGAACGCCTCGAAACGGAGTTTGGGATTGAAGTGGTAGTCACGGCTCCAAACGTCTCTTACCGGGTTCAAGTGGCACAAAAGGGTCAAGATATTCAAACGGTGGAAGTTAACAATCCCACTAAGTTTCCTGATTTTGACCAAATTTTAGCCGTTGAGGAACCGGTGGTCAAGGCAACCATCATGACACCCAATGACTCGGTCAACCAGCTGATGAAATTAGCGGATGACTATCGTGGAATCTTTATGGATATGGGCAATCAGGGCGATTACGTCCGTTTGGTGTATCAAATGCCTTTGTCCGAAATCGCTTATGATTTCTTTAACCAGTTAAAATCGTTGTCGCACGGCTATGCTTCGTTTAGCACGGAAACAATTGGCTATCAGGAAGCTGATTTAGTTAAGGTTGACGTGCAGATTAACTACGCCAAGGTTGATGCGCTGGCCTTTGTGACCCATCGTTCACGAGTGGCTGGGCAAACGCAACAATTGGTCCACGAACTAAAAATGACGATTCCAAGGCGTCTTTATCCGATGCCAGTTCAGGCGTTGGTGGAGGGCCGAGTGGTTGCCCGAGTTGATGTGCCACCGCTGCGTAAAAATGCTGCAGTGAATGGTCAGGCACGGAGTGTCTCTAAGAAGCAGGCACTTCTTCGCCGTCAAAGTGCCAACAAGCGTCAGGCGGCTCAGTCCGATATTGAGCTACCGCAAGCCGTTTTTAATGCCTTACTTTCACTAAAATAATCAAAAATCAGCCTCAACGTAGTTCGCGTTGGGGCTTTTTAATGCTAAATTAAGACTGCTATTTAGAATTGACGAAAAGAAAAACATCTCGATATTCGGAAAAAAGTGGGCTAATTCGCCAATTGTTTTTAATATTTAAAGAAAAATTTGATAATTTTTGAACTAAATTGACTTTTATTGTTTCAAAGCATAGACTAAAAATTGTAATATTAATAAAAAAGAAGGAAAATTTAAAATGAAAAAACATGGTGCCGATATTGTCACAGATTCTTTGGTGAATCACGGGGTTGATCTCGTTTTTGGAATTCCAGGAGCGAAGATTGACCGTTTATTCGAGACATTAGAGCACCCTCAACCGGGGCAGCGGGTACCAAAGTTAATCGTGACCCGTCATGAGCAAAACGCCGCCTTTATGGCCCAGGCTTTTTCGCGAATTACTGGTAAGACTGGGGTTGTGATTGCCACTTCTGGTCCTGGGGTTGGAAATTTGGTAACGGGGTTGATGACCGCTAATGCCGAAAGTGATTCAGTTTTGGCCATCGGTGGTCAGGTTCCTCGTCGTGACTTGTATCGGTTGACACACCAATCAACGAATTCGGCGGCTTTGTTTCAAAGCGTGACCCGGTTTAGTTCTGAAATTCAAGATCCAAACAATATTTCTGAGATTATCGCTAATGCCTTTGCGGCAGCGAATGGAACGAAGCGGGGAGCAGCCTTTGTTTCTTTGCCACAGGATGTCGATGATGTTGAAGTGACTAGCCCTGCCATACCAGTTGTGAACCAACCTCGCCAGGGGGCAGCGGCTCTAACTGATTTAGACTGGTTGGCTGAACAAATCAAGGCGGCCAAGTTGCCCGTCTTGCTTGTTGGTGCGCGCGGTTCAGACGATGACACGGTGGCGGCCTTGCACACGTTATTGAAGCAAACGCCTTTGCCAGTAGTCGAAACCTTCCAGGGTGCCGGCGTCATTTCGCGTGAATTGGAAGCCCAATCATACTTCGGTCGGGTTGGCCTTTTCCGTAACCAAACGGGTGACAAGTTGCTGAAGCAATCTGATTTAGTTGTGACGGTTGGCTACGACGCTATCGAATACGAACCACGAAATTGGAACAAGGAAAACGATTTGAAGATTGTCGCAATGGATGTTGCGCCAGTTCAAATTGACAATAACTTTGTACCAACGCGCCAATTAGTTGGTAATTTGGCTCAATCATTGACGCTTTTGACGGAGAAGGTTGCAGGCTACCAGGTGCCATCAGAAAGCCAGGGCACTTTGCAAGAGTTGAAGGCTGATTTGAAGGCGTCTGATGAACCTTCCTACACGCCGGCACAAGCCAACTTGAATCACCCACTGAACGTTATCAAGGCTTTGCAGAGTCATGTGACTGATGACATGACGGTTTCGACTGATATCGGCTCGCATTATATTTGGATGGCCCGCCACTTTAAGTCGTATGTCGCTCGCCACTTCTTAACGTCTAATGGAATGCAGACTTTGGGAGTTGGACTACCTTGGGCAATGGCCGCTGCGATGGTTCGTCCCAACGCCAAATCAGTTTCCGTTTCTGGCGATGGTGGCTTCTTCTTCTCCGCAATGGAATTGGAGACGGCTGTTCGCTTGCAATTGAACACGGTGCATATTGTTTGGAACGATAATGCCCATTACGACATGGTCAAGTTCCAAGAAGAAATGAAGTATGACGGTCAAGCCGCTGGTGTCGACTTTGGTAACATTGATATCGTGAAGTATGCCGAAGCCTTTGGCGCTAAGGGATTGCGTGTTGAAACGCCAGATGATCTTGATGCCGTTTTGACAGAAGCCTTTGCAACAGAAGGACCAGTTGTTGTCGATGTACCAGTTGATTATTCACACAATTTTGAATTAGGAGCTCAGTTGATCGAATCTGAGGGCTAATATTGGCTCGATTATCGTTCAAAAAATTTTTTCGTTTGGACAAACGTCGGCCTCAACCCTTCTTTAATAATTAAAAGCCTTTCAGAAAAATGTTTCTGAAAGGCTTTTTTGGTTGACCGACGCTGATTTTACTGCTGGTTGGCTAACCAAGCTGGCAGGACAATTTGGTCGATTAGTTCTTCTGGATTAGGCGCTTGCTGGGTAGCGATAAAGGCATAGTAGCGGCGGATATTACCGAGGAGCATGAGGACCTCCGTGGTAGGAACCTTCTTTATTTCACCACGATTGATGGCTCTGGTGGCCAACAAGGTGCCGAGCGTAACGGCGCCTTCCTCGGCCTTTTTCAAGAGGTCGTCACCGATTGCTTCACCGTTGACTGCTTGATAGAGCGTAAATTTGATTAGATATTGGCTGATTCGTTCATGGAGTCCTTCAATTTGCCGGGCGTTTTCAATCAGGTCACCACGGAGACTACCGGTATCGGGAAAGGATTGCTTGTCCAAATTTTCTGGAAAACCAGAATTTTCGTGTGCCCAATGGTGGACAGCAGCGACTAAGAGGGCGGAGGGTGAGTCCCAGCGGCGATACAAGACGCTCCGAGATGTTTTGGCATAGTGCGCGACGTTTTTAAAGGTCACCGCATCGATGCCTTCTTGATCAAAAAGGCGTAGTGTGACCGCATAGATTGTCTGTTCAAGGGCTAAGCCACGTTTTCTTGTTTGGGTTTCTTTTTCCATAGAAATAGTTTAACACACAATATAAGGAACGTTATGTTTCTTATTGACTTTTCCTTGATAGCCGAGTATATTAATCAGCGAATCAAGATAGAGAACAATTTGTTCCTTATTTTCTCAAATAAATCGAGTGGAAATGGAAAAATGGAAATTAAAAAGATACGCAATGTCGCGCTGATTTTGGCTTTTGGCCTTTTGGCGCCCATGCTTGATACGACCATGACCAATATCGCTATTAATGATATCGGTCGTGATTTGCATACCACGCTATCGAATGTGCAGTGGATTATTACGGCCTATGTTTTAGCCACGAGTATTGCTGTGCCGTTCTCGGGCTGGTTAACGCAGCGCTTTAATGGCAAATATGTTTTCTTGGCGGCACAAATTTTCTTTGGTTTGTCCTCAGTTGGAGCGGCGTTGAGTCATGATATCAATGTCTTGATCTTTTACCGAGTCGTCCAAGGGTTTGCAGCCGGATTAATCATCCCGCTGGTCACAACGATGCTGGTCAATGTCGCGCCACGGGAGCATTTGCAAAAACTAATGATGGTGGTAATGTTGCCAATTATGGTTGGCCCAATCTTTGGTCCGATTATTGGGGCGCTCGTTGTTGAATACGGTAATTGGCAATGGATTTTTTGGATTAACGTGCCAATTATGATTCTCGCAGCTGGCTTGAATTTTTGGAAAGTACCAGATGTTCCGGCCTTGAATAAATCAGCGAAAATCGATTCCCTTGGCATTGCCTTGCTAGGGTTAGGATCGGCCGCCGTTATTTATGGCCTTTCCCGTGCTGGTGATTTGGCTAGCTTTAATAATGCCGATACCCGTCTCTATGTAAGTGCTGGCTTGTTGGCTTTTGTTGTCTACTGGATTTGGGGGCGGTACAAAAAAGATCAGGCGGTTTTGCCACTTGCTTTGTTTAAGTCGCCGGTTTACTCAGCAACGACGATTAACTTGGTCTTGGCTGGGATGGTCACGAATGGGCCGATGCTGATTTTGCCACTGTACTTCCAACAAGGCCGCTCAATGTCTGTCTTGGAAACAGGCCTTTGGCTGTTGCCTCAAGGAATTGGGATGTTGTTGATTCGCCCGGTTTTGCTGAAATTACTTGATCGCGTTGGTGTTCGCTATGTGGTTTGGTTTGCGCTCTCATTGGCATTAATTGGGACGATTCCGTTTGGTTGGATTAATGCCAACACGAACATGGGGATTGTTAGTGCCGTTCTCTTTGTCCGTGGCCTGGGTGTTGGTGGTGTGATTATGCCACTGATGACGACAATCCTCTTGGGTATGGAAAAGGAATTGATTCCGCAAGCTAACATTGGCGCACGAATTTTCCAAAACGTTGGTGGCGCCTTCGGATCCGCCTTGGTTGCGACCGTTGTTGCTGCCTATATTTCAACTCACCGGGTCCTCGGTGCTAATATTGTTGCCTATCAACACGCCTTTTGGTGGTCGGTGGCCATTACTGTTGTAATGTTTATTCCGGCAATCTTTTTGCCAAAGCAAGTTGAGCCAAAGAAATAATGCGTTTACAGCAAAGTAAATGATAAAGAAAAAGTATCCGCCAGTTTGTCTCACTGATTTTAAATCAGCAGGGCAGTGATGGATACTTTTTTCGTTAATTAAACATTGTGTGGCTTAGTTTTTAGCCGGCGTAACTGATCCTTGGACCTTTGCTAAAACAGCTCGAGCAATTGGTCCAACGACTAGGATTTGCATTGGCAAGGCCAAAAGTAGGTTAAAAATCCAAGCCTTTGGATAAGCTGACAGCGAGTGACCGTTGATTAAAACACCAAAGAGGGACATGCAAGTGACCATGCCCAAAACCATTAGCGTGGAAATGGTCAGTGGAATCTGGAGGCCATCCGTTGTTTTGAAGCGGGGGACGATGTGCTTGAAGGTCAGCATCTTAGCTAAGGGACCAACGAGGAAACCGTCGCAAACCATGGCAACAATTAAGGCGATGGGGTAGCCAACGACGACTTCGTGCCAGAAACCATCCGTTAGTCCCTGGGCGAGGTAGATATTGTAAATGGACATGCCTAAGACCATTAGGCCGGCCATCATCAACATGAAAATCAGTTCTTCTTTAAAATTACGTGGCATTAATCAATGCTCCTTTTCTTAGTAATTCCAACTTAGCATATAAAAAATTTTCTCGTAAGTAAGAATTTGATGAGAACTACTAGAAGATTATTTCAAAAATAAAATAGCAATCAATAAAGTCTTCTTCAATCTAAATTAATTGCTTATTTTGGTAAAAATACTCGATAAATGCTTAAAATCAAGATGATTATTTGTTGTCCGATTTCATTAAAAAGACCATGATGGTTCGGTGTTCTGTTGTACTTGTTAATGTTGATTTAACGAAACGTGACTTTGGTTGATATTTAGAAAACGGTCAGCGTCAAAGTAATGACAAATGTCCAAATTCCTGCTATGATGTAACTACATTGGAATATTATTGCAACATTGATGCGATGAGTTCGCTGATTTTTACAGGAGTTTTACATGAAGGCAGCTGTTTGGCATGGAGCCAAAGACATCAGAATCGAAGAAGTGGACCTTAAACCACTTGCCAACGACGAAGTGACGATTAAGGTAGCCTATGCGGGTATTTGTGGCAGTGACCTTCATGAATATCAAGAAGGACCGGTCTTAATCCCAACGACCTTCCCTGATCCGCTGACAAATGAAGAGGCGCCAATCGTCCTCGGCCATGAATTTTCGGGAGTTGTTGAAGCTGTTGGACCTGATGTCTACGATTTTCAGGTGGGTGATCACGTGGCGGTCAATCCTGCAATTACCAAGCGAGAATCTCCGGACGACGTCGATGTTTATGATGGTTATAGCTTTATTGGGCTGAGCAAGGACGGTGGGTTAGCACCCTATGCGAACGTGTCAGTTCAAAATCTTTATCATTTGCCACAGAATTTTTCATTAAAAGCGGCTGCTATAATGGAACCAGCAGCGGTGGCCGTACAAGCGGTAAAAGAGGCTGGTTTGGACTTCGGCCAAACGGTCGTGATTTTCGGTGCAGGTCCAATCGGTGCAATGCTGGCAGAGGTTGCCCGTACGGCAGGTGCTTCGAGAATTGTTGTTGTTGACCTTTCAGAAGTCCGCCTGCAAAAGGCCCGCGAAATGGGGGCGACGGATACGATTAATGCGAGCCAGGTTATTGATGTTGAGCAAAGTATCGCCCAAATTTTACCAAACGGAGCGGATGCCTCCTTTGAGGTGGCAGGGGTTCAGGAAACCTTTGACCAAGCAATTGCTGTGACGAAGCCGCGGGGCTTTGTTGTCGTTGTCTCGATTTTCCCACAGCCAATCCGTTTGGATATTCGACAGCTGATGAATGCCGGCGTGCGGCTTGCTACTTCGATTGCTTATTCACGTCAAACTTTCCAACAAACGGTTGATTTAGTCACCAGTGGGCAACTCAAGGTTGAACCGCTGATTACGTCTGAAATTCGTCTAAATGACTTTTTCAAGAAAGGATTATTGCCTCTAATGGATGATCCTTCTGAAGAAAAAATTTTGGTGAACTTGGCCAAAAGTAAATAAATGGTGAGGAAAAGCTTTCAGAGATGGGAGTTTTTTTTGTTGGTTCCAAGAAGAAGGATGATACTTAGAATTAGGTTACTATCTTCACATTTATTTGCTCGATAATAAACAAATTTAGCGTTGAAAACGATTTTTTTCTTTAAATCAGTGCTATAATGTACTTGTATCATGATATATAATTCACAATATCCGGTTGATATCGACCGGTCAATGAAAAGAGGTCAATCATGAAAGCAGCTATTTGGCATGGTAAAAAGGATGTGCGGGTTGAGGAAACTGATTTGCCGGAACCTAAAGAAAATGAGGTTCGGGTCAAGGTAGCCTATGCGGGTATTTGTGGCAGTGACCTTCATGAATATCTAGAAGGGCCAGTCTTTATTCCGACAGAATTTCCTGATCCCTTAACTGGTGGGCAAGCACCTATCACAATGGGGCACGAGTTCTCTGGTCAAATTGATCAGGTTGGTACAAATGTTCACAACTTTAAAATTGGCGACCATGTGTCTGTCAATCCGACGATTACTAAAGGTGAGCTACCCGATAATGTGGATGTGTACGATGGGTATAGCTTTATTGGGCTGAGCACGGATGGCGGTTTTGCTAGTTACGTCAATGTCCCGGTTGAAAACTTGTATCCGCTACCAAAGGATTTTTCTTTGAAATTAGCAGCGGTGATTGAGCCGACTGCGGTTGCTGTGCAAGCGATTAAGGAAGCCCATCTTACCTTTGGACAAACCGTGGTGATTTTTGGTGCGGGTCCAATTGGCGCAATGGTTACAGCGGCTGCGAAGGCGGCCGGTGCAACCAAGATTGTCGTTGTTGATTTGTCGGCTGTTCGGTTGCAAAAGGCACTTGCAATGGGGGCTACGGATATCATTAATCCAAGTGAAGTCAGCGATGTCTTGGCAGCAGTCCATCAGATACTGCCGGAGGGGGCAGACACAAGTTTTGAGATTGCTGGTGTGCAAGCCACTTTTGATCAGGCCATCAAAACGACAAAAGCGCGTGGTTATATGGTCGTGGTTTCAATCTATGCCCTTGCCATCCAATTTAATCCAATGGCGTTAACGAATAGTGGCGTCAACTTAACTTCGACGATTGCTTATTCACGGCAAACTTTTCAGCAGACGGTGGACTTAGTGACAAGTGGGCAAATCAATGTGGCGCCGATTATTACGAGCGAGATTAAGTTAGATGATATTATCACGGATGGTTTTGATGTGTTGACAACGGACCAATCGCAGGCAAAGATTTTAATTAACTTAACGCAGGAAAAATAAGGCCCGAATGGGCGATTAATCAATGATTAATCAGAAACATTTCCAAATTTGGGAATGTTTTTTTATTTTACTGTTTACAAATGTAAACCATCAGGTTATACTAACTTTGTTGTTTACAAATGTAAACACGTTTTGTTTTGATGAACGGAGGGCAGGATTATCATTAACATCACTGATACCGAACAGGCGGTTATGCGGATTATTTGGACGAAGAAACGGGCAACGGGTCGTGAAATTGTTGAAGAAGCCCAGTTATCGCATGACTGGTCAGCCTCAACGATTAAAACGTTAATTCGACGTTTAACGGATAAGGAAATGATTGCAGTCGACAAATCAGAAAAAGTCTTTACCTACGTACCAGTTGTGGCTGAAAATGAGGCAACCGACTATAACGCTAACCGGTTCTTTGATTCCGTTTGTGATGCCTATAAGGGGACGCTCTTAACGGCACTCATCAAAGACGAACCATTAAGCAAAACGGATATTCAAAATATCCGAGCGATTCTTGATGAACGCGAAGCCAGTGCGCCTGACCAGGTCGCTTGTCATTGCCTTCATGAAGATGATGATTCTTGCGCAATGGTCCCATCATTAAGACAAAAAATTGACGAACTGGCAAGCAGTGCTCGCAAAGGGAGTATTTTATGGATAAAATTTTGGTTATGGCGGCTGGTCTAGCGGCGATTGCATTCATTATTTGGTGGTTCTTTGGTCAACATAAGGTTGAGAGTGCAGCGGCGACTCTTGATGACCAGGAGCAGACTATCGATATTCAAGTCGACGGTGGCTATTCGCCTGAGCATATTGTCTTGAAGCAGGGAGTGCCAGCAACCTTGAATTTCACTCGGACTGATCCTTCTGGTTGTTTGGACCACGTGGTTTTTGCCGATTTTGGCATTAACCAGGAGTTGCCACAAGGACAAAAAGTGTCGTTGAAAATCAATACCGACCAACCAGGTCAATACCAATGGGCTTGCGGAATGGATATGTTCCATGGTCAGGTAACTGTTGAATAAAAGTTTCCATATCAAGATAAAATTAATAAGTATACGTATAAAAAGGGGTTAATCATGACAGAAAAAGTAGAACAAACAGTAACAGTTGACGGACAATACCAACCAAACGTGGTAACTTTCCAAAAGGGCGACCAAGCAACCTTAACGTTTAAGCGCGTCAGTGAAAGCGGCTGTTTAGACACGGTTCAATCACATGATTTTGATTTCCAATCAAAGTTGCCATTGAACGAAGAAATCAGCTTTACCATCCCAACTGACCAGGCCGGCGAATTTGAATTTGCTTGTGGCATGAACATGGTCAAGGGAAAGGTTATCGTTCAATAAGGCAATTTAATTGAGTTAAGAGGTAAAAAAACACATGCAAAAATTGACAACCAGTCGGCGCTTTGTGATTGCTCTGATTTTTTCAGTACCGATGCTCGTTAAGATGGTTTTGATGCCCTTTGGCTTCCATTTACCGGGTGGCACCATCACGGAATTTGGACTGACGACGATTGTCATGGCAGTATCTGCCGCACCATTTTTGAAGTCATCTTGGTCATCCTTTAAAAAGCATCACTCAAACATGGATACCCTTGTTGCGATTGGGACGACGACGGCTTATTTATATAGTATTTACGCCATGATTGCTGGGCAGCCAGTCTTTTTCGAAGGGGCGGCCTTGGTCGTGACCTTTATCTTGTTGGGGCAAGTGTTCGAGGAACGGATGCGTAAAAATGCTTCCAGCGCCGTTGAAAAATTGTTGGACCTTCAGGCAAAGGATGCCGTCGTCATTCGTGATGGGCAAGAAGTCACGATTCCATTAGATCAGGTAGTCACCGGTGATTTGATTAAGGTCTTACCCGGACAAAAAATCGCCGTGGATGGAACCATTGTTGATGGTCAGTCAACGATTGATGAATCAATGGTAACTGGAGAAAGTATGCCGGTCGAGAAAAAGGCGGGCGATGCTGTCATCGGCGCCACCATCAACACTAACGGTTCCTTCGTCTTTAAGGCCGACAAGATTGGTGAAGAAACGATGCTTTCTCAGATTGTGGAGATGGTGAAAAAGGCTCAAACCAGTCGGGCACCAATTCAGAATTTGACGGATCGAGTTTCAAGTATCTTTGTACCGGTTGTCTTGATTTTGGCGATTGCCACTTTTCTGATTTGGTATGTCTTCCTTGGCTCCGCTTTGTCAACGGCGTTGGTCTTCGCCATTTCCATTTTAGTGATTGCTTGTCCTTGTGCATTGGGGCTCGCGACACCGACCGCACTAATGGTTGGTACTGGCTTGAGTGCGAAGCACGGTATCTTAATTAAGAACGGTGAAGTACTGGAAGCTGTGAACCAGGTGAAGACGGTTATCTTTGATAAGACCGGGACGATTACGGTTGGTCAACCTGTGGTGACTGATGTCATTGGTCCAGAAGAAAAGATTATGACCTTAGCTGGGCAATTGGAAAAGAATTCAGAACATCCCTTGGCAATCGCCGTTTTGAATTATGCCGAAAAATTAGGTTTGAATAACCAAGAGAGTGCCAAAAATTTTGCGGCAATTGAAGGGCAGGGCGTCACAGGGGAAGTGAACGGTCAAACGGCCTTTGTTGGGAATACTCGTTTGTTGGCCGAGCGCCAGATTGATTCTGATTTGCAAAAGAAGATGGAAGAATTACAGGCGGAAGCCAAAACCGTGGTCTTGGTTGGTGAAGCAGATCAGGTTATCGGTTTGGTTGCCATTCAAGATGCGCCAAAGGCGAGCTCGAAGAAGGCAATTGCTGACTTGAAGGCACGCGGCCTGAAAACAGTTATGTTAACTGGCGATAACCAGCTGGTTGCCGAAGCAATTGCTGACCAAGTTGGCATCGACCAGGTGATTGCGGAAGTGATGCCAAACGATAAGGCGGATCATGTTCAGGCCTTCCAGCAGGATGGGGCTGTGGCCTTTGTTGGTGACGGAATCAACGATGCACCGGCACTTTCAACTGCCAATGTCGGCATTGCAATGGGGTCCGGGACGGATGTTGCCATTGAATCTGGGGACATTATCTTGGTCAAGAATGATTTGCAGGATGTGGCGACAGCCATTGAGTTGAGTGCCAAAATCTTTAATCGGATTAAGCTGAACTTATTCTGGGCCTTTGTCTATAATGTTTTGGGAATTCCTGTTGCAGCGGGGCTCTTCTATGGTATCGGCTTTATTTTGAGCCCTGAATTAGCCGGACTTGCCATGGCCTTTAGTTCGCTATCGGTTGTCACCAGCTCACTGCTCTTGAACAAAACAAAGTTAAAAACTTTAACTGCCAAGAAAGCTTTAGCATAAAAATTAGGATTGATCATCTTAGCGATGACCATCCTTTTTTTGTTTTATGGCTACTTTTTCTTGTTTGGCAGATGAATCCTAAATTTCGGGGGTTCATATCATTTTCAACCGATTTTTTCTCAGTTGGTCTGAAAGTCTTGTCTTTTTTTGAAATGGGTGTATAGTATTTTTGGTTGATAAGTCGAAACGACCTGTCATTTCGACTTGTTAAAGAAAATTCATCAAAAGGAGGCTGTTGATGTACGATTTGTTGATTTTATCAATGTTAAGTTCACGTGATATGTCGGGCTATAAGCTCGCCATTGTGTTGGGCTCAACGGTGGTACCCAGACGCAAGATATCAAATGGTGTTTTATACCCGGTTCTAAATCGGATGGAAAAGGCCGGCTTTATCAAAAGTGTCGACGGGAATGTCCGTAATTCAAAAATTTTTCATATTACCGAGTTAGGTCAAGAGCGACTAATCGAATTAATCAACGAGCCGGTTGCTCAGGATGCCAATCGCGATAATTCCTATCATTTTAAGTTCCGGTCCTTTTCGTATTTGGCAAAAGATAAGCAGATGGAAATTTTGTCTGATTATCGCAATGCCGTTTTAACGGATCGCAATGTCTATCAAGAATTGTCAACGCACTATCGAGAAGAGACGAAAGACCATCCTGAACGAACTGATTTTTACCGGTGGGGGCTGAAAACGATCACCTTAAAGGATAACCTGGCGTTAGCTAAGCTGGCCTGGATTGATGAATCTCTGCAAGAGTTAAAGGAGAATGAAATATGAATAATACAAACGAGCGCTCGGCAAAGCGCTGGTGGGCACTCTTAGCCTTATCTTTGGGTGTCTTTATGGGCTTGTTGGATGTGAACATCGTCAACGTTGCCCTGCCAACAATGGTGAAGAGCTTTCATACGACTTTTAGTAATGTTCAATGGGTCATTAGTGCTTATACCATTTCATACGCTGTCGTGATTTTAGTTTTGTCAAAGTTGGCCGATATGTATGGTCGCAAGAAGATGTTTCTGACATGTATGATCATCTTCGTGGTCGCTTCCGGAGTGAACGGATTAGCACCGAGCTTGCTAGTCTTGGACATCGGCCGTGCCGTGCAAGCCTTTGGTGGTGGTGGATTGATGACCATCTCAATGGCTTTGGTTGCTTCCATTTTTGAAGGGAAGGAACGTGGCTTTGCCATGGGAATCTTGGGTTCTGTCATGGGGCTTTCAACCGTTTCCGGTCCTTTGATTGGTGGCATCTTGTCTGAGGCCTTTGGCTGGCCAGCCATTTTCTACGTCAATGTGCCAATTGGTATTTTTGCAGCCATCTTAGTTTGGTTGACGGTAGCCGAAACACCAAGCTATGGTCAGGGACAAAAGATTGACTTTGCGGGTATGTTATTATCAGCCGTTGCCATCTTTTCAGCTGTCTTTGGCTTAATTCAAAAGGAAGATAACCCACATTTAGCCTGGACAAGTCCTAAGATTGCCTTGTGGTTGCTAGCTGCCGTGATCTTATTGGCTATCTTTATCGTTGTTGAACTAAAGATTGACAAGCCAATGATGAATCTGGCACTCTTTAAGAACAAGAACTTTGTCGGAGCGGTTTTTGTTGCCTTTGCATTAGGGTCTGCTATTTATTCGAATAACGTTTTCTTGACGTCTTTGATGCAAAACTATATGGGTTATTCAGCCTTTAGTACTGGTGTCCGTCAGATTCCATTAACGATGTGGGCACTCTTCCTCGGCCCAGTGACGGGTTACTTGAGTAGCAAGTTTTCAACGCGTAAGCTGATTTCTGGCTCATTGTTGTTGTCTGCCTTGTCCTTCTTGGTCTTCTTAAACGCAATGACGACTAAGTTAGCTTATACTGATTTAATTGTACCAATGGCTTTGTTGGGAATTTCCAATGCTTTGATTAACCCGTTATTGAATACTGCTGGTTTGGCCGGTGCCAAACCTGAAGAAATCGGCATGACGTCTGGATTGATTAACGTCTTCCGTCAATTGGGGGTTTCCTTTGGTGTCGTCATCCTTGGACTGTCTCAAACAAATCAGTATGACAACTATTTGAACAACCATATGACCTTTACCGGTGTTCCTGCAGAAGCTCTTGCATCGATTAAGCACGCCTTAATCGATGCTGGTCCATTTGCTAGCCAAGCCTTTGTGACTAGCACCAAGATGACGCACTTACCATTTCACTCGACCTTGAAGGCTGTGACTGACAATGCTTTCTTTGCCGGTATGCGCGGCGTGACGGTTGCTTCACTTTTGATTACCGCCGTCGGTTCGGTTTTGGCTTTCGCCTTGTTGCAAGATCCTGCTAAAAAGGAAAACTAAGAAAAATTGGGAGGGGATTCAATGTCATTGACAATAGCTGAGCAAGTAGCGACACGAAAAGAACTGCAAGAAAATTTTGCGATTCTGAATTGGTCGCTTGATCAGGTGGCAGAGGCTTTACAGACGACGCCGGCGCATTTACAAGCTGTTTTGGCGTTGGAACCAGCTTATATTGAAGAACCCTGGATTTTAAAATGCTTTTTAGAAGAAAAAATTCGCTTAGCGGGGCGAGAGCCAGTGGCGTTTACGGCGCTTGTTGGTAATCCGGAGGATTACTGGTTTTTGAAGCAGCGACGCATTCAAAGCGGTGTTCTCGCGCCTCAATAAGTAAAAAAAGGCCAACACTCAAATTTGAGTGTTGGCCTTTTGTGTTAATTTTTATGAGTGTGCCATTCGAGCAGGTATACCAGTACCGCCGGCAATAGGATTAGTGCGATGAAGACTGGGTAAACGCTGACACTATTTTGTGTTGCCATTTGCCAATCAATTTCTTGCTGGTAAAGAAAATTACCCGAAAAGGCAAAGGCACCAGTTAAAATAATGGTCATCAACTTGAAATAGCGTGGGCGAACCAAGTTGTCACTTTGGCTATTTTTGCGCAATGGCAAAAGGGCAATCGCCGCGACAGCAACAAAGAGGCTGAAGACCAAATTATTTTCAACTCGACTGAGATGACCAGACAATTCAATTAATGCTAAAGGCATCAATGATAGCAGAAACATTGGATTTTTCTTTCGATTTTTAAACAAGTAATTTTCTCCTTAATTTGTACTTCTCTTGAATCCAGGTACGATTTTAACACGATTGCTCAACAAAATGCAAAGTTAATCAAATAACAATTGTAATAGCACTAAATAAGAGGAAGGGTATGGAGACTTTGATATCAAGATGCCTTCAGTAGGTGGTTTAGCGGCAATCAATCTACCATGTTTTCATGAGGAATCGATGAAAGCACGATTACAGCTGTCAAAAAAAGAATTAAAAATTAATGTTGCTATTTTGACAAAGCGTTGTATAATTCAATTAAGGAAATGGCCGGCCGTTTCCTAAAGGAATAAATTCTTGGAGGTACTGTCTATGAAGAACAAGTTTTCTCTGAACACAAAGATGATGTTGGGCAAAAACTCAGCAATCGTAAACAATTCCTTGGCAAACGCCAAATCCTTGCAAGCGTTCTCCTTTATGAAACGCGAGGCTAACACGGTTAGTCCGGGTTAGGATGGAAGCGAAGTCACAAAAAATTCATCCTACAACAACAAGTTAAACTCTTGCAGTCGTATGGACTGTGCCCCGAAAGCTCTACGCTTTTGGGGTTTTTTAGTGCTTAAAAATCAGCTGGACCATGGTGATTTTTGATTAAAGGGGCGGCGGTCGAGTTGGATTGACGGTTAGATTTCGGGTCTAGGGGCATGATTGAACCTGATTTCTTTTAAAAGATGTTTTTTTGAGCAAAAGTACCAATTTCTTGGCAAATATGATAGCATGGTGATGTTTTATTAGTCTTGATGAAGAAAAAATGAGAAGGAGTCTTTGAGACGATGAAGAAAGATGGTCACACGCATACGCGGTTTTCCCACCACGGTAGTCAAGAGCCCCTTGACTTATATCTTGAGCGAGCAATCGAACTTGGTTTTACCGATTATGTGGTGACGGAGCATGCACCTTTACCAGATGCCTTTTTAGCTGCTTATACCGGGCCAAGAAGTCAGGATGATGACTCGGCCATGCTAGCCAGCGAATTGACTGCTTATAAAGCAGAAGTCGCTCGGGTGAAAGAGAAATATGGGAATCAAATTCGGATTCATCAGGGCTTTGAGGTTGATTATTTACCGGGCTATGAGGCTGAAACGAAAGCATTTTTGCAAGAAAATGCTAATTGGATCGATGAAATCGTCTTGTCAGTGCATTTTTTAAGAAATAGTAGTGGCTTGATTGGCCCGATTGATTACGACACTGACCAACTGAAGCAATTTTTTCCAGTGGAATTACAGAATCCACAGGTCCTATTTAACAAATACGTGACTGCGGTTCAGCAAAGTATTGAATTCGACACGGGTTTGTCAACACCGGTTCGGATTGGCCACATCACGCTGATTCGTAAATTTCAGAAATATTTTGGCTTTCCTGATTTTGACCAAGAGAATCAACGGAAGATTACAGCTATTTTGACAAGCATTCTAGCAAAGGGTTATGAATTAGACGTGAATGCCGCGGGATTGCGCAAGGAATTTTGTGGTGAAAGCTACCCTGATGCAAAGATTTTACGTCAGGCTGTCGAGTTACAGGTACCAATGACTTATGGATCGGATGCCCACGCGGTCGCGGATTTGGGCCTGGCCTATAATGAGCTGTCGACGATTATTAATGAAAAATAATGAGTATTTTATCTGATTAGATTAAAAAATAATGATAAAAAGTGTTGACAAAGAAAAATAAAGTTATAGAATGAGAATAACTTAATAGTAACACGCAGAAGTTAGACAAGTAGTTATTGGTCAACTGTACAGGGAGTGCTCAAGCTAACGCATTGAGATGAGCGCCAGCACCAAGATGAAAACACACTAACGAGCAGATTAGTCCAAAAACTAACCCGGTGGTTTCCGATATCAAACAGACCTTTGTTAGAAGGTTACTGAGCACTTTTTGCGTAAGCAAAAAGTGGAATGTAGGTGGGAACACGTGAAAACGTCCTTACAAACTCGATTCGAGTTTGTTTGGGCGTTTTTTTAGTTGGTTGAACAAATCAGAAAGGGTACAAACGATGAACAAAAAGATGTTAGCTGCTGGATCGCGCGATGAATATGGTGAAACGCTGAAAGAAAAGCAGGCGATTGAACAGACAATTATCAGTGTTTTGAACAATCAAGGCTACATCCCCGTCAGCACACCGCTGATTGAGCAGGAGAGTGTCTTTGACCAGTATCAGGAGAAAAAGGTTTTCCATCTGTTTGACCACATGGGTGAAAAATTAGTTCTACGGCCTGATTTGACCTTACCAATTGCCCGCTTTCTCGCGGCTAACCAAACAACGTCAACCGTGACCCGCTTGTACTACCTCGGCGATGTCTTCCACCAAATCGTTAATCTATCGGGTGATTACAACCAGGAAACACAGGCCGGGATCGAAATTATTGGTGAGCAAAGCTTCGAGGCAGAAATTGAAGCCTTAGAAACGATGTTAGCCTTTGCCCAGCGCTTTGGCATTCTGGATGTACAAGTTGTCCTCAGTGATGCCCGGTTGATTGACTTGATTTTAGAGCAATTTGATTTGGACGACCGAATCCGCAGCGAAATGAAGCAGGCGATTGAGGAAAAGAATATTTCTCAATTCGAGAAATTAAAGGCGCTGATTCCTGATTTTCCAGCCGAATTAGCCGACTGGCCACTGGCATTTGGCGAGAATGGTGAATCGGCCATGGAAAAGCTCCGACGAATTCCGGCTGTGAAAGAAATCATGGACGATTGGGTCCGGTTGGCGAATTACACACACCGCCACTATCCGGATGTGGCAGTGACGGTCGACCTGGCCGCCGTTTCACCGCAACCGTATTACACCGGCACCATTATTCGTGGTTTTGTCCCAAGTCTAGGTGACTATCTCTTTTCTGGGGGACGCTACGACCGATTGCTTTCAAAAGCCGACCAAGAAACGGTTCCGGCCATGGGCATGGCTCTGAAGGTTGAAACGGTCTTAGCAGATCGACAACGCGATTTGTCTTCCTTATCAGCTCAAGATCCGATTGTTGTCGTTTTGGCCAAGGGACGGGTTGAGCAGGATGTGCGCCCATTACTGAAAAAGGCCGGTGTTGATACGAGTCAATTGGACAATCCGGCGCGTAAATTAGTCTTCGACACAGTCGATAACCGTTACCGTTTTATCCTAGTAAAGGCGAACGACGTGGTGAAGTACTTGGACCAAGGGATTGGCGACGTCGGCATTGTTGGTTCGGACACGATTGCCGAACAGGGACAAAATCATTATGACGTGTTGGATTTGCAAACCGGGAAGGCAGAGTTCGTCTTGGCCGCCTGCGAGGATTTTGAACCAGAAAAAATCAGCCGGCTCCGCATCGCCACAAAATATCCCAAGTTAGCCAGTCAATACTTCCACGATCAAGGCGAGGATGTTGAATTAATCAAGCTCGAAGGGTCTGTTGAATTAGGACCGATTACCGGACTGGCTGATGCCATTATTGATATCACCCAAACCGGTCGAACATTGGTTGAGAACCACTTACAAATTTTTGATCGAGTTGGTCCGGTAGCGACTCACTTCTTGGTTCGTAAGGGCTCCTTACTTCAGTACCAAGATGAGTTGACGACCGTTATTAAACGCTTAGCAAACTTAGTTGCACCGAAAGAAGAGGTAAAAGAATGAAAATTATTGAAAAAATGACACCAGCAGCCTTAGCCGAATTGAGACAGCGGTCAGATACGAATCGACAGGATGAAGTTTTGACGCAGCAAGTTCAAGATATCATTGCCACGGTCCAAAAAAAGGGCGATCAAGCGTTAAAGGAGTATAGCCAAGCCTTTGACCGGGTTCAACTAAACGACCTCCGGGTGCCAGCGGCTGAGATTCAAGCCGCCTTTGATCAAGTTGACGAAAAGGTCGTCACGGCGTTGAAAGAAGCCGCCGAAAATATTCGGTCCTTTCATCAGTTGGAACGGGCTCGGTCCTTTGAAGACAAAAGTCGTCCGGGTGTGATTCGGGGTACCAAGGTGACACCACTAGCTGCCGTTGGAATTTATGTTCCAGGTGGGACGGCTGCCTATCCATCTTCTGTTTTGATGAATGCCATTCCAGCTAAGATTGCCGGCGTCAACCAAATTGTAATGGTGACGCCACCACAAGCGAAGGGAATTAATCCGGCGGTCCTCGTGGCTGCCTCGATTGCTGGTGTTGATGAAATTTACCAAATCGGTGGTGCCCAGGCCATTGCAGCGTTGGCATTTGGAACTGAAACGATTCCGCAAGTCGATAAAATTACGGGACCTGGTAATGCCTATGTCGCCGAGGCAAAACGCCAGGTCTATGGGACAGTGGCGATCGACATGATTGCTGGCCCTTCAGAAATCGGAATATTGGCCGATGAGACGGCGAATGCCAAGAATGTGGCCGCTGATTTATTATCACAGGCTGAGCACGATGTGCGGGCACAAGCCATGCTCGTGACCAATTCGGCCGACCTGGCACAAGGGGTGATGAAAGAGGTCGATGCACAATTGGCCAAACTACCTCGGCGCGAGATTGCCAGCCAATCAATTGCCAACAATGGTGTGATTTACCTGGTAGAAACGGTCCAAGAAATGCTGGATATGATGAATAAGCTGGCCCCTGAGCACTTGGAAATTCAATTGAAGAATCCAAGTTCGTATCTCGATCAAATTCAAAATGCTGGTTCCGTCTTTTTAGGACCTTTAGCCTCTGAACCGCTCGGAGATTACCTCGCTGGACCGAACCACATCTTGCCAACCGGAGGAACAGCTCGTTTTTCTTCGGCCTTAGGGGTTTGGGATTTTCAAAAGAAAATTCAATACTTAGAATACAGCCAAGAAGCACTGGTAAAAGATGCCCCATTTGTAACCGCCTTAGCACGGGAAGAGGGACTAGAAGGACACGCACGAGCAATTGAAAGTCGGGTGAATGCAGATGACTAAACGACAAGCAACGATTATTCGCAACACAAAGGAAACGCAAATTAGCCTGAAATTGGACCTGGACGACCAAAGACCGGCAAAAATTTCCAGTGGGATTGGCTACCTAGACCACATGCTTAACTTGTTTGCCAAGCATGGCCGCTTTGGTCTTGAAATTAAGGCCACGGGTGATCTGGAAGTCGATAGCCACCACACGACAGAAGATATCGGTATTGCTTTGGGCCAGGCCTTTGCAGAAGCGTTGGGGGACAAGGTTGGCATTGAACGTTATGGTGCCCAATTTGTGCCGATGGATGAAACGTTGACCCGAGCGGTGGTTGACTTATCTGGCCGTTCATACCTCGTCTTCCAAGCTGATTTAACAGCTCAACGACTTGGAACCTTTGAAACGGAAGTCGTGGAGGACTTTTGGCAGGGCTTTAGCGACCAGTTACGAGCCAATGTCCACATTGAAGTGCTATACGGTCGTAACACTCACCACAAAATTGAAAGCATGTTTAAAGCCATGGGGCGGGCGATGCGCCAAGCCGTGACGATTAATCCGGAAATCAAGGGTGTCAATTCGACCAAAGGGACGATTTGAGAAAGAAGAGGATCAGATGACGATTGTGATTGTTGATTATGGAGCTGGTAACGTGTTGAATGTGGCCAAGGCCATTGAATACACGGGTATGTCGGTCAAGATTTCAAAGGATCCGGCAGACATTGCCAACGCAGATGGCTTGGTGGTGCCGGGCGTGGGAGCTTTTGCCAAGGCAATGGACCAACTCAAAGCAGCTGGATTAGTAGAACCAATTAAGGACTATGCAAAATCAGGCCGCCCATTGTTGGGCATTTGCTTGGGCATGCAGCTTTTGTTTGATTCATCGACAGAGTTTGGTGAAACGGAAGGCTTGGGTTTGATTCCAGGTCAGGTGGTTGCCTTACCCCAGCAAAAAAATTATAAGGTGCCACAAATGGGCTGGAATAAAAACGAGGTTCGGTTGGAAAATCCGTTGGCAAAGACGATTGACGATAAGTATACGTATTTCGTGCACAGCTATTATGTGGTAACTGACAAAAAATATATTGCGGCAACGGTGCCTTACGGTCAGGTTGCAGTACCAAGCATTGTGGTGAATAAAAATGTGATTGGCGTCCAGTTCCACCCTGAAAAATCAGGATTGGATGGGCTGTCACTTTGGCAAAGTTTCCAAGAAATGGTGGTGGGCGTATGATTTTTCCAGCGATTGACCTGCTCGGCGGTGAATCAGTTCGTCTCTACCAAGGCGATTACCAAAAAAAGATGGTAGTAGAAAAGGACCCGCTTACCCAACTGCAGGCCATTGAAGCTGCAGGCCTGCGGCAGGTTCACTTGGTTGACTTGGATGGCGCCAAGAAGGGGTTGTCGGTTAACGCTGATTTGATTCGACGCTTACGAGAAAATAGCGATATTTTCCTTGAATTAGGTGGTGGGATTCGCACCCTGCAGCAAATTGATGATTACCTGCAATTAGGGATTAATCGGGTGATTCTCGGATCGATTGCGGTGACAAATCCTGAATTGGTGCAGGAAGCGGTCACTCGCTTTGGCCCGGAAAAAATTGTGGTCGGTGTTGATGGCCAAGACGGTCAGGTGAAGACGGCAGGCTGGATTGAGGCCAGTCAACAAAGTTTTGCGGAAGTTGTTTCAGCCATGACCAACTTGGGAGTGACAAACTTTATCGTGACCGATATTAGCCGTGACGGAACGCTTTCGGGTCCTAATGTGGCCTTACTAAAGCAATTACAGAAAGATTTTCCAGCAAGTCGTTTTGTTGTCAGTGGTGGTGTCAGCACGTTGGCTGATATTGCAACGCTACAGGAAAATGGGTTGGTCGATATGATTGTCGGTCGCGCGCTATATGACGGCGATTTGACGTTGGCTGATTTAAAGGAGGCAGAAGATGGGCTTAGCGAAACGAATTATTCCAGCCTTGGATATTAAAAACGGCCAAGTCGTCAAGGGGATTTCCTTTGATCAGATTCGTGCTGTTGGCGATCCCGTTGCGCTGGCCAAGCGTTACCAAGAAATGGGTGCCGATGAACTGGTCTTCTTAGATATCACGGCCACGATTGAAGGCCGGGCCACGATGAAATCAGTTGTCGATCAGGTTTCAAAAGAGATTTTTATTCCGTTGACGGTTGGCGGGGGAATTCGCTCAGTGGATGAGATGACGAGTTTGATTCAGGCGGGTGCCGACAAAATTTTTCTGAATTCGGCTGCCGTCAAGGATCCAGGTCTAGTGACGGCCGGGGCACAAGTCTTTGGTGCCCAAGCAATGGTCGGGGCGATCGATGCGAAGTGGGATTCCGCCAAGGGATTTTACCGAGTTTACGTCGCGGGTGGCACTAAGCCAACGGAACTCGACGCCATCAAATGGGCCCAAGAGTTGGTTCAGGCTGGTGCTGGGGAATTATTGGTGACAAGTATTGATGCTGATGGGCAAAAAAAGGGCTATGATTTGCGACTCTATCAGCAATTAGCCGCAGCTGTCGATGTTCCGATTATTGCCTCTGGCGGGGCTGGCACAACCAAGGATTTTGTCGATGTCTTTGCGGACGGTTCCGTTGACGCAGCCTTGGCTGCTTCGGTTTTTCACTATAACCAGATTGCCATTCCTGATTTGAAGCGAGATTTGAAAGAAAAGCAAGTGGAGGTTCGCCTATGACCCAGGTAACAGCTGATTTTAATAAGGCAAATCAGAACGGCTTAATTCCAGCAATTGTCGTTGATGCCAAGACCAAGGCCGTGCTGATGCTCGCCTATATGAACCAGGAAAGCTATGAAAAGACGATTGCGACGCGCCAAACCTGGTTTTGGTCGCGCGAATGGCAAGAACTTTGGCACAAGGGCGCAACTTCGGGCAATACCCAAAAAGTGATTTCGATGACCTTGGATTGTGATCAAGATACGGTTTTAATTGAAGTTGAACCGGCAGGGCCAGCCTGCCACACTAATGCTTATTCCTGTTTCTTCAATCCAGTCGAATCACTAGAAAATCAGTTTAGCCAAGGCACAGTTGGCAGTCAG
The DNA here is from genome assembly GCF_963580165.1 of Fructobacillus evanidus. NCBI lineage: Bacteria > Bacillati > Bacillota > Bacilli > Lactobacillales > Lactobacillaceae > Fructobacillus > Fructobacillus evanidus. The sequence goes on from NZ_CAUZLM010000003.1 coordinate 123,355, forward strand.
TCGTGAAACTAGCTCGTCAAAGTCGTTTATCGCTACTCGTTTGAAAGGAAAACAAAATGGAACAAACAATACAAGAACTCTATGACCAAGTTTTGGAAAGAAAAGAAAATCCAGTAGAGGGGTCTTATACCGCTTACCTCTACGATAAAGGACTAGACAAAATTCTGAAGAAGGTTGGCGAAGAAAGCACCGAGGTGATTGTTGGTGCCAAAAACAGCCAAGCAGAACTAACGTATGAGACCGCTGACCTGTTTTTCCACTTGATGGTCCTATTGGTTGATCAGGGGATTAGCTTAGCAGACATTCAAGCAGAACTGGGCTCGCGGGTCGGCCAAAAATCCAAGTTACACGAACGATCAGATTGGCGGTGAACTTATGAAAAAATCAGTTGCAGCATTAAAAGCCTATCAGGCAGAACAACCCCTGGAAGCCATTAAAGACCAGTACCAATTGAAAACGTTGGCCCGCTTGTCGGCCAACGAATCGGTGTATGGCCCAACACCAAAAGTCAAAGAAGCGTTAGCGGCGGTCACCTTTGACCGGTTGAACTATTATCCAGATGGTTCCGCGCAAAAATTACGGCAAGCGGTGGCAAAATTAAACCAAGTCAATCCCGCAATGTTGGTTTTCGGTGTGGGTGCCGATGAATTGATTCAATTGTTAACTCGGCTAGCGCTAGAACCGGGACAAAACATCATTGTCCCTGCGCCCACCTTTGGTGAATATGCCATTCATGCCCAAATTGAGCAATCAGAAACAAAGTCGATTGCCATTGATGCCAGCACTGGTCATGTGGACTTTGAGGGTATTTTGGCGGCCGTTGATGACCAGACAGCGATGGTCTGGTTGGCGAATCCCAACAATCCGACAGGCGTTTTGGAATCCGTCACAGACATTCAAGGACTCTTGCAGCAGCTACCAGAGTCCGTCTATTTAGTCGTTGATGAGGCTTACATCGATTTTGCTGATACAAGCGACAATACCGTCGTGCCACTTCTGTCGGATTATCCCAATCTCATCATCTTACGCACCTTATCGAAGGCCTATGGCCTGGCCAACCTGCGGATTGGTTACGGCATGATGGACGCAGCATTAGCCCAAAAATTGAATGCTGTTCGTTTGCCCTATAACTTGTCTGATTTTCAAATTGAGGCCGGCACCGCTGGCGTTTTGGATCAGGATTACCTGCAAAAAACGGTTGCCAAGGTTCAGGATGAACGCAACAAGTTTGAAGCTTTTCTGCGAGAAAATCAGTTTGAATTTTATCCTTCACAAACAAACTTTTTATGGGTTCAAGTGGGTGATTCAAAGCTTTATGGACAGGCTTTCTTAAAAGAGGGATTGCAAATCAGTCAGCGCTTAAGCCCAAGTTGGGTCCGAATTACCCTGGGGCAGCCAGCCGATAATGAACGAATGCGACAATTGTTGGTTAAAATTAGAGAAGAAAATAAAGAAGAAAAGCCGGTTTAATATCGGTTTTTTTAGAACAAATATGAGAAAAATAGCGCTAAAGTGGTTCTAATCTGTGTCATGAAAGCTAACCAAATAACGAAAAATCAATTTTTAAAATCTAATATGTTAAATAACAATGAGACTATTATGAGATTGATGAGGAAAACAATGAACAATACAGACATTAATTCATTTGTTAGTTTGTTAATTGAGAACAATCTAACCCATCTTCACTTTAAAAATAAGGATTATGAAATTGAACTCAGCAAAGAACCAGGGCAACAGGTGACCGTTAGTCAGCCAACAAAGGGTGCCGAAACGACTGCATCAGCCGAGCAGTTTATTTCTTCTTCTCTTGTTGGGACTTTTTATTCAGCACCATCACCAGAATCAAACAAGTTTGTCCATGTTGGTGATCGGGTCACGCCAGAAACAGTCGTTGCCATTATCGAGAGCATGAAAATGATGACTGAAATCACAGCCGGGGTCAATGGTCGAATCGATGCGGTTCTTGTGGCTGACGGTGACGCCATTGAATATGGCCAAAATTTGTTTAGGATTGTACCGTGATGGAAAATCAAAAAAGAAAGAATAAAATCTTGATCGCCAATCGTGGTGAAATCGCTGTTCGCATTATTCGAGCAGCGCGATTACTGGGGATACAAACGGTGGCTGTTTATGCCGAACCTGATCATGATGCCTTACATGTCGCAATGGCCGATGAGGCCGTTAAAGTTGGCCCTGCCAGTCTTTCTCAAAGTTATTTGAACCAGGATGCCATCTTAGCAGCGGCTGAAATTACGGGTTGTACGGCCATTCACCCGGGATATGGTTTGTTATCAGAGAATGCTGATTTTGCGCAGCTTGTCGAAGAAAAAGGTTTTATTTTTATCGGACCAACCGCCAAAACGATTCGCATGATGGGGAATAAATCAGCTGCAAGACAGGAAATGACCAGGATTGGCGTCCCTATCGTGGCAGGGAGCCATCAATCATTTACCGAGGCACCCCGGGGTCTGAAGCAAGCAGAAGAAATTGGTTATCCGGTCATGCTCAAAGCGGTCGGTGGTGGCGGTGGCAAAGGTATGCGGGTTGTTGAGAATGAAGAAAGTTTTGCCAGTGAATTTCAACTGGCCCAGCAAGAGGTGCTGGCCGTCGCCAATGATAAACGCATGTATTTGGAAAAATTTGTTGACCGGCCTCGTCATATTGAGATTCAAGTTTTAGGTGATGGCAATGGTCACGGATTGGTGCTTGGTGATCGCGATTGTACCATTCAGCACCGTCATCAAAAGATGATTGAAGAAGCACCAAGCGTTTATTTGGATGAAAGCACGCGTCAAGAAATGTTTGCATTAGCATTAAAAGCCACAGAAAAAATGAACTACCGCGGTGCGGGGACTTTCGAGTTTCTTTATCAGGGCCCTGGTCGCTATTATTTTATGGAAATGAACACTCGAATCCAAGTGGAACATGCCGTGACCGAGGAAAGGGAAGGAATTGACCTGATTGGTGCACAACTAGCATTGGCTTTTGGGACGGACCTTCAAACTATTGCGCACCATGAACAGCCGGTAGTCGCAATCGAGGCCAGAGTGCTTGCTAAAAGCGCTGGAGAAATTACCGGCTTGCATCTACCAGCCGGTCTCGGTATTCGCATTGAAACGGCTATCTATCAGGGCTATCGAGTGCCATCGAATTATGATGCCATGATTTTAAAAATCATTGCTACTGATTTTTCAAGAGAAGGTGCGTTGAAGCGTTTACGAGTGGCCATTGATGAGACCGTTATCCTGGGTATTGAAACGAATTTGGATCTGTTAAGCAAAATCTTATATCATCCTGATTTTATTGCTGAGAATAGTCGAACGGATATCAATTGGCTTGACCGGCAGCTGGAAGGAGAAAAGTAAATGACACCAGCAGAATTTCGTCACTTGGTCCGCAATCAGGAATATGTCAATCCAACGGCTGGCATCTGTCCGGGCTTTTCGCAGGCAAATTTGATTATTTTACCAAAAGAAGATGCCTATGATTTCTTATTGTTAGCACAACGTAATCCAAAGCCGATTCCAATCTTGGAAGTGAGCGAATTGGGGCAACGTGGGTTAAAAAGGTTAGGCCATGACCTGGATATCGCAACAGATATCCCAAAGTATCGGGTTTACCAAGATGGCGTTTTAGTCGAGGAGCCCCTATCAATTGAAAAGTATTGGTCAGATGACTTTGTCAGTTTTTTGATTGGTTGCAGCTTTTCATTCGAAGACCTATTACTGGAAGCTGGGATTGAAATTCGGCATATTGAAGAAAAAGTGAATGTGCCAATGTATCAAACCAATATTCCATTAGAAGGTGCCGGTCAGTTTTCCGGCAACATGGTGGTCAGTATGCGGCCGATTCCTGCTAGCCAGGTAACCAAGGCGGTTCAGGTAACTAGCCGGGTTCCAAGCGTGCATGGGGCTCCGATTCAAATCGGCCATCCAGAAGAAATTGGGATTACTCACTTAGACAGTCCGGATTTTGGTGATACCGTCACGATTAAAGAGGGTGAAATCCCTGTCTTCTGGGCTTGTGGTGTGACTCCTCAAGCAGTGGTCATGAACACGAAACCACACCTGGCCATCACTCATGCTCCGGGTCACATGCTGGTCACTGATTTAGCAAACCGTGAATTAATCATTTAAGGAGAAAGCGATGCAAATTGATTTAAATTCGGACTTAGGCGAAAGTTTTGGAAAGTATAAGTTAGGCCTTGACGAAGAAGTACTAGAACAGGTTACGTCAGCCAATATCGCCTGTGGTTTCCATGCCGGTGACCCAACGGTGATGAAAACCACGGTAGCCTTGGCACTCAAAAATCAGACGGCCATTGGAGCTCATCCAGGTTTTCATGATTTGCAGGGATTTGGCCGCCGAAAAATTGAGATGGCACCAGCAGAAATCGAGGCGTTAGTTCAATATCAGGTTGGCGCTTTAGCTGCTTTTGTGCCAGGACACCGACTTCACCACGTCAAAGCGCATGGCGCACTCTATAATTTGGCCGCCAAGGACCGCCAAGTCGCGGATGCCGTTGTTGCTGGCATCAAAGCCGCTGATGAACAAACGGTTATTTATGGTTTAGCTAACAGCGAATTAATCAAATCAGCCAAAGCCGCTGGGATGAAATTTGCGCAAGAAGCCTTTGCCGACCGGAATTATGAAGCAGATGGGTCGCTCGTTTCGCGTAGCCAAGCAAATGCGGTGATTACTGATCCGGCTGTTGCTGCCAAACGGGCAGTCAAAATGATTCAAGACCAAGCAATTACCGCCGTGAACGGTGACGTCATCCCCACAGCCATCGATTCGATTTGCGTGCATGGCGATAACCAGGCGGCCATTTCCTTGGTCAAACAGATTCGAGAAGCATTAACCAAAGAGGGAATTTCGATTACTAGTCAACTATAAAGATAAAACGGAGCATTGATATGGAAAGTAAAGCGATTGTAAATGAAACAGCGCCACAAAAGCGCAGCGCCCGTTCAGTAGCAATGGGAGCGGCCTTCGTGATGGCCATGGCTGCTGTTGGGCCAGGATTTTTAACTCAAACAGCTACCTTTACTAGTAAGCTGGGACCAAATTTTGGTTTTGCGATTTTAGCAACGATTGTCATTGATGTTATCGTTCAATTGAATATTTGGCGAATTATCACTGTTTCTGGCAAACATGCCCAGCAAATTGCCAACGAGATTTTCCCAGGGCTTGGCTACTTTTTAACCTTTTTAATTGTTGTCGGTGGCTTTTTCTTTAATATCGGTAATGTTGCCGGAGCCGGATTAGGACTAAATGTACTGTTTGGCATTTCGCCCGAAAATGGGGCTGTGTTGGCCGCCATTTTTGCCATCGTTATTTTTTTGGTCCGCAACGCCCTTGTGGTGATGGACCACACGGTTCAAGTTTTAGCAGTCGTTAAAATTGCCATTTTGATTTACATTCTTTCGGTCACGACCGTGCCCGTTAGCAGTGCCTTAACGCACACTTTTGCACCAACGAGTATCGATTTTTATTCAATCGTGACAATTGTTGGTGGAACAGTTGGGGGCTACATTTCATTTTCTGGTGGTCACCGCTTATTAGAGGGTGGTGTTCGCGGAAAAGAAGGGTTGAAGTACGTCAATGAAGGCGCCTTGACGGGCATTGGTATCGCATCCGTTATCCGGATTATGCTCTTTCTCGCTGGCTTAGCAGTGGTGATGGCTGGCCATAAGTTGAACGCTCTGAACCCCGCAGCCGATATCTTTAAAATCGCTGCCGGTAATTTTGGTTTTAAGTTCTTTGGCTTATTGTTGTTTGCAGCCGGCATGACGTCAATTCTGGGGTCGACCTTTACTTCTGTTTCTTTCTTGAACTATTCAAATGATGCCGCTGGTAATCAAAAGTTTGAAAAGGCACGCCCAATCCTAGTGCTCACCTTTATTATTCTTTCAACGTTGTTCTTCTACTTGATTGGTAAGCCAGCCCAAATTCTCGTGATTGTGGGGGCTGTTAATGGGCTAATTTTGCCAGTCGCCTTAGGCATTCTTTTGATTGGTGCAAACAAAACGAAAATTATGGGTGCGGCATATAAGCATCCAGTTTTGCTCAGTGTTCTTGGTTGGATTGTCGTTGCTTTCATGACCTTTTCTGGTGTTGAAACGCTGATAACAACATTTTAAAGGGAGGCTGTATGGAACCCAAAATAAAAATGGCCGGCGATACCTGTATTAATCTGGAATTTCCTAATATCATGTCTGAAGAAGTAAGTGAACGTATCTTAAGCATTGCTAGAAGGATTGAAGCGCTGCATATTCCAGGTATTTTGGATATCGTACCGGCTTATCGTGAAGTCAGCTTTATGTTCGATCCCTTGGTTATCGACTTAGCTAATTTCAAAGAAATTTTAGCGCATGAACTGATATTAAAAACGCAAAATCAGTCGGTTCGCACGACAGCGGTGTTTGAAATTCCCGTGCTTTACAACGAAAAAGTTGGTCTTGATTTAAAGGAAGTGGCTGACATTCACGGCCTTTCAATGGATGAGGTGATTAGCCTGCATGCTAATCGTGAATATCGGATTTATATGCTTGGCTTCTTACCTGGATTTTCATTTTTGGGTGGCCTTGATCCTCGATTACACACGGCTCGTAAAGCAACACCCAGGTTAGAAATTCCTGCCGGATCGATTGCCATTGGCGGCGAACAGACTGGTTATTACCCGGTCACTTCACCGGGTGGCTGGCAAATCATTGGGCAAACGCCCTTAAAAATGTTCGATTCACAGCAGCCAACGGTTATCTTTCATGCAGGCGATGCCATTAAGTTTTTATCAATCGATGAGCAAAAATTTCGCCAACTAAAAAACGTGAGTGTAAACGATTATTTTTCAAAGGAGAAGACCGATGAATAAAATGATCATGGTTGATCCCGGTATCTTAGCAACTGTCCAAGATAAAGGGCGGATTGGTCACCAGGGTGAAGGTTTTTTAAACTCGGGTGCGATGGACGCCTATGCTTATGAATATGGGAATGCCCTTGTTGGCAACCATCCGAGTGAAAATAAGGCCAGTGTGGAGTTTGCGATAACTGGTGGCGTGGTTGAATTCACGGCCCCAACGGTAGTGGCAGTTACTGGTGCTCGAGTACAACTAACGCTAAATGGTGAGGAGATAATGCAAGACCGTCCTGTCTACGTTCAAAAAGGAGACGTTTTAAACTTTCGTCACTTATTGGAGGGGCGGTTTGTCTATCTAGCAGTCGCTGGTGGTGTTCAGGTACCAAGCATTTTAGGTTCACAATCGACAAGTATTTCCGTCAATTTAGGTGGTTTTCATGGTCGTCAGTTAGCCAAGGGTGACCGAATTTGTATTGCCGATTATGAACAAATCGATCAGGTTGATAGTCGGTTAACCAAAACAAAAATTGACATTCCCTCTAGTTTTCTTCAGCAAGACAGTATTGACGTTGTTCCTGGACCAGAGCAGGAGTGGTTTGATTCAAAAGAATGGCACAAGTTTGTGACGGCGCCCTATCAGCTTGGGCAGCATATTAATCGAATGGGCTACCGAATTGAGGGCCCAGAGCTCTCGTTTAAATCAGAAAATTTGCTTTCAGGAGCAAATTTGAACGGTGGTATCCAAGTTTCTAGAGATGGAAAATTAATTATTTTACTGGCGGACCGGGCAACCCACGGAGGCTATCCAGTGATTGCCAAGGTGATTGCTGCTGATTTAGGCGTGTTAGCCCAGTGGCCCGTTAAAAAAGCCTTGCAGTTTCGACAAGTTTCACTGGAGGCAGCTTGGGAACAATTGCGAATCCAGGCGAATGCTATCCAAGAAATCTATGACGCACACTTATGGCATTTAGTGACCCCAAGTCGAATGATGGCCGAAAGAATTAAGTTGCTATACCAGCAGCAGTAAGAAGGAGAAAAAATGTTAGCCAACCGTGTCAATGAAATTGCAGCGTCACCAAGATTAGCGATGGGAAAAACCGCTAAGGAAATGCTGGCAGCTGGAGAAGATGTCGTCAACCTTAGTCAGGGGGAGCCGGATTTCCAAACACCCGATAATATCAGTGAAGCAGCCATTCAAGCAATTAACAACCACCAAACTGATTTTTATACGGCCACTAGTGGCTTAAGCGAATTAAAACAAGCAATCGCAAAGCGAGCAAAAGCAGACTACGGTGTCACCGTTGATTCGGATCAAATTGCCGTGACAACGGGCGCAAAATTAGCACTATTTACTTTGATGCAAGTTTTAGTCAACCCTGGTGATTCCGTTGTGACTCCGGCACCGTTCTGGGTTAGTTATTCGGAGCAGGTAAAACTGGCCGGTGGCACTATGCAAGTGGTGCAAACAGAAGACTCTGATTTTAAAATTACAATCGAGCAATTAAATCAGTTGGAACAAACACCCAAGCTATTAATTTTAAATACACCAAATAATCCAAGTGGGGCGGTTTACACCGTTGATGAACTGCAGGCAATCGTTAATTGGACGAAAGAACATGACGTCTACCTGCTGGTGGATGAAATCTATGGGAAACTTGTTTATGGTCAAACACAATTTCATTCAGTTCTCGAACTAACAGAACTCAAAAATAGCCAAGTGATTGTGATTAACGGCGTTTCCAAGGCCTATGCTATGACCGGCTGGCGGATTGGTTGGGCCCTGGCAGATAGTCAGATTATTCAAGCGATGAATAAAATTTTGGGCCATCTGACCTCAAATCCGACTGCCGCTGCTCAGTATGCAGCCATCGAGGCCTTGAATGGTCCTCAAGATAGCGTCTCAAAGATGCAGGCGACATTTGAAAATCGCTTGAATTATATGTACACGGCGATGCAAAATATTCCAAATATCAGTATTCCCTTTAAACCTGAAGGCTCTTTTTATATCTTCTTTAAAATTGACCCTGATTTTATGAAAAAGCATGGTTACCAGAATACCAATGAGGTTTCTATGGCATTGTTGAAAGAGCAGCTCGTAGCCGTACCGTCCGGGGAAGGCTTTGGGATGCCCGGGTACTTGCGTTTGTCTTATGCCAAATCAGAAAAAGACCTGACAAAAGCAATTCAACGCTTCAAAAGCTTTTTTACTAACTAAAGATTAGACTCACGTAAATGTTGTGCAATCTAAAAAAGAGACTCACTTAATGATTGTTAAGGGAGCCTCTTTTTTAATAAGTAAACTTATAGTTTTTCATCTTTTTGTTGTTTACGGACCTCTGTTAGCTGGTTATTAATCGAAGCAAGCATCTCCATTTGCATTTTTTGGATCTGCATATTATTCGGTTGGTCTTGCTGGATAAGGTGGTCAATCTTTGAGTGGAGAATTCTGATTTCTTCTTCGGATTTTAAATTGACGTGGTAATCGTTTTTTGATTCCATTCGGTCATAGGTACTTGACCGGTTCTGGCTCATCATGATTAAGGGTGCCTGGATGGCAGCAATAATACTCAAGAAGAGGTTTAAAAGAATGAATGGGAATGGATCGAAGTGGAGGCCAAAGAGGTGAACGGAGTTAATGAAAATCCAGACAATGATGATGCCAATAAAGGTGATTACAAAGGGCCACGAACCACCAAAGCGGGCAACGGCATCGGCTACTTTTTGGCCAAATGTTAACGTGGTTTCCAATTGCTTTTCAACATCAATCACACGATAACTGTCTTTGGACATTAACCGCGTCATTCGTTCATTAATTTGCCGATTTTTGTGTGAATCCTCGTTAATCATTTTATCCATTTTTTGTAGCCGGTAACGCACGAGGTGCTCACTACAAATAAAGCTATTGTTAGCAGCCTTTGGGTAGTCTTTTTGAATCAGGCTTGCGATATATGGGTCCAGCTCATGGATAAAGTTACCATCAATCAAGTCGTATTCGCGATGATCGACCAGGCACCAGAGTGCATCATTTACCTGTACTTTTTCGTTTTTTTTCATGATTCAGCCTTTCTAATATGTATTAAGTCACTAAACGATGTCAGAACGTCGCTCTTTAATACGTGCTCATTGGTATTATTTTAACATAGTAACAATTTGACAGGCTGAACAAGCAGCTAATTTAAGAAAATTTAAACAACAGAATTTAAGCCCATGAGCAGTTGATTAGCAGAAAAATGCTATAATCTAGTTAAGAACTCCGCTTTCGGATGAGGCGAGAATTTGAGGAAAATTGATGTTTATTAAGCGTAGCTTTCAAATTGCTTTTTCTGCTTTTATTGTATTGTTACTGTTAAATCAGGCATTAAACCAACACCTTGAAAATCTGATTGCGATTTTGCTGTTGATTCCGGCTCTGATGGCCGGCTATTCGGCAATTACGCATCTTAATTTTGTAAAAAAACCAGCATTTTTGCTGGGTATTACGGTGCTTTGTACCGTCCTCAATCTTTTACTTTTACTCTACGTTGCCCTTCATTTTCAAATTAACGATGTTTCAGATCCACTGAACGTCCAAATTAAGGCAACCGAACTCCTGCATGGCAATCAGAATTGGCACAGCAATTTTGATGGAGGTCAGGAATACTTTTATGTGTATCCCAACCTCGTTTTCTTTACTGTTTTAATTAGTAAAGTGATGGCCTTTGCCCAGTCAGTTGGTCTCTCTATTCAACTGGCGTTGCGACTGATGAACTTTTTCTTGTTAGCTATGGTGACAATTTTCACCTTGCTGACGAGTTGGCGCTTAAGTAAAAATATCAAGGCGATTGCTTTGACGGCTGTCATCTTACTTTTTTACCCAGTGATGTACCTTTACCCCAATATGGTGACCTATACGGACACCTGGGCGATTTCTTGTACCACGGTTGTTTTTTATTTAGTGGCGATTGTCCTCACAAGTCAACGACGATTGGTAGTAGTGGGGGCAAATCTGGCCATGATTATCGTTTATGGTTTGCTGTACGCTATTAAGCCTAATATGGTGATTTTGCTGCCGGCGGTAGCAGTCCTGATTTTCATGACTTTTTTCTTGAAGATGTCTGAAAAGTGGCGGGTGGTGGCCATTGCCGGTTCCCTCGCTTTAGGAGTCATCACGGCAACAGTGACGACAAAGTCAATTGCTAGCTCAAATGGCTACAGCCAAAGTGCACAGAAAAAGATTGCCTTACCAGCAACTCATTGGATTAACATGGGGCTCAACCCACTTGGTTCGAGTGGCAAGGGGGCTTATGATTTCAATGATGAGAGCCTTGATATTGAGCGCAAGTTCGAAAATAAGACCTATTTAACTACAGATTCAATCAAGGATCGGCTAGAAATGCTTGGTCTTGGCGGCTGGTTCAAATTAGCATTAGACAAATCGCAGACTTTGCTCGGAACGCCGCTCTTTGGTTTTGGCCGCTATGCCAGTGGTTATGCTAAGGCACCAGGATTTTACCTTCACCATCAGATGATGCTGATTACCTTCTTTTCTATTGTTGCCACGACAACTGTTTTATTGGCGGGCAGCCAACTATTGATTAAAGTTTGGCAGCCTTATGGAGACCAGCCAATCACAACAGTTCAGACCGTCTTTTCTTATTTAGTTGGTATCGCAGCCATCGGTTTGACGCTCTTTCACACTTTTATCTGGGAAGTTGAACCACGCTACTTTTTGCCAATGCTCTACCCAGTAGTAACCTTGATTGGCATGGTGGGGGGCGTCCAGCGCTTGCCCGCTTTACAAATTGTTCGGCCAAAAGCAAATGTTAATTGGACAAAACTCCTGATTTTGCCCGTCACGAGCATTCTTTTCTTAGGGTTGACACTTTCCTCAGCAAAAAGCATTCCCGGTATGGCCTATGGAAACATGGAATATCCAATCCGCTTAACCATCTTGCAGCCTGTAAAGGCACCAGCGGCATTACGTTTTTCACTGCCAGTGCCAGAGGCGGTTAATGTCTTAAAAGTCGATATCCGTCCCGAATCTGGTCAAAGTGTTTCACTTAGTACCGGTCAGCAATTGACACCGATGAACGGTCACTATGTTTTAGTGAGACACTTTGCGGCTAACCAGAAGATTGAGGTTATTATTCAACGCGATGAGACCAAAGCTAGGCGACCACTGATTTTGTATCGGCAACCGACACTTTACAAGCAGCTTTTTCATGGCTCGAGCGTGACTATTGATGGCAAACGTTATTATCTGCCGTATGAAATGGATATTTATGATCGGAAGCCGTTTGAGCTTCTGGATGTGAATAATCAACCAGTGCTCCGGTAATTTGACCGTTGTTAAGTCAGCCACTCCCCAAATTTCAAGGGGAGTGTTTTTTTTGCTGTATTTGACGGCGTCAAGTATCCATGCTATTCTAATTCTACATAATGCTTTCAAATAGGTTTTATTATGATAAGTTAACTTATTTTATTATCAAAAACAAAGGAGAAAACATGCAATTTATCCCGCTAAATCAGACTAATCATGATTATTGGCAAACAATCTATCGTGAGGCATTTCCTGCAAGCGAACAAATTGATTTTCAAGAGTTAAAGCAAAAAGAAGCCGATCATGATCAGATTAAAATGGTAGTGCTTGTTAATGGCGAACAAAATGTTGGGATTGCTTATTTCGTTGACTTAAAGGAGAAAGCCTTTGTCCTTTATTTAGCTGTTGATCAATCAATTCGTGGCCAGGGGATTGGTGGCAAAATACTATCAGCTTTGAAAGAACGTTATCCAAAGGGGATTATTCTGGAATCTGAAAGTACGCTGGAGGATGCCGATAACCAGCAGCAACGTGAGGCCCGTTATCATTTTTATTTGAAAAATGGTTTTATTGACACTAAAAAAATTGCTCACAATATGGAAAGGGACTTTCATCTGTTGACGAGTAATTCGGATTGTTCCGTTGCCGATTATTTAGGTTCGATGAAAATACTGGGGCAGGAAACCTCAGTCATTTAATTTTAATATTTATTCGATAGTCAACGCTTTTATGCTGAAAAAACGGCATAAAAGCGTTTTAAAATTATAAATTAATTTAAATATATGAATTTTTTTCTGTTTGATTGTTCTAAATAACCATGATACTCTAGAAAGGTAGTTGGGGATTATCAACTAGCTGTGTCAGCCAAGAAGCAGCCAGTTGATAGTTCATCAATTTCAAAAAATAAAAACGTAAATGTTACGACGCACTACTTCGACTGTAGGTTTTAAACGCGCCTTTTTTGCGTGCAAAAAGTTTTAGGCTGAGAACAAAATATTTTAAAATCAATACTCGATTATATGCTGACTAGCATTAGGAGAGCAAAAGATTATGATCAAAGTCCGCGATATGACGGTCGCTTACGATAGCGCTCCCGTCTTCACGAACCTGTCAATTCAATTTGAACCTGGAAAAATCACCGGGATTATCGGTCCTAATGGCGCTGGTAAGTCAACGATGATTAAAGGGCTTTTAGGGTTGACCAGCAAGCAGTCCGGAACGGCTACTTTAGCAGACCAACCGATTGCAAAACAACTCAAGCATATTGCTTACGTTGAACAACGAGCTGCCCTCGATTTGACATTTCCAATTAACGTTTTGGACACGGTTTTAACTGGGACCTATCCGAACCTCGGTCTCTTTAAAGTGCCTGGAAAAAAAGAGGAAAAGGCCGCTCTAGCAGCCTTAACCGACGTTAAGCTAGCTGAATTTAGTCAGCGACAAATCAGCGAATTATCCGGTGGTCAGCTGCAACGAGTCTTTGTGGCTCGAGCAATTGTCCAAGATGCCGATGTCATTATTTTGGATGAACCATTTGTTGGGATTGACATGAAATCAGAAGCCGACATCATGGCCATTTTGAAAAAATGGCGGGCTGCCGGCAAAACAATTATCGTCGTTAACCATGATTTGAACAAGGTGACGACTTACTTTGATGACCTTGTCATCATTAACCACGGGATTGTGGCCCAAGGTCAAACACAGGCCGTGTTTACGAAAAAGAATATTGCTACCGCTTTTAGCGGCGACCTGTCGAGCATTCTTTTTGATGAAGAGGAGGCTGCCCATGAATAGTATTACGCTCTTTCTTGATGGTTTAATGAAGTATAACTTCTTGCAAACAGCCCTGATTACCGCCGTACTCGTCGGTATCATGTCTGGAATTGTTGGCTCCTTTATTATTTTGCGTGGGATGTCTCTCATGGGCGATGCCATTTCGCACGCGGTGTTGCCAGGGGTAGCAGTTGCCTACATGCTTGGGATCAATCTGTTGATTGGAGCCTCAATTTTTGGTCTCTTGGCCGCCATGTTGATTGGCTTTGTGACGATGAAGTCGAATTTAAAAAATGATACCGCAATTGGGATTGTTTTCTCTTCCTTTTTCGCACTCGGCTTTATCCTGATTTCAATGGCGGAATCAACTACGAATTTGCACCACATCTTATTTGGAAATGTTTTGGCCGTTTCTGACCAAGACCTGATTACTACAGCCATTGTGTTAGTGGTGGTTGTCTTATTCGTCGTGCTTTTCTACAAGGAATTGTTGATTACGTCCTTTGATAATACCTTTGCTAGAGCCTATGGCTTGCAAACGCAAGTTTTGCATTATGGCTTGATGCTGATTTTAACGTTAGTAACCGTGACCGCACTGCAAACGGTTGGAATTATTTTGATTGTGGCGATGCTGATTACACCGGCCGCAACAGCTTACTTATTAACAAATAAGATGTCATCCATGATTATGATTGCAGCGACCTTTTCGGTTTTTGCATCCGTCATTGGACTGTACTTTAGCTTTACCTTTAACTGGGCTTCCGGTCCGGCAATTGTCTTGACTGCCGCCGTGTTCTTCTTATTGGCCTTTCTCTTTTCGCCAAAGCAGGGCATTCTAATTAAAAAGCGAGTAGTGAACTAAAATTTGTAGTGAAAGAAGATGATAAAAGCGATATAAGCGCATTCAGAATTGAGGAAAATTGAATATGATTAAGCGATTAACAATTGTTGGGCTGGCAGCGCTGGCGTTGTTAGCGGGTGTCTTTTACTTTGTCAATGAGAGTCAGACAGGTAAAACTAGTCGAAGCGGTAAATTACAGGTTATTGCGACAAACTCAATTATTGGAAACATGGTTGAAGAAGTTGCTGGCAACAAGGTTAAGTTACACACGATTGTTCCCCGCGGAACTGACCCTCATGAGTACGAACCACGGCCACAAGACGTGAAGGCAACACAGGAAGCCGATGTTTTGTTCCACAATGGTTTTAATCTGGAAACCGGTGGGTCTGGTTGGTTTAAAAAGATGTACCAAAATGCTGGTAAGAAGGCCAATGAACAAGTCTTTGCTGTCTCGGATGGTGTTGCCGCTAAGCATTTGACGGACGCCGGTAAAGAAAATGAAATGGATCCCCATGCTTGGTTAGATATACAAAACGGGATTAAGTATGTCCAAAACATTGAAAAGGTTTTGATTGAAAAGGATCCAAAGAATAAGAGTACTTACCAAAAGAATGCTGCTGCATACATTGAAAAGCTGACGAAGTTAGACCAAAGTGCCAAGACCAAGTTTAACAATATCCCAGCTGATAAGAAGCTTTTGGTGACTTCCGAAGGTGCCTTTAAGTACTTCTCGGCAGCCTATGGCATCACACCAGCCTTTATTTGGGAAATTAACACCGAGTCACAAGGTACACCAGAACAGATGAAGACTGTTTTGGAAAAGATTCGCGCAACCAAGGTACCTGTTCTCTTTGTTGAAAGTTCTGTATCACCAAAGTCAATGGACAAGGTTTCTAAGGAAACTGGTTTGCCAATTTACGCTAAGATTTATACAGATTCACTAGCCAAAGAAGGTAAGCCCGGCGATACTTACTATGGCATGATGAAGTGGAACTTGGACAAGATTTCAGAAGGTCTGTCAAAGTAAAATCAGTGGCTTGATAGGCTTGGGAAGCCAATTGTACGAACAGCCTGTTAGAGCTGATAAAAATAAAATAGTTCTAATCAGTTGACAAATTAAAATTCAATGCTATTATTAAAGCAATATTAGAAAAAAGGGCGGAAAAATAACGATGATGATGCAAATGTGCTGTTCTCGAATGTTGAAACAATAAATGAGTACTTAATCTGGTGTTTGGTTCTCATTTATTGTCGAACGTTATGTTCCATATTTGAGAACCATCATTGGATTCGCACAACATTGTTATCGTAACAATTTTAGTTCTTTATGTCGGGGACTAGTGTCTATCAGAAATGGTGGATACTAGTCCTTTTTTCTTTGTTTTGAGAAGGGAGCATCAATGAAATTAACTACTGCAACTGAAACAATTACTGATTTGAGTGCCATACGACACTACTTTCATCAGCATCCAGAACTCTCGAGCCAAGAATATCAGACAACGGCATTAATTAAGGCTTACTTAGCTGATTTGGGCTATACAATTATCACCCCAAAAGCCTTACAAACTGGCGTTATTGCTGAAATTGGCCCAGAAAACGCGCAACACACAGTCGCTTTGCGAGCCGATATTGATGCGCTACCAATTCAAGAACAAACGAACCTCGATTTTGCTTCTGAAAATGCCGGTACCATGCATGCCTGTGGTCATGATTTTCATCTTACTTCTTTACTAGGAGCCGCTGAAAAGATTAAAGAAAATGCAGACAAATTGACTGTAAAGGTACGATTAATTTTTCAGCCAGCAGAGGAAACGCATGTTGGCGCAGAGCAAGTAATCGCAAGTGGCGGTTTAGAAGGCGTGGACGTGATTGTCGGTTATCACAATCACCCGAACTTACCCGTTGGCCAAATCAGTGTGGGGAATGGTGGCCGCAACGCGGCTGTTGACCAATTCTCTGTTAAGTTAACGGGCGTTGGTGGTCATGCTGCCAAGCCGCATGAAAACATTGACCCCATTTTAGCATTGGCTAGTACCGTCACGGCTTTACAAAGTATCGTTAGCCGCTCGCTCAATCCTTACCGGCAAAGTGTTTTATCGGTTACCCATATTGAAGGGGGGCAGACATGGAACGTTATTCCTGATAGTACCTGGTTTGAAGGAACAATTCGTACCTTTGGAGACCATGACCGTGCTAGAGCCAAAGAGCAGTTCTACCAAATTATTAATGGTCAAGCGGCGGCGTATGGCATTTCAGCAGAAATTGAGTGGATTCCTGGTCCGCCAGTGCTCGAAAATGACCCAATCTTGACGGATATTCTAGCCGAAAATATCCAATACCATGCTGATTTGGTAAACTTCCCGCCATCAGCTGGTGGTGAGGACTTTGCTTTTTATACGAGTAAAGTTCCCAGTGTGTTTGCAGAAATTGGCAGTGGTGGTAACTCAGGCTTGCACCATTCTGATTTAATCTTAGATGATGCGGGGTTAGAAACCGCCATCACCTGGTACTATCAGTCAGTTTTGCGGTTACAAGATTACTTTGCTGAAAAGGGAGAAGAAGCATGAAAAAAAGATATTGGTTGACCGGTTTGATTCTAGTTTTGATTGTGATTGCTGGAATTTGGTCCTTTTATCCGCACCAGTCAAATAATAAAAAAGGGACGATTACATTAGCAAGTTCACCCGGTCCTTACAGCGAACTCTTTTTAAAGGGCGTGAAACCTATTTTGGAAAAAGAGGGTTACACGGTTGAAAACAAGTCCTTTACTAACCTATTAAATGCCGACATTGCCCTGAATGAGGGCCAAGTTAATTTAAATGTTGATCAACACACCGCTTATTTGAATAATTTTAATAAGGAAAAGAATGGCAAATTGACGGCATTGACAAAGATTCCAACAGTTCCGATGGGACTGTATCCTGCACAAAAGCACTCTTTGAAATCCGTTAGTGATGGCGATACGATTGCGGTTCCAAATGATCCATCCAATACGGCACGGGCTTATCAATTACTGGAAAAAGCGGGTTGGATTAAGCTGCGTTCCGGCGTGAACCCAATTACGGCGACCAAAAATGATATTGTTGAAAATAAGTACAATTTGAACTTTAAGGAAATCGATTCGTCAACAATTCCTCGGGTAACCAATGACTTTAGTTATGTGATTCTTCCTGGTTCTGTTGCCTATAATGCCAAGGTCTCTTCAAAGAAGATGTTGGTAGCAGAAAAAATTCAAAGCGATTACTATTTGGTAGCGACAACGACGAAAAAGGATGCAGACACCAAGTGGGCAAAGGCTGTACAAAAGGCCTACGAATCAAAGGAGTTTGCCAATTATGTGAAGAAGCATAATGATGACAACTATTGGGTCATCCCACAATAACTAGGTTCGATTCCCTAAAATCAAGGGATCCGTTTTAATAGAAGTCAACCTCGTCACGAGTTTTGACTTCTTTTTATTTGAGTCATCCTTGGTTTAACCGCTATAATAGGTTTATGTAAGATTTCTGTTTGCTAGTTAATTGGCAACACGATTCATGACTGGAGAAATGTAAATGGCCCAAAAAAGACAAGTAAGCACAACCGGACGTCTGATGAAGTACATTTTGCAAGGTCTTCATGTCCTACCTGATTTAACAAACGAGAGGGCCTATCAACGGGCGGTTATTGCCAGCCAAAAACCATATCGATTGGCCTTTTTGAACCGGTTACTGTTTGGTGCGACAGAATATAATGGTCGTAATAATGTTTTAGAAATCAGTCCGAAGTACGTAGACGACCGGCAACTCATTTTTTACCTCCACGGTGGAGGCTATTGGGACCAACCTTCAATCATGCACTACCGTTTGCTGAAAAAGTTGGCCGACCAAACACAACATCGAATTATCATGCCAATTTATCCAAAGGCGCCTCAGCACCAGGCACAAGAAAGCATTCAATGGACCAAGGATGCTTTCCTGGAAACGCTAGAAAAGGAACAGATTGATGTCAATCAAATTGTGCTAATGGGTGATTCAGCTGGTGCCGGTCTGGCGTTGTCTCTTTTGCAACAGTTACGTGATGCAAAACTTGCCTTGCCAAAACAGCTGATCTTGATTTCACCGTGGTTTGATATCAGCGATACCAACCATGAGATGAAGGTAGTGCAACCCTTCGACCCGATGTTAGAAGTCGCTGTCTTAGACATCATGGCTGCCGGTTACCAGGGTGAGCTTGATTTGGATGATCCATTAATTAGCCCGCTCTATGCTGATTTTGCCAACATGCCAGCCATTAACGTGATTACGGGTACTTATGATGTCTTGCATCCTGATGCCGTGAAGTTTCAGGAGATTGCTGATGATGGCGGTTGGGACGTGCACACGACCATTTACCCAGAAATGTACCATGATTTTCCTGAAATTCCGATTCCAGAAGGAAAGGCCGCCATTCAACAAATGGTCCAATTAATCAAAGAAAGATAAATGAATGCCCAAAGTAATTCTTGTCACCGGTGCCACTAGCGGTATCGGTCATCAAACCAGCCAATTATTAGCAGAACAAGGACACATCGTTTATGGTGCTGGCCGTCGAGTCGAGAAACTCGCCGACTTAGAAAAAGTTGGGGTTCAGCCCCTCAAACTCGATTTGACCGATGAAGAATCCTGCCGACAAGCGGTCGAGACCATTTTGGCTGACCAAGGACGCATTGACGTATTGATTAACAATGCGGGCTACGGTTCGTATGGTGCTGTTGAGGATGTGGCTCTCGAGGAGGCCAAACGTCAGTTCAATGTTAATTTATTTGGCTTGGCCCAATTAATCAAATTAGTTTTGCCAACAATGCGAAAACAACAGTCCGGACGGATTATCAACGTCTCGTCGATGGCCGGACGAATGGCCAGCTACTTTGGTGCGTGGTACCATGCCACCAAGTTTGCTTTAGAGGGCTTTAGTGATTCATTGCGAATGGAGCTAAAGCCATTTGGCATTGACGTCGTCTTGGTCGAGCCCGGCCTAATTAAAACGGATTGGGGACTGATTGCCGCTGATCATCTGGCCTCTTCAGCGGCTGGTGGTCCATACGAGAGGGCTGCCCGGCAAACAGCCGGTGGCATGAAAAAGCAGTACCAGGGCCGATTATTGTCCCAGCCAATCTTGATTGCAAAAACCTTGGTGAAAATTGTTAACCAGAAACAGCCTCGAGCTCGTTACTTGCTTGGTTTTGCAGCCAAGCCATTGGTCTTCTTGCGCACCATCCTGCCAGCACGATGGTTTGATGCATTGATGCGCCACGTTGTGAGAGGCTAAATCAGAACTGATTGAATCAAAAATCACCGTAAATATACTAAAAGGGCCTCAACGTACATACACGCTGAGGCCCTTTATAAATTCTGATGGACAACTTTTAACACATATCCATGCCCATCTTTTTGTATGAATCCAGACTCTTAATCTGTAAATCTTCGACGGCGCAACCGCGTTCTTCTGCCAAGGCATTCATTAGGGTATCCATGGCCATTAAATCGTACTTCTTTTCTGGCTCTTCTGGCGTGTAAACCTGCATCTGCGCCATCATGCCACCATCCTCGTGCTCGATAATATGGCAGTGGTACATAAAGACACCGGCGAAGTTGAACTTCATCTTAATCCGAACGGTTTCCCCGGGATTGACGGCAACAGTATCCTTGTAACCGAGTTCGTTTGGGTAGGGAGCTTGACCGTTGCGGGAAACAATCTGGAAGGAGCCACCATGCATGTGGTAGGGGTGAAGCATCCCACCGCAGCAATCATTGGTATTGGTAATGTCCCAGTATTCCGTCTTACCGATTTCTTGGCGGTCATCGATGCGCATCATCCCAAACTTTAAACCGTTAATGGTGATTTCCTCATCCGTTCCGGCCAAGACAACCTGGTGAACGAGTGCATCCGGATCAACATCTGGGTAGCTGATTTCCGCTAATTTGTCCGGTAAGGTTGTTTCGTCAGTCACAAAATCCTTGATGTTAAAAATCAGAATTGGCGTGTCATCCGAGTACAGCGTTACCTGGTCGCCGGCCTTGTAACCACTAAAGTCGATGATAAACTCTGCTCGCTCAGCACAAGTTAGCATACACTTGGTCATCTGAACCGGCTCTGGTAAGAGACCGCCATCGGAAGCGATTTGCGTCATCATCAAATCATCTGAAAGGTGCAGGCGCCACTCTCGTCGGTTCGAACCATCCAAAAATCGTAGGCGCAACTTTTGGGTTGTCACGTCAAAGTTTGGGTTAACCGTCCCATTGATGAGGGCCGTTGGGCCAGCGGTTCCATCGGGATCATAGTCGGCATCATAGTCCCACTGGTTGTCTTCGTGAAAACGGCGGTCTTGAAGGACGATTGGCAAATCATCAACGCCATAGTTGTGTGGCAAGGCCAAGCTGTCTTCATGGTCATCTTCAACGTAGACCATTGCGGCCAAGCCATGCCAGACGTCCCAACCGGTTAATGGGCAAGGATGGGCGTGCAACCAAGTGGTTGCGGCCGGTTGGTTGACGGTAAAAGTAATCTCTTTTTCCTCACCGGGATAAATTGGTGCGTGACAACCACCATCGATAAAGGGACCGGGCACATCCAAGCCATGCCAGTGGAAAGTTGTTAACTCAGGTAAACTATTCTTTAGCGTAACGTGATAGGTTTTACCGCTACGAAAAACAATAGTTTGCCCCAATAAACTCTGATTGTAACCCCAGGTTTTGGTTTTAGCACCGGGTAAAATCTGTGTTTCGCCTGGTTGGGCATGAACTGTCAGCCAGACCTCCGTATCCGTTTCCCGATCGGGCTTCAAGATACTAGGAATTGTTAGTGGTACGCGGGGTGCATCGTAAACCTCTAAAGGGACGTAGCCGCCATCATGATAGTCATAAGCTGTTTCGTTAAAAAAGTAATCCTGGTAAACAGGCTTTTCTTCTGTCGACATGATACTTCCTCCTTCTATTTGTCTCTTAGTATACAAGACCCGGGTCGTTTTTTCTAACAATTGTGCTAAGCTTAATTTAGGCGGTCAATCAGTAGCCGCTAAAGGAGGAGGAAGTAACAATGACGCGTAATCGTATTTTTCACTTTGTCATGGCTTGTGTTTGGATTTACACTTTTTATCTACTCATGCACATGCAGGATATGTTGGCTATGTATGTCATGGCCGGTGGGATGTTTGTTCAATCGCTCTATAGCATTATCTTTGATCAAAAAGGGTGCTAAACGGGAACACGTTGAACATTTGCTAAAAAGCCCAAAGAATTCTGAGTCATGTCCGCTTTCATAATCGTCGCATGGTTGAAAATCCTGTGGGCTTTTTATTAATTAAAGGGGGAAATCAGTATGGAACATTACCACCGTGCCTTTGGCGTCTATGGCATTCTTTATGAAGAACACCATGGCTTAGTTGTTATTAAGAAGAATGCTGGTCCCTATTTAAACCGCTATGATTTACCAGGTGGTAGCCTTGAATCAGGTGAGCCACTTGAGCATGCACTAGTCCGTGAAGTCAAGGAGGAGACTGATTTGACGGTTGAAAAGGCCAGACAAATTGGAACGACTAGTTTTATTTACCCATGGCAGTATTTAGATTTCAACATGAACCAGCATATTGCAGTCTTTTATGAGGTTGAAAGAGTCAGTGGTGGATTAACGGAAACGCCACTGCAATTTCTCGGTCAAGATTCCCTTGGGTCCTTGTTTGTCCCCCTTGATTTGTTAACAGAACAAAATAGTTCCCCCTTAGTATTGAAAGCAAAGGAATACCTGCTACACAACAAACATTTCGATACTGCTGATTGCCGTTTTTCACAGTGGAAAGTTTTGACGAAACCTGTTTTTTAGGTGGTTTGATGACCGTCCAACCAATACGTCTCGTAAAGGACTAATTACTCCTAATCACGGCATGTTCAATCATCAATCAGATGAAGCTAGCAAGAGCGTTAACCGGTTCGAACCAGTACTCATGCTATAATATTGGTTAGGAAAACAAAGTACGATAGTCACTATGCGAGTGACTTTTGACTAAAAAAACGGTGTAGCAACAACTACATCGTTTTTCTCATCAGTAAAGATTTACAACGTTAGACGTAATACAAAGGAGGTTGACGCTTGACAAAGTATTTAATTATCACCGAGAAGCCGAGCGCTCGCCGCAATTTTGAAAAGGCACTGGGCGGGTCAACGGGTCATGTTGCCCACTATGATTATGAGTTAACAAACCTACGTGGCCATGTCATGACTTTAAGGGAACCGGAAGACCAGGTTCCAGCTGATTTAAAAGCAAAATACAAATCATGGAAACTGGCTGATTTGCCATGGGACTTGCAGGATTTGTCTTGGAAAAGAACTTACATTCGTTCCTGGAACCCCCGCAGTAAAAAATCAGAAAGCACTAAGAGCTTGATTGATGACCTCAAAACCAAGGCCAAAAATGTCGATGGGCTCATCATTGCGACCGATACTGATCCGTCAGGAGAGGGGGACCTGCTAGCCTGGGAGGCCATTGATGCCATCAAATGGCAGGGACAAGTTTTCCGAGCTAATTTTGCAGATGAAAGTCCAAAAAGTTTGATCAAGGCACTCACTCAATTGACCGCCATTGAAAGTAAGGACCGACACGGGGCCTATCAAAAGGGGCTAACCCGCAACAAGTGGGATTTTGCCTCGATGCAGCTAACCCGGGCGGCAACGACATTGACCAAAAAGCAGGGCTACTCACTTGTATCACGGCAAGGCCGGTTAAAATCAGCGATGCTGTTGAAAATCTATCAACAACTCCAAGCCATTAAAAACTACCAAAAGGTCCCTTATTTTGAGTACCGCTTTCGAGATGACCAGGGAAATGTCTATGCTCGAGTAGTTGACCCAAAACAGGAAGTGGTTTCTTTCCGCTATCCCAGCCCTGAGGCCCTTCAAGCCGCCGAATCCTTTGCAAAATCAGGACAGGTCCAGCAAGATTCAGTGACTAAAAAAAGTACTAAGCCACCAAAGTTGCTCGACTTGTCCTCACTCTCGGCCATTTTAGCTAAAGAGGGCTATAAGGCCAAGGAGGTTCTGGCCACCTACCAAAAACTATACGAAGCGCAAATCGTGTCTTATCCACGAACGGAAGATAAGACAATTACCCCCGAGCAATTCCAAGATATGCTGCCGCTAGTCGACAAAATTGCGCAAATAGTGGGCACCGACGTAAGTTTACTTACTCATAGGGACCCTCGTAAAACACATGTCAAGGAAGAGGGTGCCCACGGGGCTAACCGACCTGGCCCAAAGGTTCCCGCAAGTCTAGAAGCACTGCAATCATACGGCCCATCTGCTAAGCGGATCTATCAAACGTTAGCGAAAAACTTTTTAGCGATGTTTGCCGAGGATTATCATTACCAGCAGATTAAAGGTTCTATCGTTGAGTACCCTGATTTTAAAACGATCTTAAACAATCCACTTTCATTAGGATGGAAAGCCGTCTACCAGGATCAAAATCAAGACCAAGACGAGGAAGACTCTAAGTCGAAAGCCCTGGGGCAAACAGCAGACCTCTTTGTTCATGAGGGGCAGAATCCAAAGCCAACAACGCCAACCTGGCAGTGGCTCAAGACCTTCTTGGAAAAGAATGAGATTGGCACGGGAGCCACACGGACAAGTACCTACGGTGAACTATCGAGTGGTAAAAATGCCTATATTATTGATAAAAAGGGCAAAATTGACCTCACAACAGACGGTCAAGCCGTTGCCATTCTGGCTCAAAACACTTGGTTAGCCAACCCCAAGACTACCAAGCGGGTTTTTGATATTTTTGATCAAGTTGGCAAATTTGAAATGACCGCTGACCAGGCACTGGACTCAATCGTTAAAACCGTGAATCATGACATTCCCGTGATGATGAACAATGCTAACCAGCTGGAAGCAGTCTTAGGAAAGCCACAAGCTAAGGCCAAAAAAAGCGTTCCAAAAAAGGAGAAGGCAACCGGCATTTGGCAGGGGAGCGAGGTCTCCTTTAGCAATGAATTCTCAGGTCACCGCTTTACAGAGCAGGAAACTGCTGATTTATTAGCTGGCAAGACCATTCACTTTCAAGCTAAAAGTCGGTATGGCCGACCATACGAAGTTTCTGGTAAATTAGCAAAACAAGTTTACCGTAAACATCAATACATTGGCTTTAAGCCAGAATTTGAACCGAGAAAAAAGAAGAAATAAAGAGTAGCAAAAAGCCCCGGATTTCAAAAAATCCGAGGTTTTCTTTTTAATCAATTTTTGAGCAAATCGAATTTCTGCAAGTGTGACCGTAAATACTGAAGAGTTAACGAAGTGCCGGTTTTAGCCAAGGCCAATGGCTGACCCATCGCCATAATCTGTCCACCTTGGTCACCACCCTTGGGACCAAGATCAATCAAGTAATCCGCATTGGCCATCAGATTTAGGTCATGGGTAATCAGGACAATCGTGGCGCCAGTTTCCTTAAGCTTGTTCAAGACACCCAACAAAGTTTGAATATCAATAGGATGCAGCCCAATGGAAGGTTCATCAAAAACAAATAAAGTCTTGGCTTGGCTTTTATTCAAGTGAGTCACTAACTTTAATCGCTGCGCTTCACCGCCCGAAAGCGCTGGGGTAGCTTCCCCCAAGTGCAGGTAGTCGAGGCCGATTTCGACGAGCAAGTCTAATTGCTGCTTGATTTTCGGTTGGTCAGCAAACACCGGCAATGCATCTCGGACTGATAGAGCGAGCACATCAACAATTGAATACCCATGCCAGGTTATTTTACGAACTGCTTCATTAAAACGACCGCCATGACAGTTAGGACAGGTTTCGATAATGTCGGGCAAAAACTGAATGTCTTCCGTAATCACACCTAGACCAGTACACGTTGGGCAAGCACCTTCCTTGTTGTTATAAGAAAAATATTTGGCAGTCATTTTCTGTTCTTTGGCAGCTGGTTGACTAGCAAAAAGGGTTCGAAGGTCATTCATGATGGTCGTGTAGGTGGCTAAAGTAGAGCGAGTGTTGCGTCCAATCGGTTTAGCGTCAATTGTAATTGCTTTTTTTAGAGGAGTTTTAAGTGCACTTACTTGTTTGGGGCTATTTTCATCGTTACCCTTAGCATTAATCGCCGGTACTAAACTTTTTAAAATCAGCGAGGTTTTTCCAGCTCCGGAAAATCCCGTGACGGCGGTAATGGCTTGGTTAGGTAGGTGAATTTGGTCATTTTTCAAGTTATAGTAGTCAGCTACAGTCATGCTTGTCTGACCGGCTTCTTCTCCAGCCGGGGATTGAACCTTATCATGCAAAATATTAACGGTACCAGTCAAGTAAGGGCCAATCAAAGAATGACGATTTTGGGCTAACTGGTCAGGTCGACCAGCTCCAATTACCTGACCGCCGTTTTCTCCGGCGCCAGGCCCGATTTCAATAATCCAGTCTGCCGCCGCAATTAAATCAACCTGGTGATCAACGACTACTAAGGAATTTCCTTGATCAACCAGGGTCTGAAAAATCTTGATGAGCCCCTTAATATTATCGGGATGAAGTCCGATGGATGGCTCATCTAAAACATAGAGAACACCAGTGGTGTGTGCCCGGATTGTCTTCGCTAACTGTAACCGCTGCAGTTCACCGGTTGAAAGCGATGCACCGGGTCGATCTAGGGATAGGTAGCCGAGGCCAAGGTCCAATACTGGTTGCAAAATCTGATTAAGGTTTTTAAAAAGTTCCTGACCAAGCTTTTTCAGCCCAGAGGGCAGGGTAGTGAGCGTCTGTTGACCCCAATCTTTTAGATTTTCCAAGGGTAAGTGATTAATAGCAACAATGTCCTGGTCATTGATTGTCTGCTTTAACAGATCCGGATTGAGACGCGAACCATGGCAAGTTGGGCAAGTTGAAAAATGAAAGAACTTATTTAGCTTCTTGAGCGTTGCTAGGCTTTTGACAGAATCAAGAGAATCTAGCACCGCATCATAGGCGTTTTCATAGAGGCTCCCGTCAGAATGATAAACACGACCAGTCGAAGTATGAAAGTCAACTGGGTACAGCTTTTTCTCACCGTGTAACACAATTTGCCGCTCTTTTTCACTCAGGTTTTGGTAAGGAACATTGAGTCGCACACCTAAACTTTGAGCAATTGATGGCATAAAGTTGCGACCGGGCAAGTGCCACGAAGCAACGGCACCTTCTTGAATCGTCAGGCGAGGGTCCTTGATGATTTTACTTTCATCAAGTTGGCGGACTTCACCAGATCCATGACAAGTTGGGCAAGCACCAGTACTATTTGCCGAAAAATCCTCAGCAGAAAACGGGCGAAAAGTGACACCACACACGGGACAGGTTAATTGATCTGAGTTATCTTGTAAATTAGCTTTTTCACTGGCGTTCATCGCCTGAGCAATTGCTGCAGAAGGGGCCAACCGATGGCCATTTGGACAAACCGGGGAAGCTAACCGTGAAAAAATTAGGCGAACCAGATTTTCCAGCTCACTAATCGAACCAACGGTGGATCGCTCACCAGGAATAGCAGGGCGCTGTCTCAGAGCGACGGCTGCCGGAATAAATTCAACTGAATCAACGTCAGCAACTTGACTTTGACTCATCCGGTTACGGGTATAAGTTGATAGAGATTCCAAGTAACGACGAGATCCCTCAGAAAAAAGAATGCCCATGGCGAGTGATGATTTCCCCGAACCAGATAGGCCCGAAATGGCCACAAACTGGTTCAAAGGAATATCCACATTAATATTCTTTAAATTATGAACCCGACCTCCGCGAACTTTAATCTGTATCGGTGTCAGTTTGTTTTCCGCCATGGATGACCTCCTGATTGATAACTAAAATATTGATCGTTAACTTCTTTACTGTCAGTAATAGCATAAAGGAGGGCAAAGGTACAATGACCAAGGGTCGACAGACTTGCCCAGTTTAAATCATGGTTTAATTCATAGCCATCTAACACAACAATTTTTGTCACGGATATTATCCTCAAAATTTATAATTATTTTTTATTTAAAATTTTAATATTAAAGTCGCTAACAATGTCTTTAATAAATTGTTCCACTTTGTTTTTATACACAACAGAATTATTTTTATCATCTATTATCGCGAATGGGAAAATAATAGCTTCTGTAGTGTACTTATTCAATTCGTGATATATATATTCACTGTCTAATTTTTCTGCTTGATATTTATCTAATAATTCCTGTACCACCTGATTTACTATCATTTTCATGGTTCCCGTTAAGCGGTATTCCTTAAATAGATCACCCTGAATAGTTGCGTTTTCAGCAAAACTGGTTCTTCCAATAACTGTAATAATAGGGTCAATATTCGTTGAATGAATACCAATCCATACATAATTGTATTTGTTATTGTTAGATAATAAATTTCCAAAATGATTTAAAAGTTCCTCTTTGTTAAATGTTGTTAAATCATTAAACATTGTGGAATTCTTTTTTAATTCGGTAACCGATTTTCCATTTTCAGGCTGTAATTGCTTTATAAAAGATTGTCCAAATTTTATCCCATCCTTAAGTTCGGGAATTAAATTATTTTTAAGGTCAGTGTCAACTTTCTCTTTGAGTTCGTAAATTTTTTCCATGATTACAAAAGTCTCCTTTTTGCTATTTTTTAGGTCATTCATGTTCAAAAATGTATTTGTGCGATAAAAAATATATTTTTCTACTTATCGTAGCACTCTATTCTATTCAAATAATAACTATATTTCGACTATTATGACAACTTGCGTTTAGTTTATAGATTTCAATCACAAAGTAAATTTAAAAATCTTATACAATACTTTACGATTATATAAGAGTCTCAACTAAATTATAACCAAAATTAGCCGTTCACTTTGATACAATAGAGCTGAACAAATTCATAATATGAAAGTGCGCATAGGGAGAGAAAAAATGACGTTAGATTCAACCGTATTGATTAAAAAAATAGCTTCACTTCTTGCTGGTGCTACCGTAGTGGCCTTATTCACTGGACTAGGAGCTCAGGCAGCTGATAGGCAATTGACGGGGTATGTATATTCACCGGAAGTGTCGCAGGCAAACGGAGGCTGGAACTGGTTGGAAAATGGTCAACCTTATACAGGTTTCCGCTACTACATGGGTACTTATTACTGGTTCGTGAATGGTGTACGTCAAAATGAAGGTTGGCGACAAGCTTGGGGGCTGACGTATTATACTGATCAAGATGGCCGTGCCGTTCAGGGAACTCGTGTGATTGATGGTACGGTTTATAATTTTGGTGAAGATGGCACTTATTATGAGCGCCCAGTACAAGGCTATGTTTATGATGGTTCCGCACAAAATGGGGGCTATCGCTGGTATCAAAATGGCCAACTATTCACAGGATTCCGTTATTATATGGGAACCTACTATTGGTTTGTAGATGGTGTACGCCAAAATGAAGGCTGGCATCAAGCTTGGGGGCTTATGTATTATACTGATCAAGATGGCCGAGCCGTTCAAGGTCAAGTACCGATGTACGGTACTACTTATGATTTTGGAAATGATGGCACTTATTATCTTCGGATTCCTGGTACAAAGACTGCTACCACGCCAGGATTTGGAGGTGCACCAGACGTTGATCGTAGTGAGGCAACAATAACTCCAACTCAAACTGGGCAAGCTATTCAACCAGTTGTAAGTTGACCATCTTCTTCGTCGCAAACTGCAACACAGCAATAATTGGCAGCACAATATCAACGCACATGTTTAATGGCTCAGAAAGTGTGAAACTACATATTTGGGATGGTCAAGGTAGTTTCTATTGGGAGGGCAATAATTCGTCAACACCAAATCACTTTACACTCGATGAGATGCATCAGGTTCTAGACGGGACGAAACCAGTTAATGGTCATTACCTGACAGAAGATTGGCAAATACCATCGTTAATCGGTTGGTCAACCTCATTAGAAAGTCAAACGATTGCTAATCACATTTAATTAAACTCGTTAGTAAATTTAAAGTTCTTACTTGAATCAAGTAAGAACTTTTTTATTAACGTTGAATACGTATTGTATTAATTAAATCATAAGTTTTATTGGCGTCCCTAATGGCCAGTCGACAGACAGCGACAAATTGATGCTACTATTATAGACACCAACATCAATTTGTATTAATGTGTGGCCACACGAAGAAATCGTTAGAAAAATCAATTAAGTAAAGCAAAAAAAATAAAAAATCCTTGTTTAAAGCAGTATACAAGTAAAAAATTAACCGTTAATTTTGTCCAAATGACCCAAAAACAACAAAAATAGAAAACACAGGGGGGTTATTTCAGTCATTTTGGATGGATAATAAAGAATCGTAACTTGTAAAATAAAAGTCAACAAAGGTCTTTAAATTATTATTATACCAACGGTTTTCATAACCTTTTGGTAGATGAAAAAATAAGCCCTTTGTTGGCTTATTTTTTTTGCACTTTTTTAAGCAGATGTACATATATTGTATCGAGGTAAACAGAATGAAACAGAATATTGGCACATTCATTAAGGAACAGCGAACTAGTCGTCGGCTATCTCAAACCGAATTTGCAAGGCGCGCAGGTGTATCGCAATCAATCATTTCTAATCTTGAACGGGGGCGAGTTAAGTCTGTAACCGCTGTTCACGCAGAAGGGATTGCTCGAGCAGTCGGTATGTCACTGAATGAGCTAGCCGGGAAGGTGGATTTTTAACAATGCAGCGAATTTCATTAGAGCAAGTTAAAACATTTGAACAGTTTTATCGTCTTCCAAAAATATTTTTCACTTCTGAAAAGTACAAGGATATGAAACTTGAATCCAAAACAGCTTACGCCATACTTCGAGATAGATTTGAACTGTCGTTAAAGAACGGCTGGATTGATGAAAAGCAAAATGTCTATTTTGTTTTCACGATTGCGGCTCTCCAGGAAATTTTGGGGTGTGGCAATAAAAAAGTGATTGCAATTAAACGAGATCTCGCTGAGTTTGATCTACTAGAGGAGGTTCGTCAAGGTCTAAGTAAGCCAAATCGGTTGTATCTTGGTGTTGCTGATGATGATAATTCTCTCATAAATAGCTCAGAACCATTGGTAGAGGCTGAAGTGTCAAAACGACACTTCAAGAAATGTCAAAATGACACTTCAAGAAATGTCAAAACCACACTTCAAGAAGTGTCAAAACGACACCCTAATGATACTGAGTATAGTGATACTGACTTTAATCATACTGAAAATAATTCTGTTGATGATGAAGATGATGACTATGTATATACCCAAACGAAATCGGACATGGATTTACTCGTTGATCAATACATCCAAGAAACTGAATCGAAGATGTCGCCAGTTAAAAAGCGCACACTTGAACAGTTAAAAAATCAGTATGGTTCTCTTCTTGTTAGTGAGGCAATTACCAAGGCCGCTAATAATGACTCGGGAAACATGGTCTATATACAGCGTTGTTGTGAAACACTAGACCTTGATCTTAAGAAGCAGTTACCGGACTTTCAGTCGCCAAAATAAAGCGGTATTCCAATTAAGCAACTGATTGGAAGCACGCTCGCTCCTCTGTCCTTGGCAAGACGTTAAAAGGCCTCGCACATTGACAATTGATGAAAAGCCACGTCCTGATTAGCAGACTAGGGATATACGAATAGGGGAGTGGCTATACTTGTGTACAACAAGGCCCGTCTACACTGGTTTCAGACCATAAGTGAAGGTGATTTAGGACTGAAACACTTGCATAAAAAACGCTGTCGCTCTTCGCCACTACATGATGGCAAGAAGTAAGCACAACGCCATAAATGGCCGTACAAACCTCAGGAGGAAATATGTATGTATGAATTAACAATGAACGACCTACGTCGGTTAGGGAAAAAAGGAAACGCAACCGTCCTATTAGTGAATGGGAAGCTCGGTGAATTACGTCCCGATGGCTTATATTACACTCGGCATAATGCCATCATTGGTGGTGTTTATACTGATGCAAAGTTCCGCATGGACTTCCAACGAGCAATCTCGAAAATCAAAAATGTTCGAGTTGGCGATCAACTGGTTGCCAAGCGCTATTCTCAAAAATTAGTCGCAACCAGTTTGTATGAGTTTTCAAAAGTCCCTGACATGGCTGACAAAGGAGTTCAACATGAAAATCATAACGATTAATGTCAATAAAGGTGGTGCTGGTAAGACAACACTGGCTTATAATTTAGCAGAATTTTTGAAACAAGATCATCGAGTCTTATTGATGGATTTTGATGACTCAGCCAATCTAACACATCGTTATGGGCACTTTACGAACTTAAATCAAACCGTTATTAATTTATTTGAGAACGGTGATGTTAAACCGATTGCTTTGAAAAACAATCTCGATTTAATTGCAGGTCATAGCACTGTTGAGCAATTAAAAGAACGATTAAATACTCGTCGCCAGCGCGAGATTATTTTTGGTAAGTGGTTGGCTCAAAATGAACAAGAGCTTACTGACAAGTACGATTATTTGATTATTGATACTGAAAACGATGAAGGTATCTTGACGCAAAACGCATTAATCGTATCTGATTTAGTGATTGGCGTAGCAGAAGCCTCGAAGGACTCCTTTGTTGCTTTACTTGATTTAAAGCAATTTGTCTCAGAGTTGAATCAAGATTTTGATGTTCAAGCAAAGCTGACCTTTGTGGCCAATAAGATTAACTTGTCGGAAAATGCTTCCAAAGAACTTCTCGAAGAATTGCATCATTACCAAGAGTATCGTGGCTATTTACCACGTCGAACAAAGTTGGCAGATGACGCACCAATCATTGAGTGTCATGATCAAGGGTTGATAAATCAACTAACTCGCGTCTTTGAGGAGGTATTGTCATGAGCCGATTTAGTCGTTATAGTAATGAAGAAGAAAAATCTTACCAGCGACGAATAATGCCAAAAGTAGGACACAGTATTGATCGTCCTCAGTTGGAAAAATCAATCAAAGTTGATTCGGAAACTTATCAGCAATTGACTGATTTAAAACAGCTGACAGGTCGATCCATGAAATATCTCTTGCATCAATCTGTCGCTGGCTACTATGAACAGGAGACTGCACATGACCGATGATATGACTGTTGGGTTAAAAGATTTACGTCGTTTTGCAACCGTCAGTAATCAAATTGCGACGGCTAAGATGAAAAATCACGAAATCTTAGAGTTGCATCCGCGCGCCTTATTAGGGCCTGAAAAAAAGGCTTTAATTGATGGACAGAACTATGTTGTACGTCGTAAATATGACTTACAAAAAGGACTGTATGATATTCAAACTATCCGAGCAGGTGACCAGCTATTGGCAGAGCGTGTGAATGGCCAATTGGTCATGAGTGATCAGAAGTTTTTGAATCGAAGTTTGCCTTTGTCTGAAAAGGCCTTTCAATTACTTCGGGAATATGCGGATGCTCACGGCGTGACGCTGGATCAAGCACTTGACCAAGCGATTGCTTCTTATACGCAGGAGCAGCGTTATGAATAAGATAAAACGTATTCGTTATCGGAGCTTAAGTGATTTTGTTAAAGAAAGCCCCCAAACACCGACTGCTATCTTAAAAGATGGCCGTTTGTTTGAAGTTTGGGCTAATGGGCTGATAGGTGAGCCCAAGACAATTGATGTGGAAGGCAAACCACGAGAATTTCGCGAAAAGCTGTCCTTAACGCAAGGAATGCAGCAAATTAAGACAATGAAAGTTGGTCGGGTTTTGGTTGCAGAACGAGTCAATGATGTGCTGTGCTTTACGAGTAAGGCCTTACGAGGAAAACATTTACGCTCTTGAAAAATTGTGTGTCAATTGGTACCATTATAGTAACAAGTCACACTAATTGGACACAAGAAGGAGTAAATTATGGCGACACAACAAGTACATTTTCGGATGGAAGAAGAAGATAAGAAGGCAGTTGAAGAACTGTATCAACAAATGGGCATGACCGCTTCGGACGCATTTCGCCTTTTTGCGAAGAAGTCATTAGAGGTTAAAGGACTACCCTTTGAACTTTATCAACCCAACGAAAGGTTACAAGAGGCCATTCGGAGTGATGATTATGTTACTTTCGATTCCAGCCAAGATGCTTGGGAGTATTTAAGTTCTGATGACTGAATATAAGGTAAGAGTGCAAAGTAAATTTAAAAAGAATCTTAAAAGAATTGTGAAAGGTGGTCGATACCATCAAGAGGACTTTAAGATTGTATTAGATCAGTTGGTCCATAATCAGCCACTTCCTGCACATTATAATGATCATGCTTTAGTTAATCGCTTTCCAGAACGTGAATTGCACATTAAGCCTGATTGGCTGTTGATTTATCGTTATCATGGCCAGTATCTAGAATTGATTGATACAGGTAGCCATTCGGATTTATTTAGCTGAAGCATGAATACTTAGTGAAGGGAATCTGAAAATGCTCGATAACAAGTTAGGCTTGACAAGTTCAATGGCATTAGCCGAAGCAGAAGAACGATTAACGAAAAAAAGAGCTCAGCAGTTATATGATTCGGGCAAAATTAAGCGTATTGAAATTGGGAGTTTTGAAGGCCTAAGACAAATTCATTATTTTCTCTTTCAAGATGTTTACGATTTTGCCGGGGAAATACGCCAGGTCAATCTATCAAAAGGTAATTTTCGTTTTGCACCTGTTATTTACTTACGCGAGGCATTAACCATGATTGATGCTTTGCCACAGAATCACTTTCAAGAAATTGTAACGAAGTACGTTGAAATGAATGTGGCTCATCCTTTTCGAGAAGGCAATGGTCGCGCCACAAGAATTTGGCTTGATTTAATCTTGAAGCAGTCATTAGGGAAAGTGGTGGATTGGTCACAGGTTAATCCAGAAGACTATCTTTTCGCTATGGAACGGAGCCCCATACGCACAACAGAACTAAGTCAGTTGCTGGAAAAGTCATTAACTTCTGAAGTGAATAACCGTGAGGTTTACATGAAGGGCGTTGATCAATCATATGCCTATGAAGGTTATCAGGTATTCAAAACGAAAGATTTATAAAATAGTGTTTTAATATATAAGTCAACTTATAAAATGAGCCTTTTTTTTCAAACAATAGTAAACAAGGGTTTACGAAAGGGAATATCGATGTCAAATGAGTTCGTTAATTACTACGATGAACTAGAGCTATCTCAAAATGCTAGTCCAGAAATGGTTAAACAAGCGTATCGAACACTATCGAAGCGTTTTCATCCAGATCATAATCACGAAGAAGGCGCTGAAGCCAAATACCTTGCCGTGCAAGCGGCTTATGAAGTATTATCGGATCCATCAACGAGAAGTCGTTATGATCAACAGCTGAATCAGTATCGTGATTTGTCGAATTTAACGAATGCGTTAAATCAACAAGAGCCTTCGACCGGTTATCAAGAGGAGACAATCACATCAGAGCCGTATCAATATACGTTTAAAGATTATTGTTACTTGGCGATGCGCGCTTTGTTTTGGCCAATTAAAATTATTGGTCTATTGATTTATTGGGCATTCTTGGCAGTTTGCTGGCTTATTGCAATTTTGGCTATGATACCGGGCCTTATTATTAGCGCATTTGCCTTTATTGTTATGGCATCTATTGGCCTTTTGATAATTTTATTGATTTTTAATTGGATTATGACCGGTGTTGCGCCTTCACTATGAAGATTGTGTCCAATATTTGTTATAATAACTGTGTAAAATGAATTTGGTCTAGAAATGAGAACCCTAAGGAGGGGAAAATGACGTTAAATTCCACTGTATTGATTAAAAAAGCATCTGTTATGATTGCTAGTGCAACGATGCTGGCTCTGTTCGCCGGATCAGGAGCACACGCTGCAGACAAGCCAGCAAATGGCTATGTCTATTCGCCAGAAGTTTCGCAAGCTAATGGTGGCTGGAACTGGTTAGAAAATGGTCATCCTTATACAGGATTCCGTTACTACATGGGCACCTACTATTGGTTTGTCAATGGTGTCCGCCAAAATGAAGGCTGGCGTCAAGCTTGGGGGCTGACGTATTACACTGACCAAGATGGTCGTGCTGTTCAAGGTAATCGTGTCATTGATGGCCAAGTTTATAACTTTGGGAATGATGGGACGTATTATTCACGTCCAGTCCAAGGCTATGTTTGGGATGGTTCGCCTGCTAATGGTGGCTATCGCTGGTATGAAAATGGTCAATTATTTACAGGATTCCGTTATTACATGGGTACCTATTATTGGTTTGTTAATGGTGTCCGGCAAAATGAAGGCTGGCGTCAAGCTTGGGGGTTGACGTATTACACGGACCAAGATGGTCGTGCTGTACAAGGTCAAGTACCGATGTACGGTACTACCTATGACTTTGGCAATGATGGTACTTATTACCTTCGGATTCCTGGTACAAAGACCCCCACGACACCAGGATTTGGAGGTGCACCAGACGCTGATCGTAGTGAGGCAACCATTTCATCACCGGTGCAATCAAATCAAAGTGCTCAATCCGGAATGGCTGCACCAGCCCAACAACCTGCAAGTCAGCCTGCGACAAGCACGCCAGCTGCATCAACCGCATCCCGTACTTTTACGGCTTGGGTGAAAAATGAGAAAGGTGATGTGATTTGGCAACAAAGTGGTTTTAAATCAAATGATGATGCATTTAATGCTGCCGGGAAGTATGGTGACAGTCATGCATGGGATGCCGGAGACATGCAGCCGGCTAGTTATGGTGCATATTAAGAATTAATTTATTAGTTAAGGACACTTTTATAAGTGTCCTTTTTTATTTGAAAGGATTTATCAATGGAGAAACAACATTACAAGTTATATAAGTCTGGAAAATTTTGGGTTACCGCGATGGTATCCACTCTTTTCTTAGCAACGATGGGTGCAACGAACGGACATCATGCCCACGCTGATGACTTACCCAATGATGGACGAATTTCATTTCCTAGTCCAGATCCAATTAAAGGACATGTGACTTTTTCAAATGGCCGCGTGGATCCTGTTTTAAACATTCGAGTCAATGATCAGGTGGTCTTCTGTATTAACCCCTTCGCTCACTTAAGAGGAGGGGAGTATGCTTCTTCGGCTCAGGGACAACAAGGGTTAACGGCAGACTATTGGCACAAAATGACAACACAGCAGCAGAATCTGATCAATAATGCAGCTTATTTAGCACAAGCCCAAGGAGCCGCTAATGATTCTGAGACTTATTTTGCTGGACAGTTGGTAGTGTGGTCATTAGTCGCTGGACAGAACGGTATTCCGGGCGTGATGAACGGTTCTGATAAAATTGATAGCACCCAACTCAATAACATGATTGGTGCTCAAATTACTGGTTGGGACTCGAATGTCGTGAGTTCCGGGGTAATTGCCAAAGCTGAACAGATTTTGCAAAATGCCGCAGCGATGGGACAAAGGCCAAACTTTTCACCGGCTCCATTAAATGTTACAGCTGGTAAATCTGCGACTGTAACAGATAGCAATGGGGTATTACAGAACTTTAAAAATGTTAGCGCTTCTAAAGGGCTTTCGGTTAGCACAAATGGTAATCAATTAACGGTTACAGCAGACCCAAACGTTTCTGCCGGTGATGGTTATGTGTCAATGAGAACTATTAGCAGGACAGGAAATGAACAGCCTTATTATATTTATGGTACCTTTACGGATCCAAGTGATGTTTCTAATCCCTTACAACCTGTCTTTGCTGCAAAAGATCCTAACTTCATACAATCAGATTTAAAGGTGAATATTCAAAAAGCTAATCTCAAGATTGACAAAAATGTCTTGAATGAAGCGGGTATTGATACCAAACAGGTCACTAATAGTAATTACTCCTTAGCGGGTAATGTCTTTGAGGTGCATAAGGACACCGCTGATGGTCCTGTGGTGAAGGAGTTGACCACAGATGCCAATGGAAATGCTGAAACCGGTTCTGTCATGGACTATGGTGATTATGTCGTCACTGAAAAGCAAGCAAGTCAAGGGCTGGCCAATACTTTTACGCCGATTACTGTTCATCTAAACGCCGATGGACAGAACGTACAAACAGTTACTGCCACTAATAAGGAAGTAACGGGTGGCATTACCATTCAAAAGACCGGTGCCGAGACTGGCACAAAGCAATGGAACGCTAACTACTCACTGGCTGGTAACGTCTTTAAGATCCACAAGGATAATATCAATGGTGAAGTGGTTGATGAAGTCACAACGGATGCCAATGGGTATGCTAAGACCAAGACGGATTTGCCGCTCGGACATTATGTGGTGGAAGAGGTCCAAGCGTCAAAGGGCTTCTTGAAGACTTTCAAGCCACAAGACGTTGATATTACTTATCAAGGCCAAAATGTACCGATTGTTATTTCTGCTACTGGTGGGTCCAACCAAGAAGTGAAGGGCCAAATCATCGTTGATAAGTCTGGTGCGCAATCAGGCAAGAACATGATCAATGGCAACTACACGTTGGCTGGTAATGAGTTTGATATTTTTGATGAACAGAACCATTTGGTTGACCATGTGACAACTGATGCTTCTGGTAAGGCTTACTCGAAGACGGACTTGCCATTGGGTAAGTACACTGTTATCGAAACTAAGGCCAGTCAAGGCTTTGTCAAATCAGCTACGCCACAAAAGGTCGATTTGTCTTATGTAGGTCAAGAAGTTCCCGTTGTCTTTGATACGGCTTATGAAACCAACCAAGAAGTAACGGGTGGCATTTCTATTCAAAAGACTGGTGCCGAAACAGGCACAAAGCAATGGAACGCCAACTACTCACTGGCCGGTAACGTCTTTAAGATCCACAAGGATTCCATCAATGGTGAAGTGGTTGACGAAGTCACAACGGATGCCAATGGGTATGCTAAGACCAAGACGGATTTGCCGCTCGGACATTATGTGGTGGAAGAGGTCCAAGCGTCAAAGGGCTTCTTGAAGACCTTCAAGCCCCAAGATGTTGATATTACTTATCAAGGTCAGAATGTGCCGATCGTATTATCTTTGACAGGTGGTACGAATCAAGAGGTCAAGGGAAAGATTGTCATTGACAAGTCTGGTTCTGAAAGTAAAAAGACTCCTTGGAATGGCAACTACTCACTGGCAGGCAATGTCTTTGATATTCACCAAGACAATGCGCTAGGTAAGGTAGTTGCTCAAATCACGACTGATGCGAATGGTCATGCTGAAACCGATGCCAACTTACCATTAGGCGACTATTATGTAACCGAATCAAAGGCAAGCCAAGGCTATGTCAAGAGCTTTACGCCGCAAAAGGTTACCTTGAAATATGCCGGACAAGAGGTCGCTTTGGTGGCCGATATGGCAGCTGGTACTAATCAAGAAGTGACTGGGTCTACTTCGGTCATTAAGCAGGACAAGCAAACGGGTGACAACAGTCAAGGCCGTGCAACATTGTCTGGGGCGGAATATACGCTCTACCACGCAGATGGAACTCCTGTGAAGTGGTCAGAAACTGGTCAACCAACACCTGAAATTACTTCCGGTAAACAGGTTAGTCGTGATCAAGTGACTTTGCGAATTGACGACGATTTGCATGAAGCAGGTGTTAAGCATCTCGCATTAGGCGACTATTATTGGCAAGAAACCAAGGCACCTGAAGGGTATCAAATCGACTCAAAGAAGTATGATGTATCCATCAAATACCAGGATCAAGACACACCGGTTGTGACACAAAATGAAACTTCATTGGACAAGGTGATTACCTTCTCGTTTGATGGCTTTAAGTACGTAAAATCAGCGAATGGTAGTGCTGAATCAGGTTATAACGGCATCCAATTGAAGTTGATTCCGATTAATGGCACGAAGGGTGATCCACAGGTTGTCACAACTCAAACGGATGCCAACGGTTATGATGGTTACTATAAGTTTAGTAACATCGCTTATGGCGATTATGAATTGTGGGAAGTCAATGCACCGGAAGGGTTTAAGCATATTGAGCCTCTTTATGTACACATTCAATTGAATGCAGATAAGTCCGCTTATGTCTTCACTGTCAATGAGAAGGGGCAAGATGCACCAATCAAGACCTTGACAGTACCGGTCAGTCAAATTAACCAAGGCACTGGGGACGTTTACTTGTCGAAGCTATTCTTATTTGATGACTCGGATAAGACCGCCAATAATAACAATGGCGGCCAACCGGTTATTAACATCAATAACACGAATACGAATACCAACTCACCAGTCATTAACAATAATCCTGTCGTGAATACTAATTCAACTTCTAATGGTGGTCAACAGCATCAAGAAGAGAATCAGCATCAAACAGGTGGAGCAACAACCCAAACTGGTGGTAATCAAGAGCAAAAGCAAGCGACAACGACTAGTCCCAATGTAACGGGCGGTGACCAGTCACAAACAGGCGGAAAGCAAGAGCAGGCACAAGATAGTAAGTCAAATGTGACAGCTAATCCTACCACGAACGGTGGCACACAGTCGCAAGACAGCAAGTCAAATGCGACGGCGAACCCAACGGTAACCGGTGGTGCAACCACTCAAAATGGTGGTACGCAGTCACAAGACAGCCAATCGAATGCAACGGCTAATCCAACGACCATTTCGGCTCAGCCTAACCAAGCGACGGTTTCATCGTCTGGCAAGGCCGCAACTGTCTTGCCACAAACCGGCATGAAGACCGCGGACAATCCAACAAAACTTTATGTTGCTGGTTTGGCAGTATTAGCTGGAGTTGGACTTGGCTCTTGGCAGAAGGTTCAAAGTAATAACCGTAAGCGGAAGCGATTGGCCAAAATATCAGACGATTTGAAGCAAAATGCGGTTTAGTCATCAAAGTAGAGAAAAGTAGAGATTTCTCTACTTTTTTTATTGTCTAAAAATCAAGAAGAAATGAGAAAGAAGGAATTATGGATATTTTAACTAAGTTGGTCGGTGTTGTAGTATCAGTAATCGTCGTTATTGGTCTATTTAGTATTTTGTTTGGCTTTAATAAGTTTACCAAGGGGCGTAAATCTGAAGATACCCGCATGACCGATGAGGGGATTGAAGGCATGATTTGGGGTGCAGCCACCGCTGCCATCGTCGGTGGCGTTGGTGCTGGGATTATTGCGGCCTTGTCGAAAATTTCGTTTTAAATTTTCGATTTGAATCGACGTTGGCGTAACCAACCGAATGGGGTGAAAAGCCCATTAGAAAGGATTGACTATGAATGGTGTTGTTTTAGATAAAGACAAACTCAATCAATTAACACAATCGCTTAGTTCTTGGAATCCTACGGCCAGTAGCTGGGTCAATGATATTACCCATGCTTTGATGTTTATCGGCTTTGCCATCTTAGGCATCATGTTTTTACTGGAGTGGGCCAAAACAGCCCAGCGATTTCGGGAAACCCAAGGAACACCACTGACATCAGAGGTCATGATCAATTTAGGATTACGTTATTTTATCGCCACCATAGTGATTGGTTTGGCACCGCAAATTATTGATGGCATGTTATACCTCGCCAATGCTATTGGTCATACCATTGCCACCACTGGCGGACTACATAATCAAAGTAATGGCTCGAATGCCGGTCTTTGGGATATGTCACGTGTGGATTTGTCCTGGTATCAAAAAGGGATCTTTGGGGTGATTTCTTTTCTCAACTCAATCGGGACGACGATTATCTCCATGCTTGTGACCGTCATTGTCTTTATGCGTTTTTTGACTTTATGCGTTTATAAGATTTTGTCACCGATTATGTTAGCAGCCTCACTACATGAAGACTATCGCTCCGTTTCGATTAATTATTGGAAACAAGTAGCGATTGTTTTGTTGCAATCAGTGGTTTTAATTATTATTTTGAAGCTCATCCCAGCTTGGCAAACCGACTCACAGTTCCCATTAACTGGAAAAGTATCCTATGGTACTTGGCAAGCCGCAGCAGCGTTGGCGCTGGTCAAGTTGTTTGTGGTCGGCTGGGCAGTGATGGGCTCGCAGAGTATGATACGTCGTTTGATTGGAGGTTAAAAAATGGCTAGTAGTGAATTTTATACAGATTTATCAAAGTGGGAACCAACGATTGGTCGGGGGTTGTTCACTCGCAAACAGGGTGGACTCATTTTAAAAATGGTACCAGGTGCTTTACTGTCAACCGGGGCTTTTATCTTGATTCCTGGCTGGTATGGCTGGGTGCTCACAATCGTTTTAGTGTGCACAACCCTGATCCCGTTCTTACTACGTTTTTTTGACTACGATCGCACGCTGAAACGCTCCATGACCTTTTATTTAACGGAGAAGAAACGAACGTATCAAAAAATTGGAAAGGAGTAGGGCATGTTTAAGAAAAGGAAGTCCTTATCGGTCGCCGAACAACGCAAGCAAGAGCGTTTAGCACGTTTGGGTTGCAGTACACAAGATACCTTGCAGTTTGAAGATTTAAGTCAAGAAGGTCTAATGAAAATTGATGCGGACCACTATTCACGGGCTTATGAGTTAAGTGATGTGCCTTTTGAGGCATTGGGTGTGGCCGCCCAACAAGATGTCATTGTTTCATATGGTGAAGCTTTGAATACCCTAAACGATAAGAGTCATTATCAGCTATTAGTAGTCAACGAGCACGTGGGCGAAAATGCCATTGAAAACTTATTAATGCCGATGGCTGGCACCCCCGATGATGTCTATCGACAAGAAATTAATGACATGATGAAACAACGTTTTTCATCGGAAGAAAATGAGTATCAAGTTAAACGTTACGCGATCATTACGACGAAACAAAACCGAGCCGCAGCGGCCGAAATTGCTTTATCAAAAGCAGCATTAGCTTTTCAAGAACCTTTTCGAAAGGGCGGGGTCCCTTTAACACTGCG
Organism: Fructobacillus evanidus; assembly: GCF_963580165.1. Taxonomy (NCBI): domain Bacteria; kingdom Bacillati; phylum Bacillota; class Bacilli; order Lactobacillales; family Lactobacillaceae; genus Fructobacillus; species Fructobacillus evanidus. Next base: position 165,872 of record NZ_CAUZLM010000003.1, read on the forward strand.
TGCTTTAGATGGTGAACAACGCGTTCGGTTGATCAATCAACTGACCAATCCGGGTATGCTCATGAAGAAAGCCGATTTTAACCAGCTTCATGCCAAGGATTTAGTAGCCCCCAGCTTAATTGAACTAGATAACAATCAATTCCAGCTCAATGAACAGTATGCACGGGTGCTCTACGCGAAGTATTACCCGGAGATGTTAGAAGATGATTTCTTGAAAAATTTAACCGAAATCAAGCATGAAATCGCCATTTCTCTCCATGCGCAACCGTATAATATGCGCGATTTGCAAAGAAGACTACAAACTATCTCGCAAGTCAATAAAATGGATCAGCGTCGCCAACAAAAAGACAATGCTAAAGAGGGGGTGGATTCCGAATTTGTCTCGGGACTGGCCAAAGGTATTGGCAAGACAACGGAAGCCTTGAAAGAGGACTTTTCTAAATACGGTCAAAAGTTATTTACGGGGACTTTGACAGTGATGGTGGTGGCCCAAAATCGACGTGAGTTGAAGACCATCTCTGATGAAGTGAAAGCAGTAGGGGAAGCCAAAGGAGTTTTCTTTGAGAGTGCCTACAATTACCAAGAAGAGGCGTTTAACACAACGTTACCCATTGGGCGGTCTTTCTTACTGGAAAATCCTGAAACTTATCGAGATATGACCACGCTAAATGTCGCCACGCAACGTCCCTTTACGTCAGTTGAATTGCAAAACCCACACGGTGAATTTTTTGGGCAAAATCAAATTACCGGAAATGTCATTACAATTGATCGTAAGGATAAGCAGGACTTGTTAACGCCATCTGGGCTGGTTTTGGGTTCGAGTGGTTCGGGTAAGTCTGTGGCGGTCAAGTATCAATTGCTTAATACGTTGTTAAATCATCCCAAAGACCGCATTATCATTGTGGATCCGGAAAGTGAGTATTTAGAGATTGGTCAACAATTAGGGGCCCAAATCCTTGATATTTCGACCGGGACTGATAATCACCTCAATCTGATGGACTTAGCGGATCGTACCAAGCTACGTGAAGAAGATAAGAAACTCGACTTCATTAAAGAAAAGTCAAACCTGTTAACGACGATGTTTGATAAAGTGTTGACCTTGTCCGACGCACAAAAAGGTGTGATTGACTTAATCACGCATGAGACGTATGAAAAATATGAAAAGCCCACTTTAGTGGACTGGCAAACCGTATTGAAAAACCGTCCTGAAAAAGTAGCGCAAGATTTGGCATTATCAACGAGCCCTTACACAATCGGGTCACAAGATGTGTTCTCATACGAGACCAATATCGATTTAAGCGGTCGATTTTTGATTTTTAATACCAAGCAGTTGGATGACAACATGAAGCCGTTTGCCATGCAGGTGATTTTGGATCAGATTTGGAAACAAGTGGTTGCCTCTCAAAATATCGTGTCCACTTGGCTATTCTTTGATGAAATTCAAGTCAATTTTCAAGACAAAAACAGTGCCAATTGGTTTGCCAATTTGTGGGCCCGTGTGCGAAAGTACGGGGCGATTCCGACCGGTATTACACAGAATATCAGTAATATCACGCAATTCCAAGGTGGCCGAAACTTGACTTCCAATACCGAATTTATGATGCTACTTCGGCAAAAGGCGCCGGACCTCAAAATTTTAAAAGAAGAATTGCATTTCGATGAAAATGTTTTAGATCAGTTCGTTAATGAACGGGCTGAAGTGGGAACGGGCTTAATTCGCGTGAATGGGATTATGGTTCCCTTTAAAAATCCAATTCCAAAACACACAAAACTGTATGAATTACTCAACACGGATGTTGATACTGATAAGGAGTAGCCATGTTTAACTTGAAAAAATTGAAGATTAAAAAGCGACTATCCATTGCGGGTTTGCTTATCTTAGGGATTATGTTGGGCATTGGGGTGAAGAGTATTTCGGTGCCCAAAGTCAATCAAACGATACAGTCAACCAGTTCATTAACCAATAGCCAACCCACGATTAAGCAAAGCGATGTGCAAAAGTTTTTAATTGCTTATTACACCAAGAAGGATTTGGGTGAAAATCAAAACCGATACCAAGGTTTCATGACCCAGGCAGCCTTCCAAGCCGAAACAGCCAAGGAAGCCAAGCCTGAGAACCAGGCCTATAAAGGATATGTCGTTAATCAGGTGTTTGACGATGCCAAGATTTATATTGACCAAGCGGACCAACAAGCGCTAGTAACGGTTGACTATCATAATACACAACTGGTTAATAAAACAGATAACCCGAATCAGGTTGCTAGTACGAGTAAATCCGAAACGTTACTGTTAACTTACGCAACGGAAAAGGGTCAGGCACTGGTCAATAATATTCAACGCAAAACATTGTCAGATGCTTCTAGCAACGACCAACCACAAGATTTAAACCAAGTAAGGAGTGCTCACGATGACCAAAACTGAACGTTTACAGCAAAAGAAAAAGCGTCTTCAAACTGAGTTGAAGGCGCTCAATCAAAAAATAGCGGAGAAGAAACAAGTATTGGCACGAGTTGACCAAGAGTTGTTGGAGGCAACAATGAAAGATAATGGTATGAGCCTATCAGACTTGGTGGCTTTAGTGCAGAAGGAAAGTGACCGTGATTGACGGTGATAACGATTGCCGTTTATTAAATTGAATGATCCAAAATCAAAAGGAGTATAACGATGCGAAAACTTTTAAAACATTTATTCCCATCACACAAGACTGAAAGCCATTACGGTTATGAGGTGCGTGCTGGGAAGTACGTGCCCACTGAGGTCTTTCATGAAACAGAAGACTTCTTGAACTATGTGGAACAACAGAGTCAAGACCTTGAAAGGCGTGGTCTAACAGACCAAGTTGGGCTATTGAAGAGCGCACCGTCTGGTGAATATCTCTTTGCCCTGATTTTTGATTTACCTGCTCGTGGTGATATTGATAGCCAGTTGGCTGATTTTTATACCAAGAAGAAGTTGCCTTATGACTCATCCATTTTCAATCGCTTTTCACAATCAGCGGAACCGGTTCAACCAACCCATTTGGAACAAGTATCAAATGCAGATGATGTCACAGCAGAAAATGCGGATTTAAAGGTCGCTACTGAAAATGCAGATTTGGTCGTTGCCGCTGATGAAACAACCGATGCCGCTACCACTGAGTCGCAACCGGTCCCCGGTGAACAACCATCATCTGCAACGCCTGTTCCAGTGTCAGAAGCGGTCACAGCTGATGCTGAAGTGGAAACCGAAACACTTGAACAAAAAGACCTCAAAATTCAACACTTAACCGCACTCTTAGCTCAGCAACAAGCTGCCTCTAGTTCCCAGCAACCAGCAGAAACTGTGCCACCCGTAAATACGGAGTTAGCTTCTTTGCAAGAAGATGTTTCATCAGCGGTGGTTAAGGTCTTAGAAGAAAAACAAGCGAAATTGTCGGCCTTGTTAAACCAATCTGATCAGTCGGGAACCATTCGACGGGAAACGCAACAGGAATACGAAGAAAAGCGCATCAAGCTGTTAGATCAAGTCAAGAAAACCGCGGCCCGCGATTTAGAAGAAGCCAAGCGCCGCGAAAAGGAACGCTATGAACAGGCCCTTCGGGATTTGGATGATCAGTTTGATAAGACTCAGGCCCACTTGGTTGTCGAAGTTGATCAGTCCATTCAACATGACCATGATCAAATGCTGGAAAAACGATTAGATGAAAACCAAAAACAATTGGAACGCTTGTTAAGTGCCCGCGAAGAGTTAACCACTAAAATTCACGAAGCCAAGAAGCTCTTTTCATAAGCAGTCAGAAATCTGGCTGCTTTTTTTGAGCAGTCAAGAGGAGACAAAAAATGCGGATTGATCCAGAGAAGTTACATGAACATGATGGTATGGGGCACCGAGCAGCCCGAAAACATACCAAAAAGGCGTATAAGAAAGCTCGAAAAAGTTATAAGCAAGCTTTTAAGCAAAAGCAAAAAAGCAATGGCTTAGACACGGCGAACCGGACATTAGCCGATGAAAAAGCGGAGGTGTTGACTTTAAAAAAGCAGTTTAAGCATCATCGGAAACTAGACAACACGAGTTTACGTAATCGAACCGGCCGCACCATTAAGGCTGGTGTGAAAGGAACTGTTAAAGGCCGAGCACGAGGAGGCTTATACCAAAAGCTTCAAGAAGATGATTTACTAGCACAACATGTTCAAGCTAGCAATACAATCAATCAAGCCCGTACCTATGGGCGGACTGTGAAAACAGGTAGCCGATTGCTTGGCAAGACAGCGGGCAATGTTGGTATTGGCACTTATCACGTACTCAATCGTAGTAAGAATGCTGTCATGGGACGCGGCTTTTACAAAACACCCTATGAGCAACAATGGTTTGGTAGTCGAAAACGCTTGGGCGACTTTGGCCGCTCCGTGAAAAAGAAAAGTCAACGGCAGATTCGACGTTTTGCTGGTCGATTTAAAAAAACAACCCGTGTTAGTCGCTTTTTAGGCAAAGGCGTCAAAAAGGGTGTGAAGTGGTTAAATCCGTTTTCATTGAAATTTAAAATTTTAGTCGGTATTCTAGTTTGTTTGCCGTTATTGTTGGCCTTTATGGTAGGGGCTATCAACCAACCAGGTCTGAAGCAAGACAATCATGAAATCAACGATACTTGGTTATACATGACACAGCTCGATGCGCAAAAATCCGATGACCAGCACCAGTACTATACGGATTGGGCGCCGTTTATGTTTTATGACAATGAACTGTTTGATGACTTTAATGTCCATGACCAAAAGCAAGGGCTTCAATTACCTTTTGGGGTCATCAAGTATCAAGACGTACTGGCAAAACAATGGGAGGCGGTGCACGTCAAAGACACTGAAAAAACAGTTGATGAGCTGATGAGTGGGAACAAAGTTGCGACCGAAGATGACTTGCATAACCCCTGGATTTTAAAAGACAGTGAACAACAGGACGTGAAACTCAGTCGTGATGAAATCGGCTTTGATGTTTTAGGCAATCAATTGGAAAATTTGACGGATGATGGCAATGTTGTGATTAGTCGGCGACTCGGATATGAGAAGCAAAATGGTCGGGTCGTTAAAAACGATTGGACCACTATTGATGTTGCCAAAGGAACGATGTTGAAAGTCCCATTAGCAGGGAGCGTTCATTTTGTCAATGACCATACCGTGCAAATCACACAAGACCAAGCCGTATTGACCATTGATGGTGTTGATTTGAGCCGTTTGCATCAGGGGGCTGATTTGAACGTAGGCGACTTGCTTGGCAACACGTTAGACGATCATATTCATTTACAGTATCGTCTATTTGATGATTTAGAAAAACAGTGGTTCGATGCCAACCCTGGATTTTACTTTAAGAGGGTACGTTATACGCAGTTTACGACAACGACGGATGACAACTTCGATCCATCGAAGGATAAAGCGCAAAATGCGCAAAAAGTTTATGACCAACTGACCAAGATGGGCTATAAGAAGGCTGGCATTGCCGCGCTGCTCGGAAATTTTGACGTTGAAAGTTCGATCAACCCAAAGCGAGCAGAGGGTGATTATCTAAAAGCGCCCGTTGGCAAATATGACGGTTCTTACGATCGAGATGATTGGTTGAATATTGGTGGTCCTCAAATTTATGATGGCCGTTTTGCGAATATCATTCACCGAGGTTTAGGGCTGGGACAATGGACAGATGTCGCGCCAGGGCCAGGAGGACGTCATACTGCCCTAGTTGATTATGCAAAAACACAAAATAAGAAGTGGTATGACTTGGATTTGCAAATTGATTTCTTAGTGAACCATGATGGCGGTCATTCAGATATTGCCAAAGCGATTTTGTCATCTGATAGTCAGGATGTGAAGGATTTAACCGAGCAATTCTTGGCACAGTGGGAAGGAAATCCTGGTAATAAAGTACAAGAACGAGCGAATGCGGCGTTAAATTGGTATCAATATCTGGGTAAGACGAAAGCGCAAGAAAAGCAAGACGCTGATGAAAAGCGAGGTAATGACATTGCCAAGGAGTACGGTGGTAATCAATCAACTTAAAGAAGTTCACTTGGCAATAGCCGTTTCAGCGGCCATACTTGCAAAAGTAGAGAAAAGTAGAGAAAAGTAGAGAAAAGTAGAGAAAAGTAGAATTTTCTCTACTTCTTTATAAACGTCTTATCAATGAAACTTGGACGCAGTTAAAGTAAAAGCAATTTTAAATAAACAAATAAAAAGAGGAGCCCATCAAGATGAAAATAGTTCTTGAAAAAATTAATTCATTTGTTGATAAGCGTACTGATAGTTTAGTTAAGAAAACACGGTTGATGGTTGATGGAAAGATGTTCCGTTATCCGTACCCCAAAAAGGTCATATCCGACTCACAAATGGTGAAGAAGTTAGACAAAATCGATAGCCAATATAAAAAGACGTATATCAGAACATTGCTCGTCAGATTTTTTGGGTATGTTGGAGTTGGGCTTTCTCTGATGGGGTTGTTTGTATCTTGGCCTAGATTTTATTGGGTAACCGTTATGATTATCTTTGCCATTGCTGGTCTAATATCATTATCTAATTTTATATTACTGACAAAGGTGCTACGAAAGGATGGGTTTAATCATTCCTCGGACTCTGAAAGTTCTACTGATTGGTCTCGTGTAGTATCGTTAGGTGTGAACCATCAAGTGGTAGAGGAAGCTGAAGATCAGGATCAGAACCGGTTAGATAAGGACCAGAATCTGAATGTCAATGTTGTGGGTAAGGAAATAATAAACAGACTATCAACCTTTGTCTTTATTGAGTTACTAGCTGTTATATTGTTTGTGTATGGCATGATTTGTTATTATAATGACTATTCTGCTTATGTTGCTTACTTAGCTATTCCTTCAGCTTTTTTTATGATAAATTGTCTTTTTTGGGTGGAATCCTTCCGATATTATTCTAGTCAGCTTTTATCGTTCTTGGTAAGCATTTTCTCACTTCTTTCGAGATAGGCCTCTAATTGACGACGTTTAGCACGTCTATAGTGTATTGGAGCAAAAATTACATCTGAAATGGTTAACAAGGAGAAAAAGTATACTAAATAATAGTTGGGACTTAACCAGTGCCAACCCATTGAGAAAGATTGTGAAATATAAAAGTTGCCAAAAACGATAGTACGAATAATAAAATAGTATAACCAAAAGTTCATAATTAAATATTGACTTATATATCCCAAAACCCTTGCAATTTTTTCTATTTCTTTTGATGGCACAGCCATATTAACTAGTTGGTAACTTGATGTCGATAAATGGAAACATAGGATTATCAATAATATGCCAGTCAATAATGGAAAAAATGCTTCCGCACATTGCAAACCGTATTGAATGGTGCTTATGGTGCCCTGACTCAAATATTTTTCAAGAGGGACCAACGATTGGTAAAGTTCAACCATTGATAATTAATTGCGCAGCACAAAGTAAAAACGATTGATGCCGAAGATAATCGAGTATAGCGGAATATAGTATTTTGATATAAATTAATGATGGTGTTAATCCATGTCATTGTTTTTCTCCACAGTGACGTAATCGATATATTGTAGCATTAGCAGTTTTGGTGATTATTTTTACACTTATTTAAAATTAAAATAAACTCTAGAAAAAGTCTTAGTCACTCTAACTGGTCTAGATTTGCACATGGTATAATAAGACCCATAGTGAACAAGTGAAGATGGTGGCTATCCTCGATTGGAGGTGGTGCGTATGGTGTAATCAACCGACCCCCACATTCTAGGAAAGGAGATGCCCGATGTCCACCAAGGACGTCTTGACCTTACTATTCATGTTTGGAATGTTTATTCTTGCATTGATTGGTATTGTCATTGACCTAATTAAATTAAGTCAAAAAAAATAACCATCTCAACTTTGACGAGCTGATGGTTATTTAATAGCTATTAGGCTAGCCACCGTTTAACGGGTTCGCTAGGAGGAGTAGTTGTGTCCAGCAACTGCTCCTTTTTTAATGACTTTATTATAGCATGAATTATTCAAAAAGTAGAGAAGTAGAGAAAAGTAGAGTTTTCTCTACTTTTTTAAAACATTTTATATGGGAGGCACCAATGAGAATTTTGTTATCGATTAAACCGGAATATGTTTATAAAATTTTAGCTGGTACCAAAAAGTTTGAATATCGGCGCACAGTTTTCAAGAACAAAGATGTCGATTCGATGGTGATTTACGCAACGCTACCTGAGGGCTTGGTTGTTGCCGAAGTGGAAGTCCTTGACGTTTTATCCGGCAGCAAGACCCAAATTTGGCAAAGAACAAAAGAATATAGTGGTATATCACGTCGTGACTTATTTACATATTTTGAAGGCAAAAAAGAAGCTCACGCCATTCAATTAGGGAAAGTAACGCCTTACATTGAACCAAAGACTTTAAAGGGCTTTGATTCAAGAATCAAGTCGGCTCCACAGTCCTTTATCTATTTGTAAATTCCAGAAAATATAAGGAGGCCATTATGGGCAACACAATCGCGGTTGGTTATTATTCTAACCACCTTTTCATCGTCGGAAAAAGCAAAGCAGAAGTTTTGCGTAAATTACAAGATGCCTATCCACAACCTGGAAAAAGGCAATCCGGACAAAACATCAGTTCCAATTACTTGTACCCTGAGCCATTGCGAATCATTGAGAATGTACAACCATGAGGAATCGAAAGGGCGGCATGTTATAATAATGCTCATAGTGAACAAGTGAAGATGGTGGCTATCCTCGATTGGAGGTGGTGCGTATGGTGTAATCAACCGACCCCCACATTCTAGGAAAGGAGATGCCCGATGTCCACCAAGGACGTCTTGACCTTACTATTCATGTTTGGAATGTTTATTCTTGCATTGATTGGTATTGTCATTGACCTAATTAAATTAAGTCAAAAAAAATAACCATCTCTACTTTCGCCGGTCTGAGATAGTTATCTATCAGTAATTACTAAGGCTAGCCACCGTTTAACGGGTTCGCTAGGAGGAGTAGTTGTGTCCAGCAACTGCTCCTTTTTTAATGACTTTATTATAGCATGAATTATTTAAAAAGTAGAGAAGTAGAGAAAAGTAGAGTTTTCTCTACTTTTTTTATTTGGAAAGGAAAACTGATGGAACAAAAAGAAGCACTGCATAAATTTACGAATGGTGGTCAGACAACGGTTATACAAGTCTTAAAGGCTTTGAGCGTCTTAACCGGCGAGTCCTTACGTCACTATCTTTCAGACCGTGCTGCCCAGTATCGACAACGAACAGGCGAGCTGGGTTACTATCAATTCATGGCCGAAAAGTCTGGAAAGTCCATCACCACACTGCCAGCTTCTTTCAATCAACCAGTGAATCTGGAACGTTTACGAGAAGTGCTAGCTGAGCATGGTGTCGCTTTTGCCTTCCGCCAACATGATGGGCGAACGGATCTATTGTTTCGTTTTCAAGATAAAGAGGTCGTCAATAACGCCATGGACGATTTACTAAAGGATATTCATGATCCTGATGCTAAACTGTGGCAAGACATTGTGCAAGATCCCAACTTACGGTCCTCAGTCACCGAAGATCTCAAACAAGCCGAAAAGCAAGCGGCTACCACGATGCAAAAACAAGCACAAAATATGGCGCAAGCTGCACCAACTGCTGGGAAAGGAAGAACACGCTAATGCAACGATATAAAAAACAAATTGTGCCTCACTTATGGTTAGGGGGCGTTTTGGCAATCGTCTTTTATTTTTTAGCTAACTGTTTTTTAGCGATTCCAGTAAACAGTTTTGGCGAAAAGGAGTTCGCCTTTTTTACTTATAGTGTGCAAGCACAAGCCCCCTTACGGCATTGGTGGTTCTTACTGGGACCCTCGTTATGGTCACTATTGGCCGCATTCCTTGGGTTCTTATTGGCCATGCTGTTATATATCTATCGCAATGATCATGGCCTTTATCGGGTAGGAGAAGAGCATGGATCCGCTCGTTTCGCAACGACAAAAGAAATGACGAAATATGCCGATCAGGACTTTGCGAAAAATACCTTGCTTTCACAAAATGGTCAGATGGGGCTGTTCAATGCGCGCTTACCAATGCCTGTCCAACGGAACAAAAATATGGTCGTCATTGGGGGTGCTGGTTCTGGAAAGACCTTTACTTTTGTGAAGCCTAATTTAATGCAAATGAATGCCTCCATGGTGATTACCGATCCCAAGGGCCTATTGGTACATGAAGTTGGCCACATGTTACGTGAAGCCGGCTATCAAATTAAAGTTTTTGATTTAGCGAACTTAAGCAACTCGAATACTTTTAACGTCTTTGCTTATATGCCGACCGAACTTGACGTTGACCGTGTCTTGGAAAGTATCTCAATTTCAATTGCTGGAAATGAACAGAAACCTGATTTTTGGAAGTTAGCTTCGGATATGTTATTACGTTCGCTCATCGCTTTTTTATGGTTTGATGGTCGTGATAACGGCTACTTGCCACACATTGGTCAAGTTGCCGATTTATTACGTAACATTATCCGAGTTGATCCAGAAGAACCGAGTCAGGTCGAAAATTGGATGAATGAGCTGGAACAAAAACACCCTGGTAACTATGCGGTTAAACAATGGCGGAGTTTTGAAACCACGGGTGGTGCGGCGGAAACGAAGGCCGGGATTGTTGGTAACGCAGTCGCGGTCTTTGCTTCCTTTGATCACCAAGCTGTTCGGCAAATGATTGAATATGGCACCATGGACATTGGTTCCTGGAATGAAAAGAAGACGGCCGTCTTTATTTCAATTCCGGAGTTAAGTAGTTCGTATAATTTTTTGGCCTCGATGTTAGTGGCCACTTCGATTACGACGCTATCGAAGAAAGCCGATCAGGTCAATCAAGGACTTTTGCAGGTCCAACAACCTTTACAACATGTGCGCTATTATTTGGATGAGTTTGCCAATATTGGGAAGTTGCCCAACATTGATAAAGCGATGGCGACCTTGCGGAGTCGCGAGATGTCCATTGTGATCATCTTGCAGGCGCTTGATCAATTGAAGACAATGTACAACAAAGGATGGGCCAGCCTTTTGGCGACCGCCGACACGTTGCTTTTCTTAGGTGGTAATGAAAAAGAAACCACCGAATATTTATCCCAACGCTCTGGAAAGCAAACCATTTCGATTCGGAACCATTCCTTAAATTCGAAGGGTGGTGGTTCTGAAAATCGTCAAACACAAGCCCGTGACTTATTAACACCGGATGAAATTGGCCGTTTAGATGGTCAAAAGGCCTTGGTTTTCATTAATGGCGAGAATGTCTTGATGGATCAAAAATATTCAACTTTTGACCATCCGAATGCAAACAAATTAGCCAATAAGCCGACCGATGATCATTGGTATGAAGTGGTTCGTTATACCACACCATTCGCTGAGATGTGGCGTGCTGGCCAAGAAGAGGGCATTCCATTCATTGATCATGGCACGCTGTGAGGACTTGTAGCGGAAGAGAACAATATAAAAAGTAGAGAAAAGTAGAGCTTTCTCTACTTTTTTTATTCATTGAAAACAGGAGGAAAATGATGATGATGATTTTACTAGGACACGCCCACCATTCAACTGGTGGTGCCAATATGGTGCAAACAATTTTAAATGGCATTATTCGCGGTTTTTCATGGCGCGTTGGTTCCAACATTGGTCGTGGCATTCCGTTTGGTTTTTGCCTTTTAATCGCGGCCGTGGTGGCTATTTGTGCTTGGTACTTTTATCAAAAAAGGCGTTAAAGACAGCGTGATGAAAAGTAGAGAAAAGTAGAGAAAAGTAGAGAAAGAATACTTTTGGAAAGGAGAGGGAAATGAAAATTGAAGAAAGGGCACAGGTCTTAGAAAAGGCGCGCAAGTTAGACATGGTTGATGTGGCTCACGCTTTGGACATGTCATTAGATCCTTTGGGTGCGCATTATACGTGGCATGAACATGATAGCTTTGTCATTGATACACGTAAGAATATGTTTTATTGGAACAGTCGTCAATTTGGCGGTGATGTTGTCAAATTAGTGGAGACGATTAAGGAATGCGACTTTAATGGCGCCCTCCGTTTTTTAGCTGGTGTGCAAGGCAAAGCCTTTCAAGACACACCCCAACAACCTAAGGACTTTACCTACTCCCTCAAAGACCATCAAAAATTTAATTTAGCCAGCGAATACCTACAAAAAGAACGTGGTTTGAGTCCTGAGACCATTCGCTTTTTTAAGGAACAGGGACTGATCAGTCAGGCGAGTTATATCACTGATTATGCACATAAGAAAAGTGAGCCGGTTGTGGTCTTTAAAAATAAAGTGCAAGATGAAGTCTTGGGCATCAGTGTGCAAGGCGTTTGGCAGAAAAAAGAATACGGTAAAAGAGGGCATCTGAAGCGGACACAAGGGAATGGCTTTGCCGGTTTTCAAGTTGTTTTGGGTCAAGTACCACAGAAGCCAACTGCTGCACAGCCATTAAGAATCATTGCTTTTGAAGCACCAATTGATTTGTTGTCTTATTATGAGCTCTATCATCAAAAACTGGACAATGTCGTTTTAGTGGCCATGAATGGTCTCAAAAAGGGTGTGATTAGTCAAAGTATTGCCAATCAAATCAATCCCAAGATGGCGGCTGAGAAGAAGCCGGAATTAATGGACTTTTTAGAGGGTAATGAAATTTTTGATCGAAAGGCAATTCAAGTGATTCTAGCGGTCGATCATGATAAAGCAGGGCAGGAGTTCATTGATAATTTTGATTATCACCATGTTGACGTTGCTCCGCACCAGCCTCCTAAAATGGCCAATCAAGAAAAAATGGATTGGAATGATTTTTTAAAAGGAACCAAGGGGTTACAAATCAATCATCGTCCGAATTTTCAAACAAAATATAAACCGCAAAAGACTGTTGCCCCAAGTAAGCAACAGTCTTTTTCAATGCACTAAGAGGAGTCAATTATGCAGGACAAAATGTATTATGGCAGCACTGAGGGCTTGTTTCAGGAGCCTAGTTGGCCAACAGAAGGCTTTCCATTATTTGAACAGGTTGAACCTGCTATCCAGCGAGCCGGCCAGGACGGCTTTTTGTATGAAGTCAGCACTGAACCCTTGCTTTTTTTAAATGCCTTACGCCAAGACCGTTTTACTTTTTCCAAAACGGAACGGCAAACATTAATCGATTGGGTGCCGGCTACCAAGCAAAAGCAGGTCAATAATCTCACAAACGATTTTGATTTGGTTCGACATGTCATGGCGCAGGTTCAAAGCGCAGACCGACAAAAAGTCGCACAGTACCTAACGAAGATCAACTATGGTTATGCCCTGAATCAAGGGCAAGTGATTTTATTTGATGGGCAGTATTTAGATGTTTTGCATCAACAAAGTGTACGTGATTTTCAACAAAAGGCCATTGACCCTAGTCGCGTTGAATGGAAACAAATGAAGCAAGAAATCGTATCCGAAAGTGCGCTGCAAGTCGGATACTTGTCCGAAGTAAAGGCAAAAATGCTGGCCTTAGACCCTGACCTTTTTCAAAAGGTTTTCGCCCATAGTCATGGCGCGATGGTGGCATTACTACGCCATGCTAGTGAGGAATCACCAGAAAATATCGGGGCGTTTGACAACCTTTTGGTGACTGAAATGGTACGTCAGTTGAACTATCAAGATTTTAAAGAAGTCGCGCCATACTTTTTCAATTACCAGCAAATATTGAATGAACATGGTGAAACCGAATTTGTAGCAGAAGAATTTGAAACGGCGCCCGCCTTGCAAGAAGCCTTGGCGGCCGGCGCTTTGCAAAGTGTGAATGGTTTTGATGCACGAGCATTGCAAGAAAGCTATCAAAATCTTTTTCAAAGCTATTTTGAGCCGGCTACCGTTGAAAGCATCCTCAACGGGTTAGATTGGGTCAATCTGTTAAAAGATGATCAACAGGCCTTGGCGCAAAACAAGGAAGCTGATGAGACTTTTAGTCTTGAAGATTATGAAGAATTTATTGTCGCAGCGGATCCATACGGATTGATTCAATTTTATGGCGATGAAGAAGTACAAGCGTTGGTGTCAGGCGATGAAGAGCAAGTAGCGCAAAGCCAGGTTGCCGAAAACAAAGGGCCACAATTATAAGAGCAATAAAAAAAGCCGGGTTTCCCCGACTTTTCTTATTCTCATGGCACCAAAAAAGGAATTGCCTAACCTCATGGGACATTCAAGGCATGCCCTGCCTGTACAATTCCTTATCAAGATTATAGGAGAAGCGACGATGAAAGTCAAATTATTAAACCCAGAATTTTTGGGAAGTGAAGAGCTGAGGACTGGTTCTAATCAATTTTTAGTTAAAACAAATCGCATGTATGTTGGTATTTATGATGAGCAATTAGGATGGTTCATCCCGTTGGTGGGAAAACTTTCCAAAAGTGCTCCTCAAGATGGTGTATTTGAGACTCCTTTTCCAAATCACAACCCTCATTTGGTACGCCCTGGATTGAATTTTCAAAAAGCAGTCTTCATCGAAGATGAATCTGCTTTACGCGACATTAAACGAGGAATGCCCCACGCACAATATCAGTTCATTGAACGAAACCAGTCTCAAATACAGTCCGCCTTTGAAAACTATGTTCAAAGGATTGTTCAGCTGCCCTTACACCATCCGAACCTGCTAATGAGTTCTGTTCCATTCTATCCCAGAGGCATCGAGAAGTTATTGCAACAACGCGTCGATCGTTTCGGGCTGGAAGGACCAGTAACCACTTATCAACCAACAGAAGAAAAGGAGAACAAAAATATGTATGACAATGTCAAAACAACTAACCCAGCTCAATTAGCTAAAGACATCTTGGCTAAGGTTCAACAAGAAGACATCCAAACAAGTGGCTTAGTGCCTGATAATCAAGACGAAGAACTGGACGATAATTTACAAGAAATCATTCAAAGTAAAGATAAAAAACGCCTGAATCGTTATTTAAAACGAGGGCTCTCCAAATATCGACAGTCTGATTATTTGAGGAGTTATTTAAAGTATGCCGCCCAATTTCCGCAATATTCTAGTCGCAACCAACGACTCTTACATGAACAAGCGCCCTATGCCCGTCAGGTAGCCAGCTTCCAGCAATGGAAAAACTTGGGTAATCCCATCAAAAAAGGGGCCAAGTCGTTACGTATTTTCGCGCCTGTGACTGTTATTAAAAAAGACCGAGATGGTCAACCTATACTGGATGAAAATGGTCAAAAGCAACGCGAAACCTATTACAAATTGGTGCCAGTTTTTGATCAAACGCAAGTCACTGATCCTAAAAAAATCATCCAACCCGTCAAGCCAATTGAAGGCGAATTGGACGCTCCTGAACATCCGGATCGTTTTGAAAAAGCCATGCAAATCGTCACTGGCCTGACGATTGCCCAAGTTGGTTTTGGTGAAATGCCACCCAATCATCCAGAAGCCAATGGCTATTTTAATGCCGCACAAAACATCATTGTTTTGAAGAAAGGGCTGAGTCAAAATCAGACGGTTCATACGTTGTTGCATGAGGTGGTTCATAGTCGTTTGCACCAAAATGAAACCGTTGAATTTGGTAGCCAAACTTATCAAAGAGACGAGTTCGTCGCTGAAAGTGTGGCCTTTATTCTCGCCGAAAAATTAGGAATTGATACCAAGGAATATAGTTTTGGCTACCTTGATAGCTGGACGCAAGATGATCCAAAACTCGAAAAATTGACCGACGTCTTTCAACAAATCAGCGAAGAAGCGAAAACCTTGTCCGAACAAATTGAACAACGAATCGTTGAGTTGCAAAAGCGCAGTGAGCACCAAATGAAAATGCAAACGATAGTACAACCCAACCTTACCGAGACCAAAGAAGCACAAAATGAGGTAACAGCAGAACACACACCCAATGCAAATTTAACCCAAGCGACGGGGCCAAAGCTGTAAGAGCACCGTCGCATTTACAACAAATAAGCGGTGGCCCACAACAAAGTATGCGTCAAAAAATGAATCAAATTGCTAGCACAGGAGAAGAATAATATGTTTGAGAACCAAACGATTTACGAAACCATTTTGGCCGTTTTAACGGACGATTTTACGAAAGAACTAACGCCCGAAGATCTCATTTTAGATCCAATTGTCATGATGAAACGTGTTGAAACGCTTCAAAAAAGTTACGAGGAATTGGCACAAAAAGACCAACTAGCAGACTTGGATGAAACGTTAAAATGGCTAAAAAACAACCAAGGAAAACCAGCTTATCAGTCACTGTTTGACGATTTAAAAGCGGCTTATTTTGACGAAAAGCAATGACTTTGTGAAAGAATTTAACCGGGGATTGGGGCAGCGCCCCAAAGTTTACCCCCTTCATCTGCCTGCAGAAAAGGGGGTAATTTCAGCATGTGTGGCCACACATGCTAAACTTGCAAAAAGAGGATGACCCTCTTTTTTAGCCAACAGCTGTTGGCTTTTTTATATGTCATTGTTTTAGTGGATGCTGGCCATCATCCAAGTATTATTTCACAAAGGCGTAAAGGAGTTATCGGATGGTTTTGAACAATAATCGTAAGCGAAAAATTGTCAAAAGAGTGTCCTTAACGGAACAAGAAAATCAAGTTTTAAACCAACGCGTTCGAGCGAGTCAAAGTCCTAGTTTTCAAAATTATGCGTTGCAAATGTTGTTAACCGGACAAGTCGTGCATCGTGATTTTTCAGAATTAAAACAACTGCGTTTTGAGGTTGCTAAGTTAGGAGCCAATGTCAATCAGTTAGCTCGAGCGGCCCATGTTTACCGTCAAGTAGACGTCGAAGTGGTCGAAGAAATGATGACGAGTTTTCAAGAATTTAAAGAAGAGTTGGATGACTTACAACGGCAAATCATTCAAAAAGACTAGGAAAGGAGAGTGCTTGATGGTGTACACCAAAAGCTTTGTCATTCACTCGTTTGATAATTTACGTCATGCCGATCAGTATATTAAAAACAAAGAGAAAATTTCCAAAGCCCAACAACAAGCAGACTATTTGAAAAATGCGTTGACCTACGTTGAAAATTCTGAAAAAACAAATGGTCAAGAAATGCTTAGTGGTCATTTAATTGGTAATTTGGAAGATTCCTATAACGAGATGTTAGCCACCCAAATGTTAGCGTACATGGAAAAAGGAAAGGATTTAAATTTTGATGAACAGGGCCACTTGATTCCATTTGAGTATCAAGATTTACAAAAAATCACGGGAAGAGGCAGCCCACAATTAGCACATCATTTAATTCAATCCTTTAGTCCTGATGACCAATTAACACCCGAAGAAGTCCACGAGATTGGACGAAAGACGGTCATGGAATTAACCGGTGGGGACTATCAATTTGTGATCGCCACCCATTTAGATCAAGACCACTTGCATAACCATATTATCTTTAACCATCTTAGTTCACTGGACGGTTCAGCTTTTCGATGGCAGAAAGGAACCGCTAAACAATATGGCGATATTTCAAACAAAATTGCCAGTCGCTATGGGGCCAAAATCATTGAGCCTGGTATGAAGTCTAGCCACCAACGCTATACAAAATGGCAAACCGAGAACTTATACCGTCGGAAAATCAAGGCACGTTTAGACTACCTGTTAGCCAATGCCAATTCCAAGATGGACTTCTTAGAAAAAGCAGCGGCCATTCATTTACAAGTCGATACGAGTGGTCAACACACCAAATTTAAATTGGCCGATAGTGATCAAATCAAATGGACACGGGCACGTAGTTTGGATAAAAAGCAACCAGCATTTTATCAAATGGCCAACATGGAAAAGCGCTTAGCAGAAAATGATGTGCAGGTCAGCGTGGCAGAAGTCGTGGAAAACTACCAAGAAAATATTGAACAAGAGCAAGAAGACTTTGGCTGGCGGGTAATCATTGAACCTTGGCAGATTTATTCCAAAACGAGTCAAGGTTTGTATGTCAATGTGGACTTTGGCGCTGATGACCAAGCGCAAGTTTTGATTTATGGGTCACAATTAGATGAATTAGAAAACGGTCAGTATGCTTTTTTTGTCAAAGATAATGATTATTACAACATTACCCGGCCACAAAAAGGGCAAGGGGATAAACGTTTTATTAAAGGATCTACTTTAGCTAAGCAGCTTAGTCGCTATAATGGGCAACAGCCAATTCGAAAAGAACCGGTGATTGCTTCTTTAGCAGCAAAGCTCAAGGCCTTAGACTTTTATGCACAGCATGGTGATGGTACGTTACGGAGTGGTCAGGCCAAACAAATCGAACAAAACCTAGTCGCAGCGATGGCTACAGCCAAAGAGCGATTGGCAGATCTTGACGATAAGATTGTGCAATTGCGACAAGAAATGTCACAGCAGTTAGATGATCCCAACGTGAGGGCAAATCTAAAAAAAGAGTTGAACGCTTTAAGCATTAGCCGTGACTTATTGCATGAACAATATGAACAAGCAGTCCATGATTTAGACTACCACCGTGGCATCCATGCCAAGATGACCAATGTCTATGAACAACAAGAAAAAAAGGCCCCTCAAAAAGAGGGGCCAACTTTATAAAAAGGAGTCAATCATGACAGGAGAAAAAAGAAATATCGTCAGTATTGGTACTCGTCCCGAAATTGGTTTGCCAAAAGATTGGGCGAAAAGGCTAAGATACTATCACTTTTTAGAAATTGGGTATAATGTGGTCAATTTATACAGACTATCCATCGAGCAAAC
Organism: Fructobacillus evanidus; assembly: GCF_963580165.1. NCBI lineage: Bacteria > Bacillati > Bacillota > Bacilli > Lactobacillales > Lactobacillaceae > Fructobacillus > Fructobacillus evanidus. The sequence continues at coordinate 184,510 of NZ_CAUZLM010000003.1, forward strand.
CTTACCAATTGAGGGCCCGGTCAAAACGAACATTGTTTTGCGTAATGTTGCTGGTGAGTTTTTGTTTAGAGAGCCGATTACAGTGGCCACAATCCAAAACCATGATGAATTATATCGTTGCGTTCAACATTGTGTACGCTTTTATGATGGTCAAAAGTATTTTGTTGCTTCTGATAACGCCATAAACCTTAACCGGATATTAGAACTACCAATCAAGAATCACGAGGTTTTAACCCGGTTGTTTTCTGATGGTGCTAATCTAGCAGAAGAAATTAACAAACTTTTCTTAGAGGAATATGATGAATATTTCCGCCATATGGAGGATTATTAGTGTTTCTCTTTTTCTGGATATTTTTTAATTCTATCAGCGTTATCGTAGCATCTGAAGGGGATTAGCTTCTCCTTTCAGAGTTTAAAGAAGTTCTGAAAATCTAACTAAACATATCACTAATAATTAAAAGAACAAACATTAAAAAACACAAGGAGTTTATCCATGATCAAAACAGAATACATGAAAAGACAGAATAATATGAACAATCGGCTCAGTGAGAATGACTTGTTAGCGATTCGGGCTGAATTTGATAAAAGTATAAAACAGCAGACCAACTTTGTTGAGAAAAATTTTGTTAGTAGTGCCACTTTTAATGAATTTAAAGGGGGATACGCAAGGATACTGAAAACTTTAGAAGAAACAGATAAACGACTTGATGAAGAAAAAGCCAGTAAAGGTGAGATGCAAATATTGTTGACTATTTTTGGTTTTCTTATTGTAGTAGCAACAGTTGCAATTATTACTAAACTCTGTCTCAATATCTGAATCAACTACACGAAAGGAAATACTACCATGACAAAATATCTGGGAGCGTACAATTATGAATAATAAAAAAGAACAATTGAATCTTTTAATATGGTTAATTGAAACCCGATGTCCAAATTTATATAAGCAAATTTCCAGTGTGCCACATACTCCTACTTTAAAAAATGACATTGAATTACAGGCTCAGGAACTTTTAACCGAGTATGAAATAGAATTAAATGACCAAGATGTTGACAGGGAATGTTTATATAAAAAATCACTCATCCGGAATAGTGATGAAATCTGACACATAGGGCGTTCTTGGAGAAAAAGCCCCCTCAAAAAGAGGGACCCACATTATAGGAGAATCAACATGAAAAAAACATCATTGACAGTAGTTTTGAATATTATGAAAAAACTAATAAAGTATTGGTGGCGATGGTCACAGCGCTGTTCATTTGGAATTGTTTGCTTCTTATTCTTAGGAAACCTACAAACTGCTTTCATCGTCAAAAATCAGGGTGCTCAGACAACGAACCTGCCAAGCGAACAGTTGGGAAACCTTTACACTTTGTTTAGCTGGTTGTTATTAACTGGCCTACTTTGGCTACCCCTTTTCATCGCTATAATCGAACTATTGCTGAATAGCAAGTCAAAAAAGATCAGATAAAGCGGAGGACCTGACATGAAAACAATCGTTCGACAACGTGTACTTACAAATTCAAAAGGACAGTATCTTTCTAAGAAGATACTGTCCAATATTCGACTGTCCTTAGATAAAGATCCAGAGTGGACTTTTAATATTAAAAAGGCCTTGGTGTTGTCCAATCCCTTGTTACCCACAGAATCTAAAATAAAGACATTTTTAGACCAAAAGCAGGTTTTCTATACAGAGAAATGCTTCACATGGACAATTAAAAAAGTATCGGCACCAGTAGAAAAAATAAGTTTCAATTCTGAATGCCTTCTGGAATTTTTTCCGGGTCTTTATTTAGCAAATAATCCACTATTGGAACATACAGATAATATGAGACTAGAATTGACTGATCATATTAATCAGGCCTATTTATTATCCGAAGATACACAACAGTTTTTATATCACAATTTTAATCATTTATTATCATCAAATTCTTTTTGCTACTGTCGTTTACAACTAGACAGTAGCAAGGAGGAGCCCTTTAATTCAACATTATATGAGTTAATGAAAGAAGGAAAATTTTCATGGAATTGAGAAACACAAAGACTTATCAAAACTTAGTAACAATTGGTGATCTGGACAGTTTAAAGTATTTAAAAGACTATTTGATGGTGGACTTATCAGAAGAGGAGTGGCCCATTTTTTGGGATACTTACCTACTGGAATGTCTTGATGGTGTTCAATCATTAGTTTCGGATATTACTGCAGGGGTACCAGCTTTTCAGTTTCTAACCGAAGGCGAGGAACTGGAACGGTACAAAGCCTCTTTATTGAGCTCCTTTATGATGTTCACCGCTGTTTATGAACAGGTTAAACAGAATTCTTATTTCTTTCAAAATATGGCTTTGCAAGAGTATATTGAGTATCACCCAAGAAAACAAAAGCATCTGATAACGTATCTGAATAAAGAATAAGATTATAAAACACTTTATTTGAAGAGCTTTGTTGATGTGCAGGCTTCATTAAATACCCCGCAATGGCACAAACACGGTATTTATCAGATTGGCTGTTAATAAATTTTAACAGTTCGGCCGCATTTTCATTTGTCAGAGCCTGATTATTAAGCTCTTCTATTGAGCAGATTTTCGCCATGACAAATGGATTGCCTTCAGAGTTTTCAATACTTGTATAAATTTTGGCGCGAACAAAATTGTCATTTAGATCAAATTTAGCGTATCCAAAGAAAATATTGATAGTGGCGACTTCTAAATCTATTTCTTGACTTTGAAAAAGGTTAATGACTAAATCGTTAAATGTACGTTCCGATTCAAGTCCGTTTATCTGCCGATCTTTTGGCTTTCTCCAGGTAATGTTAGAGGATTCATTTAAGTTTGTTGAAGGATCCATAATTCTTTGGACAATGGCGAGCAAACCATGAATATTATGATTTTTTAGGCCAGAATGACCAACATTTTTCCTTGGAGTGATATCCTTTTTTGGCTTTTTTTCAGAGGGAGAACCGTGCAAAATATATTTTGTCTTCACAATAGCAGGTTCATTTGCTGTATATTTATTGACTTCTTCATCAGGAAGATCATAGGTGCCATTTTGAACTGTGCACGCTTTAATGTGACCTTCTTTCCCCATTCGAGCAAATGATCGATTTTTTGGCAAGCGTTGTTCATTTTGGATAACACGCCAACCCCTTATTGACATTTGTGCATAACAATTCGGGAAAGGACAATGAAAATTTTGTGACTCTTTTGGATGATCACCATAACCCAATTTGCTTTTTCCGAGAGGGGAAAGCGCAAAATCAATGGAAACAATACAATCCAATCGGCGACTAAAAGCATATTCGCTCATAATAAAACTCCATTTCTACCAATCACGGCACAAATGGAGCAAATATTTTTTCAAGCATCTTGAAAAACCTTATGTATGTCGTTATAATAAACGCATAAGGTTTTGCTCCATTCACAATTACCGTTACCGGCTAAAGTAAATGTATGTGACTGGAATATTTTTATTTGTAAGCAAGTTTAGCATAAGCCATGTGGTTTTGCAAAACGTGAAAGAGTCTCGTATGAGGCTCTTTTTGCTTTTTATACACCTAAAAACAGACAGGCGCTCACAAGGGCGTCTTTTTTGTTTGTCTCAATATCTGAATCAACTACACGAAAGGAAACACTACCATGACAAAATATCTGATTTTAACCGAAAAGCCTAGCGCTCGTCGAAACTTTGAAAAGGCATTAGGGGGTCTTTCGGGCCATTTTGCTGATTTTGACTATGAGCTAACCAATCTCAGAGGACACGTGATGACCTTAGCTGAGCCACAAGACCAAGTCCCTGATACGCTCACGACTCAAATAAAGTCCTGGGACCTCAAAGATTTACCGTGGGATTTAAACCAGTTTAACTGGAAACGAACGTATATTGTCAGTAAAAACCCACGAACTGGTAAACAAGAAAGCACCAAATCACTTTTAGACGATTTCAAGAAAAAAGCCAGTCAAGGCTTTGATGGGATTGTCATTGCGACCGATACTGATCCCTCTGGGGAAGGGGACTTGCTCGCTTGGGAAGCCATTGATGCCATTAAATGGACCGGTCCTGTCTATCGCGCAAACTTTGTGGATGAAAGTGAAAAGGGATTACGAAAAGCCCTTGAACACTTAAAGCCTATTTTAAGCTTTCAAGAGCACGGTCCCTTACAAAAAGGACTTGCCCGTAATAAATGGGACTTTGCCTCGATGCAGCTAACTCGAGCGGCAACGACCTTGACTAAAAAACAAGGCTACCCCTTTGTTTCACGGCAGGGTCGCTTAAAGTCTGCGATGATTTTACGAGTATACCAGCAATTAGAAGCCATCAAGAATTACCAGCGGGTACCGTTCTTTGAAAATCGTTATCATGATGAAAATGGGCATACTTATGCACGATCTGTTAACAAGGATGAAGCACCTGATTTTCGTTATACTAGTCAAGAAGAGGCCCAAATACAAGAAACATTACCTGAAACAGCCACCCCCGTGGTGATCAGTACGCAACCAAAAGAAACACAACCACCCAAGTTATTGGACTTGGCTTCACTATCGGCTATTTTAGCTAAAGAAGGCTTTCAAGCAAAAGAAGTGGCCGCCACTTATCAAAAACTTTATGAAGCCAAAATTGTTTCTTATCCACGAACAGAAGATAAGACGATTACCCCCGAACAGTATGAAGACTTGCGACCATTAGTGGATAAGATCGCCCAAACCGTCGGCGTTGACGTAAGTTTGCTTACTAGGCGAGAACCGCGAAAGACTCATGTTCAAGAAAAAGGGGCGCACGGAGCCAATCGACCAGGTCCTGTGGTGCCAAGTTCTCTGGAGGGGTTGCTGACTTATGGCCCCTCAGCACCAAAAATTTATGAAGTCTTAGCGAAAAACTACTTAGCGATGATGGCTGAAAATTATCACTATACGCAAATCAAAGCTCAGTTAGCTGAGTTACCAAACTTTACGACGACCATTAACCAACCTCAAAGTCAGGGGTGGCACCTGGTTTATCAAGATCAAGATGAGGAAGAGGACCAAACTCGTTCAACGCAAGGCATTGGTCAACAGGCTCGTCGTTTTCTTTATGAAGGCCAAAACAAAAAGCCGACTGCGCCAACCTGGAAATGGTTAAAAACTTTTCTTGAAAGATATAATATTGGGACTGGTGCCACGCGAACCAATACGTATGGGGAATTGACGAGCGGTAAAAATGCCTATATGATTGACCAAAAAGGAAAGATTAGCTTAACGGATAGTGGTCTGGCAGCGGCGATTTTGGTGCAAGATACTTATATTGCCAATCCGAAGACCACGAAGCGTGTTTTTGATATTTTTGATCAAGTCGGCCGCTTTGAGATGACAGCCGATGAGGCCTTACATTCCTTGAACGTAACGGTGGCGCATGATTTGCCCATTATGGCTGAAAACGTTAAACAACTCGAAAATGCTATTGAAAAACCAACCAGCTATGAACCGAAAGAAAAAGTCAGCGGTGAGTGGCACGGAGAAGAAGTGACGTTTAACGCATCCTTTTCGGGCCATCGTTTTACGGCAGAAGAGGTGGCACAATTGTTAGCCGGTGAAGTGATTACCTTTCAAGCGATGAGTAAAAAAGGCAAGAGTTATACAGCTAAAGGTCAACTTGCTAAAAAGCGCTATAAAGGCAAAGACTTTATTGGTTTTGATTTAATCTTAGATAAAAAGAAAACCCGTAAAATGAAAAAGTAGAGAAAAGTAGAGAAAAGTAGAGAAAAGTAGAGGAAGGTAGAGAAAGGCAGTTTAAAAGGGAGGTTAAAATGTTACAAAGAGAATACGCAAAGAAGTTATTAAGAGAGCGTGGATCGCGTTATGAACGCCTACCAAACTTAGAAATCGCGATGAAAGTAGCGAATATCATGGTGAAACGATTCCCAGAGGGACTTAATTTATCTCAAAAGCGTCACTTAGCTGACCAACTGTCGATTACGGATAAGAGTTTGGAGCGTTTGCTCGATCTCTTGTCAGAAAATGGGCGCTATGAACTAATCGAAGTAGAGAAAAGAAGAGAAAAGTAGAGAAAAGTAGAGAAAACTCTACCTTTTATTTAGAATTTATCATATAATGATTACATCCTGAAAGGTTTTTGAGGGAGTAAAAATGAAACGTCGCCTTGCTACTTATCCGATTACTGCTTGTGTGAAATTTGCTGTCTTTTTCCAGACATTTTTTGGCAAGGCGATCCTACTGATAATCAGTCAGTAGGCTTTTTTATTATCGTTATCCTTGTTTCTTGACAAGGTTAATAAGTCGCGGTATAAATAAGTTAACTCAAATAATATTTTTGAGCGAAAAAGGGTTTCGACCACCGCCTGAAATCTGTAATCAGTATTTTGTTTTCAAAAATCTCCCTTTTTGATACAAAAATTTGTTGTCGAATGTGATCTGTTTCGTGATTATTAAATTACTTCCTATAACACAAGTAACGATGTAAGATAAAAACCTTTTGTTCATTCATTTTAAATAATATTCCTTTCAATCGGGCGGTCCTGCTGTTAACACAGCAGGCTTTTTTGTTTGACCGTAATGACCGAAGTCAAAGTAGAGAAAAGTAGAGAAAAATCTACTTTTCTCTACTTTTTAGTATGTATTCAAGGCTTTCGCTTGCTATAATTTTTGGGTATCAAATGTTAGAGGAGAATAGGCGATATGGGGCAGAAACATCTACAACTCGCACAACGAGTTCAAATTGAAACGCTGCTAAAAGAAGGTCGTAATCTCAGCTTCATAGCCAATGTATTGGGCTATTCAAGAGCGACGATTACCAAAGAAATTCAACGAACAACACTCCATGCAACGATGGAAAGAAAAGTAAGTACACGTATATCATGGAGGATGTACAAAGCACTTGAAGGTCAAGCGCTGGCTGACCAAAAACAACGGCTTAAGAAAAAAGCACCAACAAAGTTAACGCCTCGACGCGAAAAATTAGTTAAAGAATATATCATGAAACATAAATGGTCCCCGGAGCAAATCGCCAACGGGCCGTTACGAATTGGTGTATCCTTTAAAACCATCTATAACTGGGTGAATCATAAAAGAATTAAGGGACTCGATTACTGGGCGTTGCGAGATAAAGGTAAACGACAACGGTATCATAAACGAGCGTTAAGTTGGAGTGAACGGAAAAGTTTGTATTTAAAAAAAGAAGATCAAAAAAGAGCAACGCATCAATATTCAATTGATTATCGACCGAGCGTCATTGAAAACAGGCATCGCTTTGGGCATTGGGAATTGGACGGTGTTGAATCTCGGCAGTCCAGTTATTTACTGTTAACTTTTGTCGAAAGATTTAGTCGTTATGCGGTATCAATGGTTGTAAAGGATAAGTCCGCTTATACAATTAGCCAAGCTATATCCAAGTTTTGTAAAAGATATGAAGGCTGTGTTGATAGTGTAACGTGTGATCGCGGCAGCGAGTTCATTGCCTTGCAAACACGTCAAGTTTTGGATCAACATGGCGTTAAATATTATTTTGCCCACGCATATTCACCGTATGAGCGCGGAACGAACGAGAACTTTAATAAACTGTTGCGAGAGTATTATCCCAAGAAGACGGATTTCGCTCAAATTAGCCAGTCTGAGCTCAATGAAAACGTGATGAGTGTCAACAGACGTCCCATGCGAACACACCGTTATAGAAGCCGATTACAGGCATTTAAGCGGCATTGTCAGTATCGACGAATTGTTGTCGAGAAACTGTTTTTAAAGCCAGTATAAGACCATTTTATTCAATATTTATTTTAAACCAGTCCAACAGACTGGCTTTTTGTCGTGCCGTTAAAAGTTAACAAATTGGCAACGATGAATTAATTGCGGTATAATTGGCGTATTCAACGAAAAAAGAACCCAATTTTACGGTTTTTTTATTCACTAAAAAAAAATAGTCAAAAAAGCATAAAAATAAAAAAGCCTTAGTACCAGGCCTCAGAGCAGTTTCAAATTTAAATTGTTAATTTAGGGGTTGCAAATTTCCTTAGATACTCTACTTTACATAATATATATTATCGAAAGTAAATGAACTAAGGCATTTGTCAACCCCTAATGCAACAGTTTAAAAATATAATTTGAAAAAACCTTTATAAAGCTGATTATACCAATGTTTTTCAGCTTTTTTTAAAATTTATGCTCACTAAAAAGACTTGCCTATTTTTATCATAGCCAAGAATCCATTTATGGGTTCTTTTTTTTATGTAATTCCGGTTACGTGAAGATGTTGATAACTGAGATGCCGTTTAAAGGCGCTTAAACGCGTTTTAAAGCCGTGCAAAGCCATGGGACGTGTATTGATACTCATAACTGCTTTCTGGAGCTTTACAGGGCTAATATGAGCGAAATTAGTTTTCTTAGGAAAATATTCTCTTAAAGCACGATTGAAATTCTCGTTGGAACCACGTTCGTGTGGTGAGTACGCATGAGCATAGTAATATTTAATGTGATGCTTTTGAAAAACTCGCTGGGTCATGGCTGCTAAAAACTCAGTGCCACGATCGCAAGTAACGGATTTAACAGATCCTTGATATTTAGTTAAAAAAACCTCGATAGCTTCACTTATCGAATAAGCGTACTTATTTTTAACAAGCAAAACTTCGGCATATCTCGTTTTTCTTTCGACAAAAGTTAACAACAAATGACTGGATTGCATCGATTCTACGCCATCCAATTCCCAATGCCCAAACACTTCACGGCGTTCGATTGCCATTGGTCGTCTTTCAATCGTATGTTGTTGGATGACAGCTCGCTTATCAGAATTTGACTGATGTAGGCTCTTCATTACTTTTTGACTTAAAGCGCGCTTATACCGTTTCCCCTTCAGTCGTAAACTTTTATTTGAGAGACCCTCAATTTTATTATGGTTAATCCAATTGTATATACAACGGACTGACACACCAAAATTACGACTGCTGTAAACAATTTGTTCTGGTGACCACTTATCTTCTAGAATTCGCTTTTTGATGATGGTGGCTCGGTGATTGGATAATTTACGCGGACGCATCCTTATTTTTGAATGCTTGTTATATTCGGCAAGCTGATGAGCAGAAAGTGCCCGATACATTTTTTTAGCACGATTAACGGGTAAACGCAGGCCCATCCTCTGTTGTTTGGCGGCACGTTGTATTTCTCTGGTAATAGTGGAGCGAGCAAAACCTAGGCGAGTGGCGATTTGTGATAGTGAGTAACCTTCTCCAATCCAGGTCTCTAATTTAACACGATCTTCTAAAGTTAAGTGACGGCAATCCATTGTAAATACCTCTTGATATAAGACAAATATTTTGATTAATTTACATTGTGATAAAAATAGAAAACTATCTAATATTATAATATTAAGAACCGACTTTTTCTTCACGTCAATATTATTTACTGGTGTAAAAACAAAATAAAAGCCACCAATTTCCAATCGGATTTGGTGGCTTTTATTGTCATTTGGAAGCTGTCGCCGTAGCAACAACGCTGTTATTATAAAAAAATGAACTGCTGACGAACAGATTGAACATAAAAAGTTAGTTCATACCCCCTGCCCCTTCCGCTTTTCTCGCTGTTAAATTAACGTACTGATAAGTTTTATCATTTTTGCGGATATAGTTTTCCAATTTATTTAGCACTCATTACTTCTTTCTCTTACGAGGTGAGAAAATTCCAAGCCCCGCAAAACTAGCAATTAAAGCAAATAAAAAGTTTGAATGCGGTGTAACCTTTCAAGGTTGGACTCGTTACTGCCGTAAAGCTCTGATCGGCTGTCCAATTACCATAAGTTTTTTCACCGGTTACAGCATCGGTTGAGACGCTGCGAGTAAAGGTGATTGGCGTTGCGACATAGTCGTCAGCTGCCTTGGTACCATCTGCGTATGCGATTACGGTTCCTTCCAATGAAGTTGACCAACCAATTAGGACCGGCGTGTACCAATTCTCGGTTAGGTAGTGTCCATTTACTGGTCGAGTTCCATTCATAATTTGTTGCATTTCGTCCCGTGTGAAGTAACCTGGATGACGGGCATTGAAGACCCACGTCAACCAGGATACTTGATTGGCAAGTACCCGTTAACCAATGCTGCACTTGCTACCTCCGGGGTTAATAAACGTGGCGAACACATTAAACGAGTTGCCAGTCCACTGATGCAGGTCACCATTGTTGACCACTCATTAACGATTGCCGATACCTGGGCAACTGCCGGAATGGCCGCCGGAACCAAACGATTTTTAGAGCTAATTAAAAAACATCAATTGACTGGTGTGTTAATTGATGCCAAAATTGGTGAAATCAGTTTTGAGAAAGGTCAGGTTCAGTTCGGAGTCAATTGGGTGATACCAGAGGAACCGTGACGACTAACGAGGTACTAGCGCCAAATGTTCAGGAGCTAACGATTACGCCTCAGAAGCATTATCACTTAAATTTGAAAATGGGCGATTTCGTCTTTATCTCCTTTCCTGATTTAAAAGGACTTAAGGAATATCATCCGTTTTCCATCGTCAATCCACCTAGTGATGATAGTCAGCACATTAAGTTAGCCATCCGCGGTGATGGTGATTTCACGAAGCTCCTTTCTGAATTTAAACCAGGAGTGGCGGTTAAATTAAGTGGTGGTTACGGCCGTTATCATTCTTTCCTAGAAGATAATGATCAAGACCATCACATCGTCATGATTGCTGGTGGTATTGGTGTGACGCCATTGCTTTCAATCGTAGAAGGTTCCCCAGAACGTCATATCTCATTGTTTTATTCCGCCCATTACGACCACGATTTAATCTATTTAAATCAGCTAAAGAATTGGCACCAACGTGAGAACTTTGATTTGCATTATCAGGTTGGTCGCTATTCCGAAGCCGATGTTTTAAACCACCAATTGCACGACTTACCAAATAACGCCATCTTTCTCATTTCTGGTCCGGCCCCCATGATTCGCTATTGGAAACGGGTTTTAAAGAAAAATGGTATTCGAAATGGGCAAATTTACGCCGAAGAATTTACTTGGTAATAAAGAAAAGCCCGGTCGATATGACCGAGCTTTTTTATGTTGATATTAGTGAATATAAATCGTTATCACTGTGAACAAGCCAAACAAAATCCCTGGGACGTTCGAAATAATAATTGGCCAATCTTTATACGTTTTAGTCCAGCCATAGCCAGCCCAGAACGACGCGTTAATCATCGCTACGAGTGGCTGTAAAACACCGACTGGATGCCCTGAAAAATTGCTAATAATTTGCGGGATATAAGAAACATACATCGCAATACATGTGAATGTAGCAGCTTTACTGAGGAGCTTCAGCTGTTTAACACGTTTTTCAGGGACAGCATTCTCACCTGTAGGATATTCTGAAGTATCAATTCTCATAAAAATTTCCTTTCTCCGTTGTTCATACCTCAAATTATAGCTGTTTTCAGCGTACATAGCGAGTAAAAATGAAACAATGTTGCTTTTTATGCAACATTTTTAGCCGTTATTCAAACAATTGCAATGATGAAGCAACTCTTGCTAATGATATAATGTGACCTATATGAAAAGCCGAGGTAAAAGCATGAATAAAAGTGAAGTCTTTGAGTATTTGAAGCAAAAAAATGTTTGGCACGAAATTACAGAACACCAAGCGCTATTTAGTATGGATAACATTGTTGATGTTGATTTACCATACCCAGACGCCGATGCAAAAAATCTTTTTGTCCGCGATGATAAAAAACGCAATTATTATCTGATTACCGTTAAGGGCGATAAAAGAGTTGACTTGAAGGCCTTCCGCAAGGAAAATCAGACTCGCCCATTATCGTTTGCTTCAGAAGAAGACTTGCTAAGATTAATGGGCTTAATTCCTGGCTCGGTTTCCCCCTTTGGTCTCCTGAATGATGAAGACCGCCAAGTCAATTTTTTCCTTGATGAGGAATTTTTAAAAGAACCCGGACTAATCGGGATTCACCCAAATGAAAACACGGCAACGGTCTGGCTGAAGACCGTTGATCTCCTCGAAATGATTCAAGAACATGGAAATGAAGTTACGACTGTCCCTATCCCTGAGCGTAACTAAGCACGGTCTATCTAAAAAGCTGCAACACTATTCTTGAGTGTTGTAGCTTTTTTAAGTCATTTAATTCTTTTTAGGAGACAATTTGATGGTATTGCTCCTGGGCAACTTGTACAATTGGTACTTGCTGTGAACTGCATGTACCTAATTTTTTACCGATATGTTGGACAAGCCAGGCAGGCAAATAAGGTCTGGCAAGGAGAACTAGGTAAGCGTCGAAACTTAAAAACGTTTCGATATCCTCAAAATAGCTAAACAAGTCTTCATCCGCAGACACCGGTTGGCCAAGTCGGAGCATAATAATCGTTTCCAAAACTTGCTCATGACGGAGTAGATGTTCTTTTTGTGCTAAACGAACCATGATTCGTTTCAAAACCCGTTGATCATCAACAAACCGATAAGCTTTTTCAGCCCAATCAATAGTGGCAAAACCATCAAAAACGTTGGCTTCACCGATGTCTGCCAATGTTAAGCCCATATAACGCAATAATTGAATAGCGGTACTCAAATGGATATCTGTTTGGCCACGTTCAAACTTTGAAATCACACTCGTCGATAAGCCCGTTGCTTCAGCCAAATCATTGGCAGACATGCCACGAGTTTCACGTAATTCACGAATCATGGCGCCTAAACGTTGAACCTCCGCAAAGACATCTTTCGACATGGTCCCCCACCCCTTTTACATTCTTAATTTCACTTTTATTATTCAGCAATCGCTTTTAATTCAGCTTGCTCTCGTAAGTACACTTGCAAATCAGCAATTGAAATCATTGGTAATTGCCATTTTTTGGCTAACTGAACTAAATCAGCCTGACGAGCCATATGACCATCTGGTAAAAGAATCTCGATGATTGCCGCTACCGGTGCCGTTCCAGCTAATTTGGCCAAATCAACACCCGCTTCGGTATGACCATTACGCTCCAAGACACCTCCCGACTTTGCCACCAATGGAAATGTGTGACCTGGGTGGACAAAGTCTTTTTCCGTCGCATCGTCCTTACTCAATTGGGCAATCGTCCGAGCACGGTCGAAGGCAGACACACCAGTCGTGACCCCTGTTGACACATGTTCACCATCAACCGAAATTGCAAAGGCGGTCTGATTCGTTTCATGATTATCATCAACCATTTGCCGTAAACCAAATTTTTCGGCTAGTTCGGGTGCCATTGGTGCACACAGCAACCCGCGAGGCATTGGTAACCATGAAGTTAACCGTTTCAGGCGTTATATTCTCGCCAAGGGCAATCAAATCGCCCTCATTCTCTCGATCTTCGTTGTCCACAACAATGACCGGTTGTCCCTTCTTCAATACTGCCAATGCATCCGTAATCTTATCCATTTTTTCTTCCTCCTCTGTGCTTAAATGAGTGACTTTATCTTACCCGTTAAAACTCAGCGAACAGAAAAAATTTCCTATAAGAAAAATAAACATTTTAAAAATCAGCCCATATTCTGATAATAGCAAGAATTCAGCCAAAAATTCGTATATAAATCGAAACTTTTGAAACAGGATTATGATAATAAACGTTCAAAAAACGAACAATTCCTATTGGAAATTATAAAAAAGGCTGACCGAAAAAGCAAATGTCCTTTTATAACCCAAGAGCAATTCGGGCATAGGGTGACAGCCGTCCACGATTCCATGCCGGTTCCCAAGTCAAGACGACCTCGGCTTCTTGAATTTCACTCAATGAAAGTAATTGATTGCGAATATCGTTTTCTAAAATTTTGGTTAACGGGCAGCCCAATGTCGTCAGTGTCAAATCAACGATTGCGCGATTCCCCTGAACAGTTACCTGATTAATCAGTCCAAGGTTGACGATATCAATTTTCAATTCTGGATCAATTACCCGAGAAAGAGATGTTGTAATCTTCTTTTGCATTTCTTTTTGATTGGCCATTGCTTACCTCCGCTTTACTCGCTTGATAATTTTGAATGGATAACAAAATCAACTGGTTATTGTGAATCTTGGCAATGATTCGAGCACTCTCAATCAGTTCATTCATAATAATCTGCTGGTAATGATACTGCTCCCCCACCTGGGCAAGTTGCCAATAAAAGTTTTCCAGAAACAAGGTGGTACTATTGATTTTGGCGACGTCAATGCCGTCGGCTGCAATTTGAGCGGCAACTGAAAAATTCTGATTTTGTAATTGAAACTCCGCTAACAAATAGAAGATACCCATTTGTAAGCCAACCTGTTGTGAAAAATCAATCTGATTTTGTTGCTGCGATAACTTGCTAAAAATACTATTCGCGCGACGCCTATCTTCTTTGAGATGGTAGTAAAACATGGTAGTCGCCTGAAAGAATACCGCTTGTATGGCTCCTAATTGACGATTGGCTAACTTTTTCTGGATGGCATGTGCCTGTGCAAAGTCTAGTTTTAAAATCACTAAATGAAAATAAGATAGCAGCCAGTAGTCATTTTGCTCATCATGACTAAATTGATTTAAATCAGCTTCGGCTAACAATGTTGCCGCCAATTGGCCATCTTGATGAAAGAGTACATGTTGCAATCGCTTGAGGTATTGTTCATTTTGATTGACCGAATGTGTCCGGCTAACCGGGAAGACATCATCTAACGTCAAACCGAGACGTTCACATAACTGAACCATAATTTCAAACGTTGGTACACTCTGCTGATTTTCAAACTTGGATAAGGTCGATTGTGTACAGATGTCTTTGCAAAGGTCACTTTGAGAAAGCTTCAGAATGTTTCGCCGTTCAACAAACTTTTCAGTATTGATCATAATTCTCCCCACTATGAAATGAAAAAAGCAGCTAACATCAGTTAGCTGCTTTTTGAAACCACCTCTAACTGCCTACTCAATTTTTAATTAGTAGGCAATCAACGAAAAATAAACTACTAATTATCAAAAAATAATAGGTAGTTTGACGACAATCACAGTATTCAAAATTAATTCATTGCGATATTCCATTTTATGTATTCGTTTTCTAATTTTTTTATAATGTTAATCTTAATTCGAAACAGTCAATTGTCAACTTTTACTACTGATTTCACCCGTAAGCCTGTAAGATGATGATTCCTGTTATATAAAATTAGAATATTTTCTTGTTTCGCCATCCGATTAGATTAGAATTTGATTAAATTCAAGAACAAAAGGAGCAAAACATGAAAGATGAATTTTCTTTTACAGTTACAAGCGATGATTTGAAACAGCGTTCTGATCATATTAAATTAGGGGTCCATCAAGCCCCTGCTCGCTCTCTACTTTATGCAACAGGACAAGTTCAAAATCCCGAGGATATGAAGAAGCCCTTTATTGCCATTTGCAATTCATACGTCGAAATTGTCCCAGGTCATACCCATCTGCGAGAATTAGCCGATATCGCGAAAGAAGCAATTCGTGAAGCGGGCGGTATTCCTTTTGAATTTAATACAATCGGCGTTGACGACGGCATCGCGATGGGCCATTCCGGGATGCGCTATTCCCTACCATCACGGGAATTAATTGCTGATTCCGCTGAAACAGTGATTACTGCTCACTGGTTTGATGGCGTCTTTTTCTTGCCAAACTGCGACAAAAT
Source organism: Fructobacillus evanidus (assembly GCF_963580165.1). Classification (NCBI taxonomy): domain Bacteria; kingdom Bacillati; phylum Bacillota; class Bacilli; order Lactobacillales; family Lactobacillaceae; genus Fructobacillus; species Fructobacillus evanidus. The sequence goes on from NZ_CAUZLM010000003.1 coordinate 200,091, forward strand.
CACACCCGGAATGTTGATGGCTTCCCTGCGGTGCAACGTCCCTTCGATTTTCGTTTCGGGCGGCCCAATGAAAGCCGGACTAGATGCCAAGGGTAACGCCGCTACCCTTTCAACAATGTTTGAAGCAGTTGGCTCATTTAAATCAGGATTGATGACCAAAGACGAATTCTTGCAAATGGAACAAAACGTTTGTCCAACGTGTGGTTCTTGTGCGGGGATGTTCACAGCCAATTCAATGAACACCTTAATGGAAATGCTTGGAGTTACCCTACCCTATAACGGGACAGCATTGGCGACCTCAACAGAACGGCGTGACCTGATTCGCGAAGGTGCTAAGCAACTAATGCGCTTAGTCAAAGAAAACGTGAAACCAAAAGATTTGATTACCAAAGAAGCGCTTGACGATGCCATTGCGCTTGATATGGCCATGGGCGGTTCAACAAACACCGTTCTTCATGTTTTAGCAATTGCTCATGAAGCAGGAATTGACTATAACCAAGAAGATATCAATAAGATTGCCAAAAAAGTTCCTTATCTAGCCAAAATTGCGCCATCATCCAACTGGTCAATGGAAGATGTTCATCAGGCAGGTGGTATCCCAGCAATCATGAACGAACTTGTCCGCATGGGTAATATTTTACATCCTGATCGCATGACCGTGACTGGGAAAACCATTCGAGAAAACGTGGCTAACCACGAAATTTTAAATGACGAAATTATCAGGCGCTTTGATGTAAATCCTTATTCCAAAGAAGGTGGCATCTCCATCCTCTACGGTAACCTTGCACCGGATGGCGCAGCCATTAAAGCTGGTGGGGTCGATGCCAGTGTCAAACAGTTTACGGGAGAAGCCATTGTGTTCGACTCAGAAGGCGACGCTGTCAAGGCCATTGATGCTGGTCAAATTCATGCCGGTCACGTAGTGGTTATCCGTTATGAAGGACCAAAGGGAGGACCAGGCATGCCCGAAATGCTTGGTCCAACATCCGCTTTAACTGGGATGGGACTAGGAAAAGAAGTTGCCTTGATTACTGATGGCCGTTTTTCCGGAGCAACTCGCGGTATCTCAGTTGGACATGTCAGTCCCGAGGCAGCTGATCAAGGACCAATCGCTTTAATTCATGATGGCGATCAAATTACGATTGATTTGGTTGACCGGTCAATCCACTTACATGTTAGTGACGCAAAATTAGCAGAGCGAAAAACACAATTAAAACCTTTTAAGCCTAAAATCAAGCATGGTTGGATTGCTCGCTACCAAAGTCTTGTGACTTCAGCAAATACCGGTGCTGTCTTAAAGGGAGCTGATGAACTTTTCGGTTAAAGAAACGAGGTATCTTTCATGGAAACTGAAGCAGAAGACCTTAAAAACAGAATGGTCCAGGCGCTTTCAGAAGTAATTGATCCTGAGTTGAAATGTGACATCATCAATCTTGGTTTAGTTTACGGATTATCGATGGATAATCATCATTGCGTAACTGTTCAATTAACATTAACCACGATGGGCTGTCCCTTAACAGAGGCTTTAAAAACCATGATTGAACGTGCCTTAATGAATCTCGTTGAGGTCGAAAAAGTCGTCGTCGAACTCGTCTGGAGCCCCGCCTGGAATAAAAATATGATGAGCGACTATGCCAAACTTGTTTTAGGAGTCTATTAACAAAAAAGGAAAGAAAAATATGCAAAAAGCCAAACAATTGTCCGATATAATTAATAAATTTTTTACTCTCTTTGTCCTGCTAATCGTCTTAATTGCACTCTTTTTACCTAAGCCAGGAACAGTGATTGCCACAACCAAAGTTGGTAACCTTTCCGCCGTCTCAATCTTATTAATGATTGTTTTGTTTGGCATGGCATGGGCATTACATTAACACCAGCTGATTTTAAACGGGTAGCCCAAAGGCCTGTTCAAGCGTTAATGGGGACTGTTGCTCACTACGTTATTATGCCCTTCTTGGCATTCTTGTTAGTACACTTATTTGATTTAACTGTTGCTGCAGCCGTTGGCGTTATTTTAGTTGGTTCTGACCCATCCGGAACCTCCTCCAATGTCATGTCATTTTTAGCCGGTGGTGATGTTGCATTGGACGTGTCCATTGGCTTGCTTTCAACATTATTGGCACCGTTTATGTTGCCATTGCTGCTCAAAATGTTAGCAGGAAAATGGGTTGATGTGCCCTTCCAGTCAATGTTTTTATCAGCATTTGAAATTGTAGTTATCCCAGTCGCTTTGGGATTGACTGTTCATATGATTTTTCAAAAACATGTTCAAAAAATTATCCACGTGATGCCATTAGTTTCGCAAGTGATGATTGTTTTGATTATTCTGGCCGTTTTGTCCGCTAATTCAAAAACGATTCTTGCTGTTAGTACACTTGCTTTAATTCCAATTGTTATGTTGCATAATTTATTGGGCTATCTATTTGGTTTTTTGTTTGCCAAACTATTCAAAATGGACACTGCCCAACAGAAGGCAATTACGTTTGAAGTTGGTATGCAAGACTCGGCCCTTGCGTCCACGCTAGCAATTTCATTTTTCGAACCTGCTTCCGCCATTTCAGCAGTTATTTTTTCTGTCTGGCACAATATCTCGGGATCCGTTTTAGCCTCCATTTGGAAAAATCATTAAGAGTTCTTCCATTCATGGCAATACAAAAAGTCGGTATTTTAGCCGACTTTTTATGATTAAAAATCAAACCCACTAGACAGAAAAAGGCCCGTTGCTCAAGCAACGGGCCTTCTTTTTCACTATTAATATTTTATGGTAGTAAGTGCTGCTTTGCTTTGCGAAACACCCATACAACCAGACTTAGTCCTGAATAAATCGAAACGAAGATGATAAAGTTCAAGAAGAGATTATCCTGAATAGCGGGATAAACCTTTTCAACCTGGTTAATACCAATAAAACTACCTAAGATAATGAAAATACTGCTAATTGAAAAGCCTCTTTTTCGGCGTTCGGGTTGCGATTTCGCTTGCATGCGCATTTACCTTTCGAGTAAGTTGTTAGTCATTAAACCTGAAAGAGCTTGGGACTGATTTTCTTCAGGATTTCTAAGATAATTGTCGGCACAACAGTTAAGAGAACGATGATCAGCCAATGGCTAGCTGATAAGCCAACCAAGCCGAAGAGTCCTTGAACACCCGGAATCACGGAAACGGCAATGGTAATCAATGTGGCTAAGATGGCCATATTAACCAACGATGGGTTAGCACCATAACGAATTGAAAAGAGCGACTTTTCAGAACGGATATTGAAAACGTGAATAATCGACGTTAATGACAAGACCACGAAGGCCATTGTCTGACCAACCTCTTCTGAAGTAGCGATACCACCCATGGCCACATTTTGACCAAGCCAGATGGCTCCTAAGGTCACCAACGCGAAGAGCGATGCGTTTAAGGCAATCTGTCGGCCAACTCCCTGGCTAAACAGTGATGCATTTTTGGGCATTGGCGCCTTATCCATCACGTTTGTTAACATTGGTTCGCGACTCAAGGCGAATCCTGGCAAACCATCGGCTACAAGGTTGATAAAGAGCAGATGGATTGGGAGTAACGGTGAACCCCAGCCTAAGATCATGGCAATCAAGATAGCAATTAATTCCGAGATGTTAGCGGACAAAAGGAAATTAATGGTCTTACGAACCTTAACATAAACGCCTCGTCCTTCTTCGATGGCACTAATAATTGTCGCAAAGTTGTCATCCGTCAAAACGATATCAGAAGCACCACGGGCAACATCGGTTCCGGTTTGACCCATAGAAATACCAACATTGGCTGCCTTCAGGGCCGGTGCATCATTGACGCCATCACCCGTCATGGCAATCGTAGCATCTTGTCGCTGCCATGACTTGATAATTCTGATTTTATCAGTTGGCGTTACACGAGCATAAACACTATAATCTTTAACATTCTTATCCAATTCAGCATCGGATAATTGCGCCAATTCGGCACCAGTTAATGTTTTGTCACCGGGTTGTAAAATCCCGATTTCACGAGCAATGGCACTCGCCGTTTCAACGTGGTCACCGGTAATCATCACCGTCTTAACCCCGGCTTGTCTTGCCTGGGCAACAGCCGCTGCCGATTCCAGACGTGGTGGATCAATAATACCGACCAAGCCGACCAATTCTAAGTTACTTTCATAAAATTCCTGAGTTGGTTCTTCAGGCAGCTGATCAAAGACATGCTTGGTAATAGTCAACACACGCAGTGCCTGACGACCGAAAGTTTGGTTAACCTTTTCGGCTTCGGCAACATCACCCTTTGCCAACATTGGTGCCAACACATCAAAGGCTCCCTTAGTGATGGCAATGTAACCACCATCTGGTCGCTGATGAACGGTTGTCATCCGCTTTTTTGTTGAATTAAATGGTACCTGATCAACTACAGGATATTCAGTCAATAAGTCTTCTCGACTTTTAATTGGGTCAATAGCCCTCACCAAAGCAACTTCCGTTGGCAAGCCATCAAAACGAGTTTCCCCATCTTCATCTTCCGCTACGGTAACGTTTGTTGACATTGCTGCCAGTGACAAAACTTCCTCGGCCTCAGGTGTGATACCATCTGCTGTGGCTGATAACTGATTTTGACTCGCTTGCCAAACTTGACGAACTGTCATCTTGTTTTGCGTCAAAGTTCCAGTTTTATCCGAAGCGATGACATTGGTTGTTCCCAACGTTTCCACCGCTGGTAATCGACGAATAATAGCGTGCTTCTTGGCAATCCGTTGAACACCAAGGGCCAACGTCATAGTCACAATCACTGGCAACGTTTCCGGCACAATGGCAACGGCTAAGGAGATGGCCGTTAAGAAGATGTGCTTCAAATCCATCCCTTGGGCAATTCCCAGCGTCAAGACGACAATCGCCGAGATAATGGCCAAATAAGAAATATTACGACCTAATTGAGCCAAACGACGTTGCAATGGTGTCAATGGCGTGCTGTTTTCGTTGTTCAACAGGCTGGCAATCTTACCCATTTCGGTTGCCATTCCGACGGCCGTGACAATGGCAAGCCCATGACCGTTAACAACGGTCGTACCACGATAAACCATCGTTACTCGTTCACCGAGGTCGACGTCCTTGTCTCCCTCAAAAGTAGCCTCCGCATCTTTTTCAACGGGTAAACTTTCACCAGTTAATGCAGACTCTTCTGTCTGCAATTCAACAGCTTCAATTAAACGCGCATCAGCGGCGATGGATCGTCCGTTTTCTAAGAGCAAAATATCGCCGACAACAACGTCATCCGAATCAATTAATTCCGGCTGGCCGTCACGCAAAACCTTAACCTGGCTCTTATTCAAATCCTTCAAGGCGGCTAAAGAGCTCTCCGCCTTTCCTTCTTGGAAAATGGACAATGCTGAGTTGATGACCACAATCCCAATCACCAACAGACTTTCGAAGTAATTATTACTTCCTTCCAAATAAGTGGCGACAGAGGAAATCCCGGCCGCAATCAGCAAAATGATAGTTGCCACATCCTTTAAACTAAGCAAAATTTTCTTAGCTAATGATGTCTTTTTTTCAGCAACGAAAACGTTTTTCCCGTGTTCTTGCCGGCTTTTCTCGACCTGATTTTCCGAAAGCCCTTGGTCCGGTTTTGTCCCAAGAGCCTTGAGTGTTGCTTGAACTCCTTTTTGGAATGCTTGCATGAGTATTCCTTTCAATGGTTCATGAGAAGGTATCACACCAGAGATGGTCTCCTGGCCACGGCACGTCTTCTCTTGCGTGACCGTGTTGGCAGTTGCATACTACTCAAAGTTCGGCGCCGACAATAAAGTGGTGTAAGTCCCCGAATTTTGAAATCGTGTCTCTTCATAGATAAAAAGCGAACAATTTCGGCTAATCGTTTGCGATTAACATGTAGGTTTTTAGCTAATTGGAATACTGGCACAATTAACTGTCAAAATTAATATTCAGATATGTATGAAAGTACGACGCCATCAGAGTGAATAAAAGTATTCTTAAACTAATAAGTATGACTAATATTATTGTAGCATACTTATAACAATTTTTGTAAGTTTTAAAGGATAAAATAATATTTCTAATAAAAAACGCTGTTAAATCAGTGATTATATACTTTAATTAGAATAATATTGATTAAAAAAACACCTATACCAATTTCGGAAGGCGTTTACCGATCGAACACTCCGTCTCGCTTTACGGAATAAACCGTCAATCACTTACTAAGACAAATTTCTTTTGCGTTTTCACTTCTTCAAAGCCAAGATGTCGATAAAAGGCATGGGCATCTTGGCGATTTGCACCAGAATTAAGCCGGATGATTCGAATTTTTCGGTTTTTGCCCGCCTCCTCTAACCACTCAATTAAAGCCGTGCCAATTCCCTGCCCCTGCGCTGACTGGTTGACCGCCAATGCCAAAATATTCAACGCAGAATCAGCATATATTTCCTGATAAACTTCGGCATGAAGATAACCCAAAATCTCGTGTTGTGAATTTTCAGCAACCGCCAACAGATGGTGACGTTGATCTTCCAGCAATTGCAATAACTGATTTTTCGCCTTCTCAATTGGATAATCATACCCCAACTCATTTGTGTTGAGCGTATGAAGGGCTGCTAAATCGAGCAACGTTGCCTCACGAATAAAAAATTCTTCAACCATTTTTTATCGACGTCCTTCCTGAAGGTACTTAGCTTCGACAATCGAGTGCGCTTTCTGCCACCAATCCTGGTGATTTTGGTACCAGGTAATTGTTTCTTTCAGCCCGGCATCAAAAGTAAAGACCGGGTGCCAGTCAAGGGCTGCCATCGTCCGGCTAGCATCCAAGGCGTAACGCTGATCATGACCCGGTCGGTCAGCAACATGCAAAATATTCGAGGAATCCTGGCCCAACTGATGCAAGATTTTTTGCACAACTGTTAAATTACTCAACTGACAATTAGCCGAAAAAAGATAGGTTTGACCGTTTTTTCCCTTTTCCAACACAGCTAACAGACCTCGCACGTGGTCCGTCACGTGTAGCCAATCACGCACCTGCTTCCCCGAACCAAATACTTGGGGCTTTTCATCACTCATAACAGTAGCAATTGTCCTTGGAATTAGTTTTTCAACATATTGATAAGGGCCGTAATTATTCGACGAATTTGAAATCGTAGCCTGAATACCAAAAGACCGGACCCAAGCCCGAACTAGGTGGTCGGAGCTCGCCTTGGTTGCCGAATATGGTGACGAAGGTTGATAGCGGAATTCCTCTTGAAAAGCCGCCGTGGAATCAATCGGTAAGTCACCAAAAACTTCATCCGTCGAAACGTGGTGATAGAAAACATGGTATTTGCGAACCGCTTCCAGCAACGTATAGGTACCAATAATATTCGTATCCAAAAATGGCCTTGGGTCGGCTAACGAATTATCATTATGGCTCTCCGCCGCAAAGTTAATCACGACATCGACGGTCTGAACCAGCTGATTAACCAGTGGCGCGTCACAAATATCGCCAACCACTACATGCAGTCGTTCAGTTGGTAAATCAGCTAGATTTTCTAAATTACCGGCGTAAGTCAACTTATCTAAAACAGTGATTTCGACTTTATGATTGTGCTCCAACAGATAACGAACGAAGTTAGCGCCAATAAAACCAGCGCCTCCCGTTACGAGTATTTTCTGATAGCCCATGACCTTCTCTCCTTGTGCTGATTTTAAAAAAATATTATAACAAAAGGGCTTCCTCAGCAAACACTGAATTGGACCTTTTCAATATTTTTACATTTTCAATAGAAGCGATGCCCGAACTTTTTTCGATTCGGCTTGTGCCGTCCGAACATAGATGGTATCTCCCGGCCGTAAAATCAGGTCTCCAGCTGGTAGTAAGCTTTGATTTCCCCGCTTCACCATCGTAATTAAGCTTTGACTGAGCCAATCAATATCGCGAATTTCACGGTCCTCTAAAACTGTACCGGCCAAAACTGGCACTTCCAAGGTAATCAACTGCTGGCCACCATCCTCTTCCTGATTTTGCAAAAGACGGTTCAACAATGATTCATAGATTGGTGCACCGTTGCACAAGTCGACCACTAGGTAAGCAACTAAGCTGACAAAGGCCAACGGCAAAAAATGGGTTACGGAACCGACCATCTCAATAATCAGGATGATGGCAGTAAAAGGCGCCTTCCCGATAGCCGCAAAATAAGCCGCCATGCCGATAACCACGAAATCAATGAGATAGGACGCAGATAACCAGCCAAAAATAACAAAGAGCTGACCAATGATGGCACCATTTAAAGCACCGAGTGTCAAAATTGGTAGAAAAATTCCTCCGGGAAGGCCTGAACCGTAACTAATCATCGAAAAGATAAAGCGAACCAGTACCATGGCCAATAAAATTTTGATGCCTGGAACGTGATGACCAAGCGCTAAGACTAAATTATTGCCCCCACCAAGACCGTTTGACCAAAAAAGACCTAACGGAATAACAAGCATCAGTGGAATCAAACCATTCAGGTATTTTGGTAAGTGTGTCCATTGATAGATCTTCTGGCTGGCCAAGAGCGTTTTTTGGTACAGAAAACCAAGCAAACCGAGAACAAGTCCCAAAATTAATAGAAGACCATAGAGGCGGACTGGGATGATTGGTAATTGTCCAACCGCCAAAACCGGCGTCTGGCCGAAAACAATCGTGGAAATTGCATCAGCAATCACAGAACCGGCCAATGCCCCCAGCCAGATAACCGGCGAAAAACTATGGTAGATTTCTTCCAAGACGAACATCACACCAGCTAACGGTGCATTAAAGGCGGCAGCCAAACCCGAAGCCGTACCGGCCGCAATCAGTGACTTTTTTTGACTATGATCAACCTTGATGGTTTCAGCAACCCCCTGTCCGACGGCGGCTCCAAGTTGAATCGAGGGGCCTTCGCGTCCCAACATCAGGCCCGAACCAATAGCTAAGATACCGGCAACAAATTTCCGCCATAGAATCGAAAAATAATTTAAATGCAGTTGATCCATCAACTGCCCTTCAACCTGCGGAATCCCAGAACCCGCGATATTGGGTTCCTTTTTCACTAACATCGCGACAATCACGCCGATTACTAAATTAATAAAAACAACGAGAACAAGCATTGACCAGTGGCCGTTTTTAATGTACGTATACATATCACGCCACCACGAAAGCGAGTGTTCAATGCTCATTCGAAAAACAGACACCACAATCCCGGTTAAAACACCAACCAAAGCCCCGTTAATAATGACCATCAATCGATTTGTATTAAAATGAAAGGTATTTTTTTGCATATTTTTAGTTTACACCTTTTTATTCTAAAATCGTAACAGAAAACAAAAATAGTTCAAAAAGATTGATAACTTTTTGAACTATTTAACAAGAAATCGTCTGGGTGCTTGATTTTAATGACGAGTTTGGCCATCGCCAAAAACTTCGTAATTAATAGTAGTCAACGCTGGCAAGCCCATTGGCCCACGAGCGTGCAACTTTTGCGTGGAGATACCGATTTCGGCACCAAAGCCAAATTCAAAACCGTCCGTAAAGCGGCTCGAAACATTTTGGTACACCACCGCTGCATCCACTCGGTTCATAAAATCAGCAACATGTTGAGCATTTTGACCAAGAATAGTTTCAGAATGGTGAGTCGTATGCGCATTAATCCAATCAATGGCAGCATCGATATCGGTCACAACCTTAATCGCCATGATTAAATCATTGTATTCCGTATCCCAATCAATTGGTGTGGCTAGTGAGAGACGGCCATCAATAGCCACAGCCTGGTCGTCGCCGCGTAGTTCAACACCAGCTTCAATCAAGGCCGAAGCCACCTTCGGCAAGAATTCAGCAGCAATTTTCTCATGAATCAATAGCTTTTCGGCGGCGTTGCAGACAGCGGGCTTTTGCGTTTTTGCATTGACAATCACTTCGATTGCCTGATCCTGGTCGGCATCTTCATCCACAAAGATGTGCGTGTTGCCTGCCCCAGTTTCAATCACTCGTACGGTGGCATTCGTCACCACAAAGTCAATAAAGCTGCCAGATCCCCGAGGAATTAAGACGTCTACGTATTGACGAAGGTGGAGCAACTCGTTAACAGAATCATGTGTGGTATCGGTGATCAATTGAATAATATTAGGATTCAATTGATGGTCCGTCAGTACGGAACGGAGCACCTGCGCCAAGGCAATATTGGAATGGATTGCTTCTTTACCACCACGTAAAATCACGGCGTTACCTGATTTGAACGTCAAGGCGGCTGCATCCACCGTCACATTCGGACGGGCCTCATAGACCATTGCTACCACTCCAAGTGGAACAGTTTTCTTGATAATTTTGAATCCAGATGGGTGTTCCCAATTTTCATATGGGCCAGCCAATGGATCGTCAAGATCCGCCACGGCAGCCAAGGAAGTAGCGATGCCCTCAATCGTCGCATCATCAAGCGTTAGGCGATTGCGCATTGGGCCAGAAAGTGCTGTTGCACTGGCTAAATCCGTTTGGTTTGCGGCCATAATAGCTGACTTTTGTTCCCGCAAGGCTTCAGCCATCGACAATAAAATTTGGTTGCGGTCTTGTGTTGATAATTGCGCAACAACTTGTGCTGCTTCTTTGGCCTGTTGGCCAATTTTTTCAACTATTGTCATCGTCTATTCCTCAAAAAGTGTCCCAATTTCTTCTCCCGCAATCACAGCAAGAATATTGGCCGGGTCATTCCCATTCACTAAGGCCATTTTTTGACCATTTTTCATCGTTAAATCAGCTGCCGCTAACTTCGTGCTCATGCCACCAGTGCCCAAACCGGAAGTTGAACCCGTTGCACTAAGCCAAATTGTTTCCGTAATCTCTTCAACTCGGTGAATTGGCTTGGCATTTTGATCAATATTTGGGTTAGCCGTATAAAGTGCATCAACATCACTCAAAATAATTAAGCCATCGGCTTGAATTTGCTTCGCCACTAATGCGGCTAAGCGGTCGTTATCACCAAACGAGTGTTGGTGATCCAACTCGTCAACGGCAATCACATCGTTTTCGTTAATAATCGGAATCACACCTTGGTCAAAAAGTGTTTCAATGGCGTTTGTAGTATTTTCTAGCATGACTGGGTTATCAAAGACATCATAAGTCAAAAGAACCTGCCCAACCTGCTGCTGATAGAAGGCAAAGCTTTGGTGGTACAAAGACATTAAATACCCCTGCCCAATGGCAGCGAGCGCCTGTTGCTTTGGAATTTCCTTTGGTCGCTGGTGCAAATTCATCTGGTTCAAAGCGACTCCAATGGCACCTGAAGTCACCAATAGCACCTGGTGACCATCCTTTTGCAAGGTCGATAGTGTTTGAGCTAAACGGTTCACAACCGGGTATTTGATTTGCCCATCCAGGTCCACAATGGTACTTGTTCCCACTTTTACAACAATTTTCTGCCAGTCTGCCATGCACTTTTTCCTTCATTAAGTTTATTCTATTATAGCAAGAAAACAGGATAGTAGCGCAATAAAAAGAAGCTAAGCTCAGTTTTGAGCCTAGCTTCAAGTGACAGAAGAGAGGACAATGTCCTAATTTTTATCAATCCAATCGTTTGTTTTAGATTACGGCAACGTTCATGGAAGCTGGTGCACCATAGCCAGTTGGCTGCACATTGGAGTTCAAATACTGCCAATCACTTGTTGACAGCCAATAATTGGCACCACGAGCAATTTGTAGTGGATCAGCAATCTTAAAGCCACCATTTTGGTAACCGTAAATCAGTTGAACATGGAAGTTGTTACTTGCATTATTAAGCTGCAAGTTCCATGGGACGTAGGTAATAACTGGGTTCCATGATAATAATTGAACCAGCACGTCATTGACACCGGCTCCCGTGATGTCCTTGGTTTGAACGCCAAAGACGCCGTTCAAGTTTCGGGCCAAAGCAGAGGCCAAAACCGTTTGAGTATACCATTGGCCGTAGCCAAATGGGTTGCCATGGAAACCTTGGTCAGCTGAAACGTTAAAACCATAACCAATCTGATTATAAATGTCGTGAATATTTGGCACATTCTTGCCCTTGGCGGAAAGCGCCATCTGGAATGAAACGCCTTCACAACCTTCTGGTGCGCCTAGTTGTCCTTGGTTCAAAGAAACATGAGGAAAATCAATATTCAACTGGCTAACATCTAAACGACCGTTACCATCGAACGAAACTGAACGGCCCAAAACATTTTGGTTACCAGTCAATGCACGACCATCACCACCAGCATAATAGATACTGTTACCATCCGTATAGTATTGGTTAGTTCGCATGTAATAAGTACCATCATCACCAAAGAAATAAGTACCGTTATCAATGCCTTGAATACCTTGTACAGCGCGGCCATCTTGATCCGTATAATATGTTAGCCCCCACGCATTCCGCCAACCCTGATTTTGCCGAACACCATCGACAAACCAGTAATAAGTGCCAGTGTAGGCTTTAAAGCCAGTATAAAGATTACCGTTATCATACCAACGGTAACCACCATTTTGAGCTGATCCATCCCACAAATAACCATTTAACGGCCGTTCATAGTAGGTATTGTCATCACCAAAATCATATAACTTACTATCAATAATCCGGCTGCCCTGGACAGCACGACCATCTTGATCAGTGTAGTAAGTTAAGCCCCAGGCACTACGCCAACCTTCATTTTGTCGAACACCATCCAAGAACCAATAGTAAGTGCCCATATAACCACGAAAGCCAGAATATAGTTGACCATTGTCGTACCAACGATATCCACCATTTTGCGCTGAACCGTCATAAAGGTAACCAGTTGATCGCAAGTAATACGTGTTATCATTACCAAAATCAAAATCCTGACCATTAATGTTTTGAATACCCTGGACAGCACGACCATCTTGGTCTGTATAATAGTTCAGATTCCAAGCATTCCGCCAACCCTGATTTTGTCGGACACCATCAACAAACCAGTAATAAGTTCCCTCATGATATTGGAAGCCTGTGTAGGGCTTTCCATCAACAAACCAATTCCAACCACCATTCGCTCCTGAAACATCAGGTGAATAGATATAACCATTAACATGCTGCTGAGCAAAATTAGTCAGTGCCGTATCGCGTTGACTCGGTTGATTGTCAGTCGCTTTTTGATTATTACTAGTCGTTGCTGCAGATTGATTATTAGTCACAGTCTTTTGATTTTGGTCAGATGACGTTGACTGACTATCACTAGTACTTACGGTAGATTGACTTTCAGTTGTTTTGGCTGATTGCTTTGAATCATCAGCCGATTGTTGAGTACTTTCTGAGCCAGTGTTCGTACTATTTGTAGTCGTTGTCTTGACGTTCGCATCACTAGTTGCTGCTGTGTTGTTTGAGCCCTGTGCTAAATCACTTTTATCGTTAACCGTGTCCGCTTGATTTGTATCATTTGAACTGCCACTTGTAGCCTGATCAGCAGCCTTCTGTTGGCTTTGCCCTGATGAGTTCACCGTGGCAGTCGCCGTTGCCTGGTTGTTACTTTGTGCGCTAGTTACATCAGCACTCGCGGAAATACCCGCGAAAGTTAAGGCACCAGCAATCGCCACTCCCATCATGACCCAGTTTTTACCCGATTTAAACATCTTAATTCGCATCATAAAACCATCTCTCTTTAATTTATAATATCTTACGTAATATATTATACATATTAGCAATTAATATAAAAGTTTTACTTTCTATCTAAATCAGGCTCCTAATCAGTTGATTTTAAATTAACAAAAAAGCAAAGTTAACTTTGCTTTTTTCTATGAATCGTTTCAATTTTAATTAGGAAAAGACGACATAATTGACAGGCCGCATTAATGCGCGCTCTGAGCCATTTACAAAAAATTTACGACACTTTTATCAACAGTTGTCCTCTTTCAAAAACTCAACCCAGCTGATTTTCATTAATTAACCACACGGGCAGGAATACCCACAACCGTCTGACCAGCAAGAATGTCTTGCAAAACAACAGCATTGGCACCGACTTTGCTATCCTGGCCAATATGGATGTTCCCAATTACCTTAGCACCAGCACCGATTAAGACTCGGTCGCCAATGGTTGGATGACGCCGCACGCCATCTTTCACAGCGCAACGTGCCCCTAAGGTGACGCCCTGGTAAATCGTCACATCATCGCCAATCACGGTTTCTTCACCAATCACGACGTTGACACCGTGATCAATCACTAGATTTTTACCAATTGTTGCACCGGGATGAATATCAATCCCGGTTTTTCTCTTACTATGGGTCGCAAGTAACTGAGCCAAAAATGGGTGGCCATGCGTCCAGAGGTAATGGCTTTTGCGATAAGCCCTGACCGCCTTATAACCAGTATGGAAAAGCAAAACCTGGTAGCGGTGCTGTAAAGCAGGATCACGTCGAATAAAATCATCAGCAGTGTCAAACATGAGTTCTCCTTATTGATAAAAACCCTGGCGTATTCGGTCACCAGGTCAGCAATTCATCGCGTTTCCCGAATATTTACTGACGAATATACCCCCCTTTGCCTAACAAGGCATATAATCTTTGTCAGGAAAGCTACCAAATTTAAATTGGTACAGTTATAACAAGCGGTATGATAAGACCTGTAATAAATAGCAGGGAAACAGTACTTGGAGGAATTCACATGGATAGTGGAAGTATTGCTTGGGTCCTGACATCAGCCGTTTTGGTTTGGATCATGACCCCAGGTTTGGGATTGTTTTACGCAGGATTAGGCGACAAGAAAAACTTGTTGCATACGGTTGGTATATCAGTATTGCTGATTGGTCTAGCCACAGTCGTCTGGGCATTGTTAGGTTATAGCTTATCCTTTGGTGGATCTGGTTCCTTTATTGGAAACCTACATTACTTGGGACTGAACCACGTCTCCCTTTCAGGGTCTACTCGCGGTTTGAACATTCCAGATGGTGCCTTTGCCATCTTCCAAGGAATGTTCCCAATTATCACCATTACCATCATCACTGGTTCAGTGGTTGGACGGATGCGGTTGAAGTCAATGTTAACTTTCCTAACATTATGGTTGATTTTCATTTACGCTCCCCTTGCCCACATGGTTTGGGATAACGGTTTCTTAGCTAAATTGGGTGCTATTGACTTCGCTGGTGGTACTGTTGTTCACATCTCATCTGGTGTCACAGGCTTGGTATTGGCTTTGATTCTCGGCCCACGTAACAATCAAAAGCCACATCAAACGAATCCAATCTATGTTTTGGTTGGTGGTTTCTTACTCTGGGTTGGTTGGTTCGGATTCAACTCTGGTTCAGCTTTAGCTGCTAACAACCAAACCATCGTGGCTTTGATTAACTCATGGGTTGCCTCATCAGCAGCTGTTCTTTCATGGGGAGTGATTGCTTACCAGATTCAAAAGAAGGTCACACTCGATGGATTGGTAACCGGTGCCTTAGCTGGTTTGGTCGCAATTACGCCAGCAGCTGGTTACGTTCAACCATGGGCTGCTATTGTGATGGGCTTGATTGCTGGCGTCCTTGGTTTTGTCAGCATCACAACGATTAAGAACTTCTTTGGTTACGACGACACATTGGATGCCTTTGGTATTCACGGAATCGGCGGTACCGTTGGTGCTCTTCTGACCGGTGTCTTCGCTGATAAGAACTTGCCAGGTAGTGCCGCTGGTTTAATTTCTGGCCACTGGGACTTGCTTGGTCATCAAGCAATCGCCGTTTTGGTAACACTTGCTTTGGTCATTATTGGAACACTAGTTTTGGCTGGCGTTACTCGAGTGATTGCTGGCCCATTACGTGTAAGCGATGCTGATGAAAGCACTGGTTACGACAAATTGATTCACCTACTCGTTATCAAAGACTAAGTCAATTGAGTCAATGCACAATAAAAGGACTGTCATCAATGACAGCCCTTTTATTTTTGCCTAAATTTAATTTGTTTGGTCAACTAAATAGTCCAACAGCAAGAACATTATTCCCTGATTGTTGCTTGGGACACCGTGAGCTAAAATATCAGCTCCTGTTTGGTGCAAAGCATTTTTAGCGTCGTTGGCATACGCGCTATCATTAGCAACCATTTCGCGGACGTTGTCAGCCTCTGGCTCAAAGTGAAACTGTAATCCTAAGAGATTTTCAAAGACAAAACCCTGATTTTTGACCAAATCAGTACTGAATAACAGCTCTGCCTGATCAGGTATGGCAAACATTTGCTCATGCCAATGGAGCGCTTCCACTTTCTCCGGTAAGCCTGGAATACGGTCACTAACCCGCTTAACCGGTGCCCAACCAACTTCCTTATAAGGGGCATCAAGAACTTCGCCCCCAAGAACCTTAGCAATTTGCTGAGCACCATAGCACGCCCCAAAAATCGGCTTATGCTGGGCCATTAGTTGTGCAATTAATGACCGCTCTTCAGCAATCCAAGGCAAGTCATCATTAGGACTCATTGGTCCACCCAAAATAACTAAGAAATCAACATCTTCCGCCTTTGGCAAGACATCTTGAAAATGAGCTGGGTGGTGAACGGTCATCTCATGACCGTGTTTCTGTGACCAACGAGCAATGCTCCCTGGTCCTTCGTTTGGTGTATGTTGCAAAACATGAATGCGCATCAAAAAAGCCTCCTTTTTTCGACGGCAATTTGATACGGGTTTCGCCTGCATATGCCCTTAATATGATTATTTTAACACAAAAAAGTCCTGACGGTTGACGTCAGGACTAATTTTTCAACGAATATTTAAAAGAACAAATGAATCAAAACAACAGCGAGCAAAACTTGAACAGTGCCGACCAAGAAACCAAAACTAAGGAACTTGACCCCACTCTTTTTGATAACTGACCATTTCAAGTTCAAGCCAATCGCAGCCAAGTTGACTACGCCGAAGAAAGTTGACACCGTGTGGCTAAATTGATGAATTGGAGTCGGCAAAGCAATGATTGAATTCACTACCAGTAAGATAGCAAAGACGATGATATACCAAGGTAAAATCGTAATTTTAGCCTTTTCATCCTCTGCGACTGCTTCCTTTGCGTTCTTACGCTTGGCAATGTAAGCAAACAAAACAACCACAAAGACCAACATGATGACCCGTAACAGCTTAAACAGCGTTGCAAAGGTCACAACGTTTGAGTTAATCAAGGAAGCGGTTCCAACAACCTGCCCAACAGACTGGACTGTGCCACCAACTAAGGCCCCACGCAATAGATCATTATTACCAAATAAGAAGTGTGACAAACTTGGTAGTGTCAGCAAAAGCAACATTCCGGTCAGGGAAACGGTTGCGACTGCTGTTCGACGGTCGTCATCCTTGGCTTTGATAACGGGCGCAACGGCGGCAATGGCACTGGAACCACAGACAGCATTGCCGGCACCCATCAGCATCGTACTGTTATCATCGACCTTAAACAGGTACTTCCCCAACAAGAAGACAATCCCAATCACCAAGACCATATTAATAATGATAAAGACAATACCATTCAATCCTAATTTGGAAAGGGTTTTAAAGGTCAAAGTCGACCCCAGCAAAGCAATCCCAATCTCAATTGGATATTTTTCTGACCACTTAACCCCAGCACCATACAGGTCACCAGCAAAAATAGTGTTTCCCAACAAAATCCCAATAATCATGGCCAAACTTTCGGCTCCCAATTGCGGTAAATATTTACTCAAAAATTGGGCAAAAAGCGAAACCACGACTGCCAGGACAATCCCGACAACATGCTTCTTCTCGATTTTCATCAGACAATCATTCCTTCTTTCGTTAGCATTTTAACAAAAAATATTACCTCCCCATTAAACACCTAACCAGGGGGGCTTCGTCAAGTTTATCAAGATTAAAATTTGATAACAAAGGACGTTTTTTAATTATTTTTTAAAATCAGTTTGGCACGTCCCTTTTTCTTTTAAAATAAAACAAAAATTAAGGGGTTGTCTTTTAACCACCGTGTTATCATAATTAAAGTTAATTATAGTATAGAAAGTTGGATTGTAGCATGACCTATGAATACTTGATTTTTGACCTTGATGACACCCTCTTGGACTTTACTGGAGGCGAAATCGCCGCCATTCGTCAGCTTTTTTCAAATGAATTAGGCTTAACAGGCACTGATTTAGACCATGCACTAGAAACTTACCAAGAGATTAACCACCATCTCTGGCAACAATACGAATTCAAAGAAATTGCTCGCCAACAAATTTTTGAAGAGCGTTTCAAAAAGACCCTCGAAACTCTTGGAATCGACTATGATGCCGACCGACTTGAGCAAGAATACGCCACATTGCGTGACCATAATTATCGGATGCTCCCCTATGCCACCGAAATCTTGCAACACCTACAAAATCAATATACGATTATCGCTGGTACGAATGGCCAGGATGCCACTCAACGCCTGCGCCTCAAGGAAACTGGCTTAGATCAGTACTTTGACCAAATTTTCACTTCTGAAATGATTGGTGCTTCTAAACCCGACGCAGCCTTCTTCGACCGCATTTTCCAAGATAATCCACAAATGACCAAGGAAAATACAGTAATGATTGGGGATGGCTTAACTTCTGACATCCTAGGTGGCCAAAACTATCAACTCGACACTATTTGGATTAATCCCAATCACAAAGAAAGCCCGGCAGAAATCAAACCAACCCAGGTAGTTGAGGACTTGCCAACTTTGGAAGCACTCTTGTAATAATGAAAGCTGCGATTCTATCATCGTCAAATCAAAAAAGTCAGACCTGCAATGATATGAACCCCGAAATTTGGACAACCAAATTTCGGGGTTTTACTATGTCTAAATTATCAAAAGAAGACAAAGTTAATATTTATTATCTTTGGAAAAAACAATGCTAT
>NZ_CAUZLM010000004.1:0-214970 GCF_963580165.1 Fructobacillus evanidus
CTATTTGAATAACCGCTTGAATAAGTAACGGAAGTATTTGGACAATTGCGTTAACTAGCGCTATAGCAATTTGAACGATGGCTTGAATAATCGTTGGTAGATTCTGAATTATTGCTCCAGCTAAAGCAATAACTATTTGAATAACCGCTTGAATAAGTAACGGAAGTATTTGGACAATTGCGTTAACTAGCGCTATAGCAATTTGAACGATGGCTTGAATAATCGTTGGTAGATTCTGAATTAATGCCATCGACACTGCAATAATAATTTGAACAATTGCCTGAATGATGATTGGCAAATTCTGGATTAATGCTTGCGTAATCTGCATAATCAGTGGAACTAATGCTTGCAACAAGAGAGGTATTGCTACAACAAGTCCTTCAATCAAAGTGATGATAATTTTCATGCCTACTTCAATCAATTGCGGTAACATTTGAGTAAACGCCTGTACTAGCGAATTAATAGCTGGAATAATAGCATTGATAATCTGTGGAAGAGCACTGACAATCCCGTTTAATATACTTAAGATAATCTGAACACCAGCCATCAATAATTGCGGAATCGATTGCGAAATTGCATCAACTATCTTAGGAATCATTGGAACAATAGCGTTGACTACATCCGGTATCTTTTCGGACAAGCTAGTAATTAATTTAGTAATAACATCAGTAAATTTAGTAATTAAGATAGGAAGATTGTTAGAAATAACATCCGCCATCTTAGTAATAATATTTACCATTACATCAGTTATCTGATCAATGTGTCCTGAAATGTAGTCAGCAATTGAATTAATAACATTAACGATAATGTCACTGAACTTACTGATGTAGATAGTCGCATTATCAACCATTGACACCATATCGTTCGACACAATATCAACGGCTTGAGAAAAGTTACCAGTTTGAGCAAATGCAATTCCAAGCTTTGAAAGCAGGCCGATAACAATCGAAATTGGCAATGATATTCCCATCAATGATGTGGCAATTCCTACAAAAATAGAAGCAACAGCTCGAAATCCTTGAGCAGTCGATAAGAAGTTTGTCAACGATTCAATAGCTGGAGTTAGATAAATAACAACTTTTCCAATCGCTTCACCAATTTTTTCGAAAACTCCTGAACTTGATTGTCTAATCGAATCAAATGCATTACCTACATTATTCTTCATTTGTTCGAAACTGTTAGCAATTGAAGAACCGCTTGACTGGGCTGAATTCTTCATTGAATCCATCACTGTTCCCATTGATGTACCAGCATTAGACAACGTTTTTGAAATTGAATTTTTAACAGAGTCGAATGATTTTTTAGCAAATGAATCAATTGCTGAAAAAGCAGATGTAGTTACACTAGCCATTTTAGAAAAGATAGGTGCAACTGCTGAAGCAATTTTTTCCATTTCAGAAGCAATTTTTCCAGTCACTTTTGAAACGGTTTCACTTAATTTTTCCCATGCTTTTCGACCTGTTTCTGTTTTTGTAAAAAACAGTGTAAGAGCAACAATAATTGCCTGTAGAGCAAGTATTCCTGCGCCAATTAAGTTACCTCCAGTAGCTACATTGAAAGCAACCATCGCTGCTTTAGCAGTTCCAGCTTCCTTTCTAACGTTGCTAAATGCGAATGCAATAATTGACAATTCCTTTGATATATTGCCTGTTAACGCTACTAAATTAGCTGCAATAATGTATGCTTTGTAAGCTGCAGTAGCTGATGCAATACCTGCTGTCAACGGTAGCATCCAATCTTTATTGTCATCAATAAATTTAAATAGGCCAGAAGTTACAGATATAATTTGGGGAATGTATGTCTCAACAACACCGTTAATTTTTTGAAATCCATCATTAATGATATTCTTTGCATCATTAAATAATTCTGCAATACCGCCCTTTATACCAGCAGACTTAATACCATTATCAATAGCTGTAATTGTATTAGCCAGACCGTTGACAACAGCGTTTCGCATGTTGGTAAACGATGTTCCAATTCCACCAGTAGCAGTACGGGCAGTATTAGCAAAGCCATTGACACCACCATCTAATTCAATGAATTTCTGATTCAATTGGTCAGTAGTTATCTTGCCAGACTCCAAAGCATTATATAGGTCTTTCTGAGCAGATTTACCAGTAAATCCAAACGCCTTGGCCACTTCATTCAACGCATATGGCATTGTTTCAGTCAACGTTCGCCATGACTGCATATCAACCTTACCAGCCGCTAACATTTGACTATACTGTTGCACGCCTCGACTAGCATCAGCCGCACTCGCTCCAGATGCCAAGAACGCATCGTTCAATGCATTGGCGGTTTTAGCTCCATCTTTCGCTGAACCAGTTAATATCGCAAAGCTCTGGGAATTTTTCGTAATGTCTTGCAGTGACGTTGGCAGACCATCAATACCTTTTTTCAAAAGTTTAATCGACTCTTGCGTGTCTTGGGTAGAATAGCCCATTTGTTTCATCACTTTGGGATACGCATTCAACGTATCGAATCGGCCAACAGCACTCGATACACTGTCTTTAACAGCATCTAATCCCTTACTAATGACAGCAAAAGCACCAGCACCTTTAGCAATATCCATCAAGCTTGCCGTGAGCTTCTTAGGCTGTTCAGCAGTCTCTTGCATGTTCCGCTTAATCTTGTCCAATGGAGCTGAGAACATGTCCTTCAAACTAAATGTAGCGTTGATTGAATAGCTATCTGCCATTAATTACCTCCTTTCTTTAATTCTCTTATCGCTTCTTCTCGTGCCCTTTTAGCACGATCAGAAAGCTCTTTTAATTGATTAACCTTGGCCTCGTCTTTCTCAATTTCGCCAGTAATCTTCTTACGAATTTTTCTGAAATCAACAATTTGAGAAGGGTTCTTAACAACGTAATTACCATCTTTGTCAGCACCCTGTACTTTTCGATTTTCAAAAGCAAAATTAGTCAGCAACTCATGTTCATCAATAGAACGCAAATCATGTGCTTGCTCTCGTAAGCGAAGCTCTTCCATGGTCATCATTTCAACTTGTTCCATGGTGGCAGTAGGCCACACATAGAAAGCCCTGCGAATTAAGCTGGAGTATTTGAGCTTGCTGGCAGGCTCTTGTCTGCCATTGCTTCTTCCATCTTCTTGTCCATGTTGTCGAACGTGTCCTTGATTGGCTTGATAATCTTGGATACTGTCGTCTTCGTCAACGGACTTGTTACTAATAAATTTTCGACTGATTCAAAAGCTTGGTCTAAATCATCAGCGTTTTCAATATCAGATTGAACTGTTTCTTCATCTTTGCCAGACATGGCAGACAACGCCTTAACCAAAGCGTATGGATCACCACCGACAATACCCATCACAATGTTCCCCATTGTTTCGATGTTGTTTTCGAAATCATTCTTAACGATTCCAAATGCGGACAAGAACTTGAACGTTACTTTCAAATCGTATTGATTTCCGTTAATAGTGATAGTTGTTTGTGACATAATAAATCCCTTTCATATAGGCCGCCCCATAAGGTACTGTGCATTTACTTGGCGACATTTAGTTATTTTACTTAGATGGTGTAGTAGTTGATGAATTGGATGAAGAACCGTAATCAGGAGCTTCATCAATGGGGGCAACTTCTGTTGGATTCTTAACCGTGTCACGGAAGAAGTTCTTAACGGTAGCAACATCAATGGCCGATACCGTAGCGAGTCCCTTAACCAATTCGCCAGAAACTGTCAAAGTCGTCTTAATTGTCGTGTTGCTGTCAACTTCTGCTGGTACTTCCCAATCAGACAAATAACCAACTCCGTATTGAGACACATATTTGCCGTTTTGAGGTGCTTGAGAGAAGTCGATTTCCCATACTTCAACAGCAAGTCCCTTCTTCTGCGCATAGGCCAATACTTGGTTTGTCAAATCATCAGATGCAATAGCCTCAATGTCGATGCTAGTTTCCAACGCGCCGACAGAGACAATGTTCCCATCTTTAGTTGATGTTGAGTCATTCTTACGACTATTCTTAATAGAATGAGTCGTTTGCAAAGCCAATCGTGTTGCATCCGCCTTATCCTTGTCCTGAAACAAGCGGAACATTAAGACCTTGTCTTTACCCTTAAGTGGTGTATTCATTCTTGTATCTCCTTCTTATAAATACTGAATATCCAGTTCCAAAACACCGTGCCACAACGGGATGTCCGTTGATTGGTCAGCAATCATTTGTTGATTGGTATTAGTCACTTGATACTTGAAATTCTCTGTACGTTGGCAATCAATAACCGCAGCTTGCAAATCGTCCATGATATTCATTACTTCCGATCGATAGTTAAACTCGGCATACACATCGACTTGAATGTGTGTAGTGCCAAGTGTTCGACCCTTAGTAGGAATATCTGTGTTTTGCTGATTGCCGACAAAAACAAAAGGATATGACTGGTTTTCATCCGGCAAATAGTCGAATGTGTCATATCCTTTCTTCCTAGACAGTTTAATGACCGTCTGAAATATTTCGTTGTATGGGTTGTTCATTTTGCCAACCTCTTTAGCTTTGAAATAAAGCTATTTCTTTCTTTGATGAATGGCGTACCAAGATACTTACGTGCCGTTTGATAACGTGTTCCGTATTCCTGATAGGCTGCGTAGTCAGTATTGAACGAAATCATGCCAGTGTAGTCAGTAATCGTTATTTTTTGGCTACGCTTCAATGTTCCACCTACATATCCAGCAGGCTTCTTTGACTTAACAGGGTAGCGTTCTCCATATCCAACAGGGACAAGTTCTTGGCTCTTTCGTGCAACATTGACTGTTGACTCTTTGACAGCTTCTTTGGCGTCTTTCATCTTGCCAACTTCATCAATTCGCTTAATCAAATCATCAAAACCATCAAATTTTACTTCAAAGTCTGCCACGATATTCCACCCCATAAATGGTTGATGAGCGATCAGTATAGGTACTGTTCTCAATCTTAAAATTATCGCCATCGATTACCATGTATCCTGACCGGACATTCACCCTATTTTGGAAACGAACCGCAATTCGCCCCTGCTTGAACGACCCAAACACTAGATTCTGGGCTTTAACACCCATACTCGTGACGTTAACTGGATATACTTCCTGTTGCTTGATTAACTTGTCATCAATGAACTGTAGACGCTTGTTATACCGCATATAATCACCACATGATAATCTTTCCACGGTTTTGTTCGGCCATATAACGAGAGATTGTTGAGGAATACTCATCAAAGTCACTGCTTGGATATCTGATTGACTCTCCCTCTTGTGAATACGAAGAATAGCCCTCGTTACCTAATCGATTGAACCGAGCAAGCACTACATTCTTAACAATTGGTTCCAGCTTATCAGGAACAGACTGTTCATCTACCATCATTGCCAATTGATCACGGGTCATCAATTCTAGCGTTTGGATTACGTCATCTTGTAAATTGTCCTTAATGCCCGCCAATGTCTTGACTGTATCAAGGACACTTGGCTTATCAGTCATTTAAGGCCTCCTTACTTTGATTCAGTAGCGGGCTTTGCCTTAGTGTTAGCCTTTGCGTTCTTGTCATTAGAGTCTGTTCCTTCTCCAGGAACGGCACCAAGCACATCATCACCAGTGGTTACATTCAATGTTGCAAATGCATCCTGACGTACTGGCAATACGGCAACGTCCATTGTCACCTTCATGGCAACCATTTCTTGTTCGAACAAGTTGATAGGTGTACCATCTTCGTTCGTCAACGTAGACAACTGAGCTGACTTGTCAATTTCAACTTCCAAGTTACCTGGCAAGCCATAGTACAAATAGTCGAAGTTACCAAATACCAAATCGCCCTTGTTCAATACACCTGGCTGAGTGTCAACAACAGGCATACCATCTAATGTCTTGGCTGCTGAGTCATACAACTTGTCAGGGTACAATCCTGCATCCTTTTGGATAGCAGTACGTAAAGCTGGGTTGTTCGTCAAAGTTGACAAGAATGCGTTACCTTGCAATCCCTTGTCGTAGAGCTTGTTTTCCAAAGCCAAGATATTGTCATAGTTAATATCACCAGACAATACTGAACCGTTGGTCTTGGCAGCGTTAGTCAATGAATCAGCATAAGGAGTGTTAATTCCCTTGATAACAGCCAAGTCAATTGCCTTGTCCATTTGTTCAACGATCAATGGTGTTACTTCTGAGAAGAAGTTAGAGTATGAGTAGTTCAAGAATTCCTTAGACACAGGAATAATAACGGCCAACTTCTGGGCTTCCAACTTGGCTTGCAAGAAAGTAGGCTTTGAAGTAGCAATGCGTTGTGTTTCGCCTGTCCAGTAAGCACCGCCTACACCAGTCATGAATGAAAACTTCTTCGTCTTCTGCCCTTGCATTTCGACATTCTTAGCGACTTGCAAGATAGCTGATTGCCCCATGATTCGGTCAATGATAGTTGTGGCCACATCTGATGGAACAGATTGAGTGGTCATCACGTTGTTCGGGTTAAATTGTTGTACCATGTTTTATTCTCCTTTATTTAATTACACGGTTTTTTTGTGCCAATTCAGCAATTGAAACAGCACCACTTAGCTGGGTAGATGAAGCGTTAGGCGTCTTTTGCTTAGAAAGATCATCAACTCGCTTGTTAACAGAATCAGCAATAACCTTCTTGAGATAGTTGATGTTATTGTTCGTTGTCTCAACGTCATCGCTTAGAATCAACGACACCAATTCATCTTCGTTAGGTAATCCAGCTTCAGCCAATGTAGACTTGGCTTGAATTGAATATTCGAGTCGCTTCAATTCCTGCTCACGCTTCGACAATTCCTTATCTCGGTCAGCTTGTTCTGCCTTAATTCGATCGGCCTCTGTCATGCGGGCTAACTTCTTAGCCTTGTCTTCACGCTCTTTTGCTTCTTCTTCCCACTTGCTACGGGCCGTTTCAATTGCCTTGGCAACCTTCTTGTCCATGAAGCTGTCTAGTTCAGATTGTGATTCAAAGCTAATGCCTTCCGTCTTGACATCTTCTTGCTTTGATTCGTTCTGTTCTTCTACAACTTCGTTTTGCGGTTCATTGTTTTCCATGTTTTACTCCTCCCATACACACCTAATCGAAAGCAAAATAAAAAGACCCATACACGGCTCATTGAGCCCCATACACGTCTTTAAATTCTTATTGCTATCAAATACTAGTCCGTACACGATAATTGTTATTTAAACAGTTTTAGGACGTATTCAGGTCACATTTTAATCAATTAATGCTGGCATAATTGAACACATACAATTCGGGTGGAACGGATACATATTTTTCCCAACTTCTGCTTTTGACAGTTCATACGGTCCAGCTTTCGCTATACTAATGCAGGTCTGGCAAGCTCTTCGTTCATACACAATGTCGTACTTATCAATTCCTGACTGCTTGTAAGAATCACGCTGAACGTCACCTTGAACTCTGGCCGTCTCAGTGATTAACAAGCGCCCTGATTGTGATGGCTGAACATCGAATAAATCTCGAAATTCCTTGTTGAATTGGTTAGGATTCTTGCCCTGCAAAATAACCTTATTCAACGTCTCATTTAGCTTATTCTTAAGCTGTTCTGTGTTCTTCCAGATATTTGTGCTAAACGTGTAAGAACCTTCTCCAGCAAGCGAATAAGCTGTATTAACTAGTTGAGATGCAGATGCAGTTGTGTAGGCAATACCTTGCCCCAGTATTGTTGACTGGCGCTTGTATTCATCAATAGCTTGTTGCGTTAAATAATCTTCTGTACTGCTTGTTATTTGTCCATTTAATCTGTCAATTTCAAGTGACATCTCAAGCTGAAGTAGCTTAAGACGACTAACACGAATCTTAAGATTATAGATTTTCAAATCAGCATTGGCTTGTTCTGAGAAGTCTTTGTCAGCAACATATTGCTTCACTTTATCAACGAATCGATCCACGTCAGTCTTATCGGCTAACTTCATCGCTTCTTCCATCGTCATTCCTTGGCCTTTGGCGTACCGAATGAAGTTGCGGTTGATGTCATCAGTAATATCATTAAGTGCTTGTTCATATAGCTTGCTCAGCACTTTAAGCTGTTCCCCAGAAGACTTCTTGATATCGTCAGCGTGATCTAACTCACGTTGAACCCAATATGATTTACTCTTCTTGTCCGCCATCTACTTCATCTCCTTTGTCGGAGTCGAATTTTATATCATTCATTGGCTCTGACTGGTCTAGCTGTTCTTCTTTTTCGTTGGCTAGATTGTTCTCTTCGGTAGTAGCATCTGTGAAGTGTGTCTGGTCATACATTGTCTTTCGTGACAACGGAATACCAGCATTTGTAAGCATTTGAACCTCTTCGCTTACTGCATAAGGCAAGTTAGGTGTAAATGTGACATTGACTGGAACATAGTTAGACAAGCCACCCTTCAAGTTAGAAGTTAGTGTTCCTAACAATTCATACCGCCGACCAAGTGACCGCTTGAATGAGTTCATCGTCTGGGCAATTGCCTGTTCAAAGCCAAAAATCTTATATCTCATTGCGACACCACTCGCATTGCCACCAAATGATTCATCAGCCAGATTAGGCACATTGGACATCATGAAGATATCCTTGAACAGCCGTTGCTGATAATTCTCACTAGCCGTGGAATTAAATTCTGGATTAATGTATTTGGCATCAATACTGGTGCTGTTACCTTCTCGGTCAGTTCCTGACTGCAATGCCAACACACCATACTGCTTAATGTTGTTGATGAGTTGACTTACACCATCTTTTCCATTTGGTGCTTGGAAGTCACCGCTGATGACCAGCAACGAATTAACCACATCAGTCATATAGTTTGATGTGTCAGAATTAACAGCATCATAGGCATCAATCAGACTGATTACGTCCTCATACCAACCTGTGCGGTAACGATTGCTTGAATACTCAATAATTGGCACTTGATTGTAGAAGTGAGGCGTGCTGTCTGTTTCCTTCAACGAACCAACAGCCTGTGTAATGTTAGCGAACGTGATAATCTCATTATCTGTGTACAAGCTAACACTGTACTGTGTCTGGTTATTATCAAGCGTATCGATTTCAACCAGTCGAACGGCAGCTAATGGATTTCGTTCAATCGTGTTGTCATAGATAACAAAAGTTTCGAATACATTAGATAACTTAACGTTGTTGTTCGAGTTTTCATCACGATATTGCAATTCATATGCTCGTCCATACTTGGCTACGTCATACATCAGCTCATTATCAAGTGTCGCTACATCGTTATACTCATTGAATGTATCAATTAATTTCTGTTCGCTGTCATCGCCAACGGTGTACTTAACAGGAACTGACGTTGTATAACCAGCAACGAACTGGGCAATAATTTTGCCAAAGTTGTGTGCTCTACGATAATCAGCCTTGTTCTCTTCCTGGCGCTTAGGTCGGCTATAAATTGTTGAATTAAGTCCTTTTGAGTACTCATCTAGTACTTGCAACCGTGGAACTTGGTAATCTAAAAAATGCTTGATAATCTTACCAAGCATTAGATAGTTATTATTAGTTAGGTCATCTAACGAACTGACCAGATAATTGATATTGCTTGCCGTATCGAACGGGAATGATTCACCGTTCATAATCGACTTAATATCTCTTTCGAAATTGTTAACTACTGCCATTACATATATCCTTTCAGCTTGGCCAAATCAGTAATATCCATTGTGTTCTGTTCCATGGCTAGCTTGTCGTTGTAAATCACATAGCGGATAGCATCCATTAAGTGGTCATTTTCTTTCACCACATCACCGTTCTTACCCCAAACATAGCGGTATATTTCGCTCCTGAACGTTGGGCAGTCGTCATAGACAACGTTGAACTGATTGTTGTGAATCTTATCAGCCACCACTTCGATACCGTTAGCAACATTCTTGTTTGCCTTAACAGCCCTGATGCCATTCTGCTTCAGGTCATAGATATGTTCTGGGTTGGCAGTATCGCAATAGAAGATAATATCTCCATAGCGTTCTTGGACATCTTTAGCAACGTTGATCCAATGGTCAATCGATTTCTTACTATCAACATGCTCTTCCATCAGCGTGTATTTGCCGTCTTTGAATCCAATAACAGCAAACGCTGTTGGGTGATTGAACCCCCAATCGACGCCAACCATAAATCGTTCATAGCTTTGTTCAAACGCCTTATCACGAGTAACAATCATGGTGTCTTTGTTAAATTCAGGATAAACAGCGCCTTCTCCGCTGACCCACAAGCCCTTGATATAACGGTCATAGAACATGCCAGGTGGAACAGTCGCTTTGTAATTATTCTTGTATCCTTCATCTAGCATCTCATTGTCATCAAATTCAAAGTGATATGCCTGAATACCATCGTGTCCAGATTTCTCAATGTAGTCTTTCAACAACCAATGTTCTGGATTGTCAGGGTTTGTGTCGCAGATAACAACAGCACCTTTACCAGAACAACGGGAACGAATTTCATCAAAGACAACCTTATTGCAAAGGCTTGCTTCGTTAATGTAAGCACCAAATGCTGTCATACCACGAATGCGACCAATACCTGAAATTGAACCAGTAGATGTTTGTACGATACGAACACCCATCAATTCAAACTCGTTATACTTGTTCATTTGAATCTTGATACCCATGTTCTGCAATTCAGCAATGATGTTGCGCTGGATGTTAGCCATGGTATAACCAGCTAGAATGTACTGCGGGTGCGTTACGCCTACTTCATCAGCGTTCTTCTTGGCATTGGCGACTAGCATGATAAACAGAAGATTATCTAAGAATGTCTTGCCACTTCTCTTAGCGCCGTACAAAATTAGCAACTTTAATTCGCCTAAAGTACGGTTCACATCAGCAATTACTTGGTGCTGTTTGGTTGTCAACTTCATTCAACACCTCCTAGACTGTCTGCAATTCCTCGCAGCATGTCATCTTGATTGTCACCGCCTCCTTGCAACTCCTTAGCCTTTGCTTCCATCAAATCTGCTTCAGCTTTGTCTTTGCGTTGCTTATTTGTTTCGGCAGAAATCTTACCATCAGCTAATAGATACTCTAGCAACTTGTCACGAGCCTTATTGCGGTCATGTAGTTCAACAATAGGGCCATCTTTTCCGACTGTAACCTTCTTAATAGCCTTAGTATCGACCTTTGACTTATCTTTTAAGGCAACCCAAGACTTGTGTCCTATTAGCTCTTTTCCGGTCGCTTCATCAGTATATTGAAACTCATCAGAACCCCAATCGGCATACGTTCCAATATCAGCTTTGGCCTCTTTGGCCATATCGTCAACCAACGAAAAAACGTCTATGCCTAGCTCTGCTAATCGAGCCTGACGTAGACGTTTGATTTCGGTTTGAATGTTAGCATTTGTTAGCAATCTAGAAGCATTTACTTTTGCCGTATCGTAGTCAACATCATAGGCATTTATATATGCTTGTGTTTGATTGGCAAGTCTCACAACCTCACTAGCAAAGGCTTTTTGCTTGTCAGTAAGGTCGCTATCTTCCAACTCTTGAATAGCTGGATGTAGCTCTTTTTTGGTTGCAACCTTTTGCGACTTGGTTGCAACTTTTTTATCAGAGGTTGCAACCTTTTTTTCGTTAGACCAATATCGAGACTTCCATGACTTAACGGTACTTAGGCTAACATCATACTTGTCTGCTATTTCTTTGTACTTCATACCTGCTAAGTAATCATGCTTAGCTTCATCACGTTTTGTCATGTCATTGCAACTCCTCCTTTCTTCTTAATTTTATGTACTAAAAAAGACAGCCTAAGCACCTTTTTTAATGCTTTTTAACGTTATTAAATGTTAAAATCTAATAAAAATATTAAGGATGTCCAGTATGTTAATTACAGATGCGAAAATTGAGTTTTCTGACCAACCAGCAATTATCCAACATGTATCTATCCCTGAAAAATGCCCTCATTGTGGTAAAAATATGTCTCCGAGAATTTACTCAGGATTTTCTGAAGATAGCTATGACTATTGGGACAAAAACCACAATCATCATAACGGAACCAAACAAAAATTTTGTATAGTATTACAATGTGTTTTGTGTAACTCGTTCTATCTAGGAAATTTCAAAGCAGATCAATTCGATTCATATGGCAAGATACTTAATTATGGTTACATAGAAGTATCTTACATACCGCCAATATCAAACGACATTCCTGAAAACGTTAGTGAAATTTCTGAAAGATTTAGTGGAATATATAACCAATCTCTAAAAGCGAAAGAATACGGCCTGACTGAAATATACGGAATGGGTTTGAGAAAATCTCTTGAATTTTTAGTAAAAGACTTTGCCATCTATCTATCCAAACTAAATAGTGATGATTCTGCCAAAATTGATTCAATCAAGGCTCAATCACTTGGACAAGTAATATCAAGTAATTTTAGAGAATTTTCAAACTTTAGTAAGCTATTCCAGTCTGCCTCTTGGATTGGAAACGATGAAACTCACTATGTAAGAAAACATCCAGAAAAAGATGCTGAATTTTTGAACAGTCTAATTAAGGTATTAGCAAATAACGTCAGTAATACAGTAATTGAACAGGAAGCAATGAAACTAGTGGATGATAACTAATCATCATCTAGTTTCTTTTTTATTTCTTCAATAGCTTCAATAATATAATTCTGGTTCTTTAATATTTCGTTTAAAGTTACCATGATTAGCTCATTCTGCATCCATCCACCTCATATGTTTACCATAATTGATCGCACCATATCGAAATCCAGCCCGCATGTTAGCATGTCGATATTCACGCTTGTCAGGCTGTTCATCCGTTACAATAGCAAATTGTTTATTGACAGCAGTAGCCTGTTCTTTGTGCCGTCGTATTCTCGTATCTTTATCTTCATACACCATTAGAACGTTGCTCCAAACCAGGCAATCTTAATGCCTAAAGTAATAATACCGATTGCTCCAGTACATAAACCTACTGCTGTCATGTACAACGCACCTACACACAACCACTCAAACGTTCGACCTACATGATTCATAATTTTATTTTTCATAATTAACTCCAAAATAAAAACCACCGTTAGAATGAACTAACTAGTGGTTTATTATTTATTATTCAACTTTACTTATTAACGAACGATAGCAACATGTACCAGTTTAACTATACCAACTACTAGTAGCATAATTCCGAAGAACTCCCACAAGAACAGCCCACCAAATAATGGACTAAACACCAACGTTACTCCGGCAAGCAAACTGATTAAGGCAGAAATGAATGTCCATACTCGGTTACTTCCCCAGCGATTGATGATTGTCATTTGAATAATACCTTCAATAGCCCATGTCAAACCAGTTAATATTCCTACTACAACAAGAAGTGATAAGGTCGCCGTTTCGATATCAAGGAAGATAAACAGACCAGCTACCATGTAAAGAATTGACATGATAATACCGATAATACGGTTCGACTTTCCTTGGTCAGTATCACGAAGAGAAACTAGTAACTTCGACACCCCAATTGCCAAAAAAGCAAATCCAATCATACCCGCTACAAAACTGGCACTCTTTTCAGGCCACACAGTAATAAAAGTGCCCATGATTGTAGAAATCAAGCCATCAATCCCAATTGTGCGTCGAACTCGTGATGTAAAAGCATCCATTTCAAATATCTCCTAAACAATAATTTTTATTCACAATTATTATATATCAAATAATAAATCATTGTTATTTAATATCAAAAATGACCATTGCATGATTTGCAACAGTCATTATGTACCGCAGACATCTTCCGCCAGGAGATGACTACTACTCGCTACCAATTTCTTGGGTCTCGGCGAGCTATGGTTCTGGCTGGAGTCGAACCAACAACAGCGTCAGCATAATTGCTGATGTGCTCTACCAGTTGAGCTACAGAACCATCTGCCAACCATTCCAGGCTGACTATTTAAAGGAGCGTAGGTGTTTCCGCACCCCGCAGAAATTCTTTTACAAAATTTCTATACTACAAATATACCACCTTTTTTTAGGTCAAAAGTCGCATGATAGTCGCATGTTTTCAGAGGGTCAAGTTTTCCACAGGCCTTGACCAATGAGACTTGTAATACTTCTCTTTAGCATGTTGTACATCACGAATGCACTGGCTCTTCGACTTATAGACCATCTCGGCAATCTTAGGCCACACATAATTCTTTTGTTCGTCGTAATGATAATCCAACATCGTGACGAGCTGTTGGTCAATTGTTTGCATAAATTGCTTAACCGATTCATAGCGAATGGTAAGCTGAATCATTTCCGGATCAGACTCTTCCCTAATAATCTGATTATCAAGGGCCCGATTGATTTCATTTTGCTTTTTACCGCCACCAACATTTTCATCACGAACAGGGTTGTCAAATCGCAATTCAAATCGTCGCCAAGAAATCTGTTTCTTGATTGTTCCCGAGAAGTAATCAGTAAATAGCTGATCAACTGTGTATTTCAAATTTATTCCCCCCTAGAAACTAAATCACCGTATAACAATACATCGAATGAATACAAATCATCACTGAGTTCTTCAATCATTATCAATTGCCCTTTTGCATAACTGTCGCTTGCCTTGTCATCATAGATAATCCAAATTTCAAATACATTTTTTTCAAACAGTGTATTTTTAAACTTATTTAAAATATATTTATTATTCGGAACAACTGTAAAACTTAATACCTTACCATAAGAATCGATTCTTATTTTTTTTACACAGTCAGTTAGCAATTCAGCATCATTAGCCTCTTCGCCTTCTTTTCTAAAATATATTTTTTTCATCTTTTCACCCTAATCTCTACCCTTGGGTTGTTCTTATCAATCTCAAATGACTCATGAAATCCCGTCACATAATTCAGACTGTCATTGGGCAAGAATGTTTTTCCTCGCACGTTCGCCTTCTGCATGCCGTCTAGAATGAATTTCTTCATAAACGCCCAGTTGTCTGAATCAGTGCGCTTATCAGGTACATACCACCGCAATTCCAACATACATGGCCACTCGAATCGAACACCGTCTACCATGGCCTGCTGGACGACTAACTGGCAGTAATTGGTTGCCTGCTTCTTCATCTTTGAGCCAATGTAACGATTCTGTCTCTCAGCCCGAATGTATTTATTGAGCGTATATGATTTAAGAACGTTTAGATTGAACTCAATCATGGCCATTAAATTTAAAATCACGAAGATACTTAAACATCAAATAGATAAACGCCCATACTACGCTTCCTGCTAATACCGTTAGTACTGCTGCAAATAGCACCAACAAATAAATTCCAATCGTACTAATCATCTACATCACCCGTTTCATATCTACTGATTCCTAATACGACATAGCCATCTTTTTGTTCGTAATCAGTCATAAAGATGATTTCCCTTAAAATCGTTTCTGCTCGATGAATCGAACTAGTTTCAATCGTTGACCGTGACGAATAAGCTTTCCTTTTATAACTTTTGTTTTCTCTGTCATATCTTGAGAGAGCCAACAAATCTCCAACTTGATAGTCTCGGTCATTCTTACGAATTTCAAATGTTTTCACGCCGGTATCAACTAAATCGAAATATTTTTCGTCTAATTTAAGTTCATGTACTTTCATCATTTGCTCCAAACTGACACAAAACGTCCATACAGTGCAGTCATCAGGTAGAATGCCATCGTCAACAACATTGGTAGTGAACTTGCTGAGTACCCAGCAGACAATGCAGTAAACCATAGCGCGATATTGACAACGTCAGCCATCAACCAAAGCGTGTAACTGTCACCATAACCCAAGAATACATAAATAGATGCAAAAGCCCCAATAACCAACGTCAGCGAGTCCCAAGCTGGGTTCGTGTCGCCTAACCATGTGTAGACGATGATGAGTGGAATCCAGATAATTAACATCAATGCCACTGTTGACATCCAATTCCCGATACTCAAATGCTTCACACCGTTTTTAATTCGATGTCCCCAATTCTTCCACGTCACAATCAGTGGAATATCAATCAAAGTCACGAATACTAATTGATCTAACACACTGGCATAGTGTCCAGCCGTCCAATTGACGTAGATGAATCCCAGTGCGCTAATAAATCCAAGCAAACCATTGATAGGCTTTCCAATCATCATGTATACCGTACATGCTGACCCAACCAACGTTGCTACTAGCGTGATAATTGATAATCCTGTAATAGGTGCGACCATGAACAATGCCAACTGCACGCCGACCATAAATGCCAGCATAACTGCGCCAGCAGTGTTCAGTGACTTAATTTCTTGTCCTAACCATTTAATGTAATTACTCATTGTTCTTCCTCCAACAGTTCCGGGTTCTCGTGAACGTTGCCGATGATAGTTAGATATTCTTTTGTATCCTGGTAAGCAAAATCGCCAAAATTGTAATCATGATTGGCGGTTACAAACTGAATGTCTGGACAGAATGTAACGTATCCAACTCTTTTATTGCCGAAATCATCCCACTCGGCAATGTCCCCCTCATAGATTTCTTTTCCATTCTTGTCATGCAGGCCTGTGTATTGTTCCAAAATACGTTTATTTTTAAATTCTTCAGTTCCCTCGTAATCAATCGACTCTGTATGAGCAAATCTAAAACCAACCATGTCATCAAAGTCTTCTCGGTTCCCATAACTCATACCTGGAATATCTCCACCGTAAATTTCATGTCTGTTTTGATCCCATTCTCTAAACTTAATCTCTCTCATCACTTCTCCTCTTCTAATGCAACTGCTTTAAGCTTTATTCCATAATCTTTTTCCAAGAATAAAACTGCATTTTTAACAGATTCAATATCATCTGTTCCATCAGCGTATTCCTTTTTGCAAGTCAAAATAAATTTGCCTGTCGTTGAATCCTGACAACGAATGTACAGATTTTTTAATTCGGAATCAGCCTTTACAGCATCTGAAAATTGAAATTCCATAACTTTCATTCCGTATTTTTCCATCACTCAACCTCTTCCCGATAAAACATGTCTGGGTTATAGCCCCATTCACGGATTTCTGATTCAGTAAAAGCACCCGGTCTTGCGTTGATAAAATAACTATCTGTCGGATAACCAATGGGATGTTCAATAATCGTCTTACGAAGACCATTTCTGTCCGTCTTCTTTGATTTCCAGTAATACTTTTTCTCTTTCTCAACGAACTGGTCATGTGCCCAGTCACGATATTTTGGAAGGGCGATTAACAAAAGTTCTTGGTTTAGGTCTTTAATTTTTTCGCTTTCTACAGTTTCGTTGTAAAAAATATAATCATAAATATTTTTAAGATTAACGATTACAGCCTCTGATTTGTGTTGTTCAAAATATAAGTCAGCAATTTCAGCAATCTTCCGATATTCTTCTTCAGTAAATTTTTTATTCATCACTCCACCTCTTCATCAAGTGTGACTATTGCCACGTAATCATCTGAATAATTACCAGCTTCGTCATAAGCCTCTTCATAAGTTAAATCTCTGTATTCAAAAGTTTCAAAATCTCCATAAACTGTAACTTTATATTTTTCCATTTATTCCACCTCTTCTCGTTCAAACATGTCTGGGTTGTAACACCCTTCCCGTACTTCTGTTTCAGTAAATGAATCACATGGTTTAGATGATGGGTGGTACATATCAATTGGATGCCCATCTGAACTTTTCACCAAAACTTTATATTCACCATTGTTAAAACGTTTTTTAGAAATCCAGTGATACTTCTTCTCTTTCTCAACGTACTTTTCCTTAGCTTCTTCACGAGTAGCTGGGTTAGCAATCGCCATAATTTCTTGATTTTGCAAATTAAAATCTGGATAAAAAACGTTATCCTGATCTGGCGCTTCCATTCAACCACCTCAATCACCGTAATAGGCAAACCGCCACAGCTTCTGGCAATTCGTGTTTAACAATGCCCTTTTCAATCCGTCCTAAATCTTTTTCGTCAATTCCAATAATCTCGCTGGCATCAGCCAACTTTAACTTGGCACGCAAGCGTGCTTTTTTGTATGTCGTTGTCATTTTAAAAATTCCTTTAAATGTGTTTTCCTGAAGAGCAATATAGCCATCAATTCTTCTTTGCTGTCGTGCGGTTGCTTTTTGGCCATCTCCTGCAATTCAGCATTTTTGGCCAATTTTGGCTCTTTCATTCTCGTAAGTCCTCCATTCCGCCAAATATCAATTGATTCGATTCCTTCTTAGCAATTAGTCGGCTGATAATCTTGGGATTATACGAGCGGTCAAGACTGTTAGCATCTCCGCTAATCTTTTGGTTAGTCGTGACAATGTTTGTTTTGGTTCGTTTGCCAAACTCGTCCTTAGCTTGCCTTGCCTCCGCTAACTCATACATAAACTTCTGCATTGGCTCACTGGCCTGCTTGCCACTGTTGCCCATTCCGCCAGCTTCACTGCCGAAATCATCTAGTACCAGTACATCGACCTTTTTCATCAGTTCCTTGGCGTAACGCAATCGTTCTTGTTGCTGATAGTCGTTGAAGTTGTGTACTTTGTCTGATAGCGCCACGGTGCTGACAAACATAACGGTCTTGTCTGAATGTTCTTTTAAAGCCTGTATCATGGACAATGTTAGTGCTGTCTTACCTGTTCCAGCATTTCCTGCCATTAGAATATTAATACCTGGGCCATCAATCACTCGCTTGGTTAGCTTCCTAGCCTTTAGCTTTAATTCCTCTGCCTTGGACACATTCTCTTGTTGCTGTGGATCCCAGTGGTTGAAATCAAACTTCTGTCGGCCACCGCCACCCCAAATGCTCCAGGTTTCAAACTTCTTGTGTTCTGATGCCTTTAGCTTTTGATACGCTTCCTGGTCAGCCTTAGCCTCTCGCATCTTGATGTAAGTCTTCATCTCTTCGTCATTTAGTCCGCTTAGTTTCTGCTTAGCCCGCTTGTAAGCAGGAACCGTTTCAAAGCTTGATTCAATCCCTTTCATAGCATTAGCTAAACTTTCCATCTATCCTCCTAAAAGTCCCAATCACCATAGGCCTTGGTTAAGTCTTGGTTTCCAATTGTTCCTGATGATTGAGTCGTATACTCGTCTTCCCAACCAGCTTGATTGAACCAAGTATCAGCATTCTTGATGTACTTATTATCAGTTCCTTGAGCTTTTAGCTGTCTAATATAGCTGTTAAGTCCTGACTTAATGTCTTCGTGTTTAACTCCGTCTTTGATTGCCTTCTTGTATTTTGTAAATGAGGTCTTTTTATTTCCTCTTGGTCGTTTTGGATAGAGCGACCAAATATCTGAAAATTGATTTTTTAATTCAATCTCACTGTCAGCCTTCGGCTGACTGTTAGTGTTTTTAGTATTAGTATTATTAGTATTGGTATTAGTATTAGTTAAATTAGTATTAGTAGTTGCGGGTTTTCCGTTAACGGTTTTCCAGTTACTGGTTTCCCGTTGACGGGTTTCCAGTAACCGGTTATCAGTAAACGGTTCATCGTATACCGTGATGATTAAACTAGTAAATTTTCCTAATTCTCCATGTTCTTGCTTCGTTTCAACATATCCAGCATCCTCTAACTCTTTAAACGCTTTGTTAGTAGCATCACGCCCATTAGTTGCCCAATCTACTATGTTTGATTTATAAAATACCCAATCATCGGGCTTAGAAAGCATTTCTACTAACAATCCTTTGGCCTGTAATGAAAGATTTTTATTGTCAATAGCGCTATTACTTACCTGGGTAAAATTCCGCTTATTGCCACGTCTTAAAATTGATTTCTGCATCTACCGACTCCTAAAATGGCAGGTCATCAGCACTAATATCAATTTCGCCATTGTTTGCTGATTGGCCAGCAAACGGATTGAATCCAGTCTGCTCTGGTTGCTTACTTGCAAATGCGTTGCTTGATGGTGCTTGCGCATTTGGCGAACTATTCTTGGCCTCAAACATGTCACGAGTAATTCCATCTGGCTTTGATCCATCACTATCAATATGGGTCTTAGCTCGAACAGTCAGGTTAGTTTTACCAGTGTAATCACTTGTCTGCCATTCAACTTTGATGTTGATTGTCTTACCAATCATTGATTTCACGTATTGAGCAAGTGAACTGAATTGAACACCGCTCTTAGCTCCTGCAGCAATAGCCATGTTGTTGAAATTCTTGGTTGAGCGTTCAGCTTCTTCTGCTGTTCCGTCTTTCCAAACCATGTTGTCATAGCGGACTTTTCCGCCCTGATATTCGCCATCAATCACTTCATAATCAAAGACTGCCATTTCACTTCCAGTTGATGACGTTTTGGCCTCTGATGAATCCAAAATCTTCACGTTGTAAGTACCTGATTCTTGTACTGATTGACCAAATACGTTGTTCTCGTCTGTTGTAAATCCAAATGCCATAGTCTTATGCTCTCTTTCCTAATTCGTTAGCTACTTCTGCTACTTGTTCATCGAATGTTTTGTCGGCCTTTTTAGGCGCTTTCTGTGGCTTTTCAGTTGGTATCTCTTTCTTTTCAGCAGGTTCTACCAATTCGTTTGCCTTAATCAATATTCGCTCATCAATTCGGTTCTTACCGTGGTTTCCTTGTTCTGGATCAAAGTCGATAAATCGTTGACCATCTTGCTTGTAGATACGACCAACAATGTCGAATGGGGCTGACAAAGCATTAAAAGTCTTTTGGTTCATGTCAGCCTCAAAGCGTCCCTTGCCGTCTAATCCGCTTGCACCATTGTCAATCTGGTGGGCAGTTACAAGAACTGTCTTTCGGCTCTTGCGCAATTTCATTCCCAAATTTCTGAACCACGACTGCAACTTTTGATAATTCTGACGACCGTCTTTGCTTCTTCCATCAATGTTATCTAGCACCCAATTTTGAAGTGCAGTCACGTTGTCCAAGATGATGATGTCAAAGTTTGGACTACTAATTGCTGAATCCACATAGTAGTCAACCTGTGACTGTATATTCGGCGCATCAGAATCATCAAATGCAAATACGAATGTGTCTGTTGTGTCTGATAAAGCGTTGTATGATCCATCAAAAATGAAGCTTACTTTGTTACCTTTAAATAGCTTTGAAAGGCTTGTTTTACCAGTCCCACCATCTCCATAGATGAAATACATGTTCCCTGATGGAATAATCTTCCCTGGTTTGAACTCAATCATGGTTAGTCTCCTTTCTTACTTTTTGAAATTAACTTTTTCAGTCTTTTTGATAACTGTTACCTCATCAAATTCTTCTTCGTTGAGAATCTTTTTGAGTTCTGTCACGCCCTTGAATTGAAGCACATCTAATCCATATGCTTTCAAATACTTGAGCATAAGTTCAGGGTCATTAACTGTTACTCTTCGACTACCTTCATCCATCTCAATGTCATCAATGTGGCCACCGTCAATCATGAATTCTCGTGCGTACTTCTTGAATTTCTTGATGTTTCCTTCCATTTCTTGAATTTTGAAGTACACTTCGCTTTTCTGACTGGGCGACAATGATTTGAAAAAGTCTTCATTGCCCAAATCAACTGCTGATGTGATTTCTCCGTATGGATCTACAATTGATACGTCTCTCATAATTGAACCCCTAATTCTTCTAAGTAAGTCTCGAGCTCTTCCACTTCTTCGCTTACTTCAGACCGCTTGATATATAGTTTTTCCAACTTGTCTTGCACTCGTTCAATCTCGTCAGCGTTTCGATCAGCAATGTGGTATAACGCCATATCGTCTGCAACTCTATTACCTGTTGTTGCCATGCTTAGTCCTCCGTTTTTGAAAAACCTGAAACAACCACATCTGTGGCTACTTTATCTGTTAAATCATGTACCAATTCGCTAAGCGTATTAATTAACCCTGATTGATTGCTGATAACTTCTGCCTGTGATTTAATGGTTTTGATATATTGTTCTTCGTTCATTAGTCCTCCCACCCCACTAGATATGCTGGTGTGACTCCATAGAACTTGGCTAACTTTTCCCATGTTTCTAGTTTTGGCTCTCTTGAGCCGTATTCGTAATTTGTATATGTCTGTCTTTTCATACCCAGCTTTCTATGAACCTGTGATAGAGTTAGACCCTTGCTTTTCCTTAATTCGTTTAATCTGTTTTTACTCATGTGCCCTCCGTGGTATACTAGAGGCATAAATTATTTTTAGTTGGATAAATTTATGCCTAAGCTCGCTCTGCTAAGCGGGCTTTTTTTGCGCGCTTTAAATCTCGTTTTGCCAGCCGCTTACCCTGATGAGCAAGATCGTTGGTAATATCGTTCTCAATGTCATAGGCATCAAACAACGGTGCTCGCTTGTAGTATTTGTATGCCATGATTGACAGCGTTGTAACTCCTGTTCCAATCACAACCATAAATAAATCATTGAATTGCATTAGTGCCATGTTGTCGCCTCCTACATAACCTGTTCCGTTTCTAGGTTTTCAGCAATCCATTCGACTACCTTGTATTCCAGATAATATTTCCGTTTCTTTCCTGGTAGTCGGAAGTATTGAAAACCTGGTTGGTTAACCATTTCCTCAACTCCATCTCGTGACATTGACTCGATTTCATTTGTTAACTGAGCCACGTTTAGCAAACGTGCCCCATCTTTCATGAGCATATAACCACCCCCTTTCTGTTATCCTTTAACTACTGGCATTGCAGTGCCTAGTAAATTGAAAGGAGAATATTTATGAATAAATTTATTGTGTATTTTAATATGCCTTTGAATGGGTCTGATGAAAAAAGCATTGAGTCTCGTGGTTTACTTGAAGACTTGGTCGGACAAGGAAATTGGCTTCAGCTAACCGGTGAACTAATCGTTATCAAAACAAAAATGTCATTAAATGATTTTTCTCATGAATTTTTAGAGATGAATCCTCCCCGTGATTTTTTTGTACTTGATGTCCACGACTTTTATTCAAGTTATGATTCAGATTACAAGCGCAACTTGTTTAACGACTTGTAATTCGCTTAGCCAATTCATTCAGAATCGAAGCTAGTTCAGGGTCACCATTAAAGTTCATACCTCTAAAGTAGTTTTCCTGAATAACATTTGAGTCAGCCTTATCGTCTGTCTCTTTTGCATCTATCTCTAGTTGGTATTCTGTAACTTTGTTTGCTAAATGAATAATTCTTGCAGAAGTGGAGAGTAGTGTATCAGCACTGCTCTTTTTATTTACATCGATAATGTCGAACATATTTTTAATGTTCTCTAATTCTTGAGAGAGTTCTTGTTTTTCGTTCATGCTTTCTCCTTTAAGCCGTCTGCTCTTGGTTAGCTCCACGAATCGCTAATTCAAGCAAATTATTCGGTTCCCAATTAATCAAGAAGCGCTTGCCATCTTCAAAATACTTGCGTGGCAGTGCGTTATAACGTGGAACACTGAACTGTTGCTTGAAATCTTTGGCAATCGCATGAAATACTTCGCTAGAAAGTTCTTTGTATGCTTGGCTGTACTTTCCACCCAAGATTGCAAATACTCGATTGCGGCGCAACTGCAACAGTTCTGATTGTTCCCAACTGCGAATTTCCTGATCGTCTTCAAACTTGTCTAAGCGTTGTTCCAACTGATTCTGCTTATCTTCCTGCTGTTTCAATGCTTCGAAAGTTGTTGCTAAGATAGCCATTGGGTCTTTTTGAACTGAATAGCTACCAGTCTTGCGAATGCTTGGCAGGACTTCTGATGTGACCCACTTTTTAAAACGCTTAGCACTATTTAGCTTGCTACCAAAGATAAGAGCATAAACACCAGATTCATTAATCATTACCATTTCGCGTGTTTGACCTGAGTCGGTGAAACGCCGACCCAGCTTGTCATCTTCATCAACATGAGAACTGATAGCGTCCGCTGTTCTCTTATACCCGAGGGTTGTTGCTACATCTTTCCCTACGAACCATGGTTCGTTATCAATAAGCACCGTTCGCACTTCATTACTTTCGAAGTTGAAAGCTTTTACTTCGTTTGCCATGTTGGCCTCCTTTATGCTGGTTGATTTTGTTCTCTATTGGGAACGTTTGTTGTAAAAAAAATACCAAGTGTTCCTGAATCATAACCAAGAATTTCAGCAGCCTTAGCTAACTCATCTGCTCCAATTGGAATAATTCCTGATTCTCGTTTAGCATACGGTGAACGGGTTTTCCATCCCATTCGTTCTGCCATTTCGTCTTGCGTGAATCCTGCTGCTACTCGCTCAGCCTTCAAACGATTAAGATTAACAATCATATCTATCCTCCTTTCCGTTCCCTTTCGGGTACACTAATATATTATTATGTCCGTTCTCGTTTGTCAACAATTTTGTCAAAAAAAAATATTTTTGCTTTTTTTATCAATATTATTGTATCCAAACGGGAACGGTGCTATAATTTGGTTATTGATTCGAGAGGTACATATAATGAGAACTAATCAAGAAATCATTTCTATTTTAAAAGATAGAACAAATGAAAAAAATATATCTATGAGTGAATTAGCTCGCCAAGTAGACATGGCTAAATCAGCAATTTCAAGATATTTCAATGGAACAAGAGAGTTTCCTCTTAATAGAGTTAATGATTTTGCAAGAGTTCTTGGACTTACTCCTGAATATATATTGGGAGTTGGCGTTAGTCATAATGAGTTAATATCCGTTTATGAAAAGTTGAATCCAAATCGTCAGACAAATGTATATAATTACGCTAACGACCAATTAGAAGAACAAAACAAAGTTGTTCAAATGCCAACGACCAACACTGTTGAAGTGTATGGTGCTGTATCTGCCGGTACGGGTGAATACATGGTCGATAATCAACCTGAAGAAGTTGACTACAGTGGCACTGTTCCAGAACACGACTTCGCCGTTACTGTTAATGGTGACTCGATGACTCCCCTGTTCGATGATAAACAAATCATCTTCGTTAAGAAGGCACAGGAAGCTCGTTCAGGGCAGATTGTCATTGCTGACTATGATGGTCAAGCATATGTTAAGAAGTTTGTGCATGACAACAACGGTTGCCGTCTTGTATCTTTAAACAAGAAGTACAATGACATGCCAGTTAATGAACAGCACGAGTTCTCAATTTTTGGAATTGTCATTCTTTAAACCGCACAAGCGGTGTACATATTACGTGCAAGGCTGAACCACGTTAAACGGTATATTTTTTGGAGGTAATTTATATGAATTGTGCAATTTGTGGCAATAAATTAAAAATTTTTCGTAGTTATAAAGTAAATAAAGTTAGACTTGATTACATCAGGAGGATTTGTATTGATTGTGTCAAAAAACTAGGTATAACTAAAATTGATTCAGAAACAAAGCAATCATTATTGCTGTCTCACATTGAAGATTTAAAAAGACTAATTGAAAATAAAGAAAAGTTTAGTACACGTATTCAGTTAGAGAGGGCTTCAGTCGAAAAAGAAAATGAAATACAAATTAAAAATGAACAAGAAGAAAAATTTAAAGATGTAAAAAATGAATTTACTATTCACGGATCAATATATTCAAATGTATTTTTACGTGATGATAATAAACAAATTCTTTTAACAAAAAACAATCAAAATTGGTATAAAATTTTTAAATACTCTGAACTTGAAACGTTTGAACGTAATATTGATGAAGATGTTTCTTATAAAACAAATAAAAAACACGGTATCACAAGAGCA
The DNA here is from genome assembly GCF_963580165.1 of Fructobacillus evanidus. Taxonomy (NCBI): domain Bacteria; kingdom Bacillati; phylum Bacillota; class Bacilli; order Lactobacillales; family Lactobacillaceae; genus Fructobacillus; species Fructobacillus evanidus. The sequence goes on from NZ_CAUZLM010000004.1 coordinate 25,464, forward strand.
ATTGCAGGTAATGCTATTGCTGGTCCAGTTGGAGCTATTATTGGTTCTGGGACTGCAAAAAGTAATTCAGTTGAAAATCATCGAATAAAATCAATTACTTTTTCAATTAGGTTCACATCAGGATATTTATATACAATCATTTTTTCAGGAATAGATAGTCAAATAAAAATTGCTGATTCGTTATATTTGCATCTAAACGGAATTATCAGTTCAAATCAAAGAGACAATAAAAAAACTATCATGTCTAACAACAACGAATTAAATAATTTAACTAAACTAAAAGAACTACTAGATGATGGTGTCATTACTGAAGAAGAGTTTACAGCTAAAAAGAAGCAAATATTAGGTATCTAATAAACGCCCTCTTGGGCATACATACACTTATAAGGCGCAAGCCTTTTTCTTTGTGCCAATTTTCAGAAAGGAGCAAAAATATGGCAGGAAGTATTGAAAAAACATCCACTGGAAGATACTGGGCACGTGTTCGAGTCAAGATTGATGGCAAATCTGTCCAACTTTCAAAAACGAAAGACACTAAAAAAGAAGCTCAATTATGGATAGCGCAACAGCTAACAACTAACCACGATTCAAAAGAAAATAAATATAAAAAAATGCTGTTAGCTGACTACTTTGAACAGTGGTATACCAGTTACAAATTTGATAAAGAATTTTCAACTGTGCACCAATACAAGTCAACGTTATCAGTAATTAAAAAATTAATTCCTAAAATGAAATTGGTTGACTTTGATCGCACCGAATTTCAAAAGTTCATTAACATTTACGGAGCTGACCACAGCAAGCAAACCGTTGCCAAGCGAAAAAACCACTTAACTCAGTGTCTTAAAAATGCCTATGCTGATGGCGCTATTAAAAAAGACCCTACCATCCTGATTAATTTAGTGGGCCAAAAAGGGCGTCCTTCCGATTCAAAATACTTAGAGGCAGATGATTTTTTGAAATTGGAACACTTTGTTGAAAATAAATTGGATAAAAACGCCTATTTAGCAATTTACATTGGCATTCATACAGGCGCACGAATTGGCGAAATAATGGCTCTAAATTATGAGGATTTCAATCAAGAAACAAAAGAGCTAACGATTAACAAATCAATTGACCCTAATGGACGTATCAAGAGCACCAAGACAGAATCCAGTAGACGAGTGATAGCAGTAGATGACAAATTATTAAATGTGGTACAAGGTAAGTCTGGGCGAATTATTACTGCTAGTAACAACTGGATAAATCGAACTTTGAAAAAGATAGCCAAAGAAATCAATATAAAGCCAATCACGTTCCACGCTCTTCGGCATTCTCATGGCTCATTTTTGATCAGTAATGGCGTATCAATTAATTATGTATCTCAACGACTTGGCCACCGTGATATTTCAATCACGCAGAAAATTTACACCCACCTTTTGATTTTGGAGAAAAAACCTCAAGAGCAAAAAACCGTTGCTCTTTTTGATTGATAGAATTTATCACACTTTTATCACACTTTATTTATAATTATTGGTAATTATTAGTATTTTTATATTAAAACGAAATAAACAAAAACCGCTACCTAATCACGTTAATGCGACTAGATAGCGGTTTTTAATTTTGTGTGATATTTTATGAAAATGCCGACGAAAGGATTTGAACCTTCGACCCCAGGTTTACGATACCCGTGCTCTACCAACTGAGCTACATCGGCATAACTCCGACTGCCGGGCTCGAACCGGCGACAACCTGATTAACAGTCAGGTGCTCTACCAACTGAGCTAAGTCGGAATGATTTGTCGTTTAAAACAACTATTACATTATGCCATTTACAGCGGGGGCTGTCAATCATTTTCACACATTATTTTACTAATTTTTTTAAAAATCAGGCTAAGCCTAGACCAGCATTCAAGGCCATCCTTTGACACTGACAAAGTGCCGCCTTACAATGTAGGCATAACCGGATAGAAAAGGAGACTTCACATGAATGTTACTGTTTTTGGTAAAGGAAATATTGGTTCAGCCGTTGGTGCCCAATTAGAAAAAGCCGGCAACCAAGTCGACTATGTGACAACCGAACATAAGGCGGACACGGTAGCCGATTTAGTTATCTTGGCTGTCCCCTATGTTGCTTTGGCAAGCATCGCCAAAGAATACCAGCAAAAATTTGCCGGAAAAACAATTGTTGAAACCACTAACCCTGTTAATTTTAAAACTTTTGACAGCCTGGATGTCCCAGCTGACTCTTCAGCGACTGCTCAATTACAGGCTGATTTACCAGACAGTCATGTCTTAAAGGCCTTTAATACCATCTTTGCAGCCAACATCACAACCGGTAAGGTCGGCAGCAATCCCACTGAAGTTTTGACCGCCGGTGATAACAAAGATAGTAAGGAATTGTTGCAAAAAGCCTTTGAGGGCAGCGACCTCGATGTTGTCGATGCCGGATCTTTGCGTCGCGCCCGTGAATTGGAATCGATTGGTTTCTTGCAAATGACCTTAGCCGTGACGAAGCAAATTGCTTGGACTGGTGGCTTTGCCGTTGTAAAATAACCTTATTCAAAAATTGTTTTTGCGGAGCTGGATACTAATCCAGCTCTTTTTTGTTGATGACTGAAAGACGCATTTACAATAAAAATCAGAACAACTTTCAATTCAAAAAAGACCAGACATTTCTGTCTGGTCTTTTTAATACTCCGACTGCCGGGCTCGAACCGGCGACAACCTGATTAACAGTCAGGTGCTCTACCAACTGAGCTAAGTCGGAATAAAGCGCTTGGCTCAACTATATTAGTATACAAAATTGGGCCAAGCGTGTCAACTATTTATTAGTAAAATAAAAAATTATTCTGGACGCATTGTTGGGAACAAGACAACGTCGCGAATCGAAGCTGCATCCGTTAAGAGCATGACCAAACGGTCAATTCCAATTCCCAAACCACCTGTAGGTGGCATACCGTATTCCAAGGCCTCTAAGAAGTCTTCATCAATCCCTTCGGCTTCGTCATTACCGTTATCGCGTTCAGCTGCTTGTGCTTCAAAACGAGCTCGCTGGTCGATGGGATCGTTCAATTCGGTAAAGGCATTGGCAAATTCAGAACCAACGATATACAGCTCAAATCGGTCCGTAAAGCGTGGGTCATCAGCATTCTTCTTGGCCAATGGTGAAACTTCCACTGGGTGGCCATAGACGAAAGTTGGCTGTTCCAACGTATCTTCAACAAAGTTGTCAAAGAATTCGTTGATGATGTGACCAACCTGCCAGTACTGTTCGTACTTGACATGGTGCTCGTCCGCCAATTGACGAGCTTCTTCAACCGTCATTTCTGGCCAGAAATCAACACCAGTCTTTTCCTTGATCAAGTCAACCATATGCTTACGAGCAAATGGCTTTGACAAATCAATATCAGTGCCTTGATAGTTCACTTGCAAATCAGGATGAACGACCTTAGCGGCCGCGCGGAAGATGCCTTCCGTTTCGTCCATTACGTCTGTGAAATCCCAATAAGCGGCATATGATTCCAAGGTTGTAAATTCAGGATTGTGCTTTGGATCCATTCCTTCATTTCGGAAAATCCGACCGATCTCATAAACCCGTTCCATACCCCCAACAACCAAACGCTTCAAATACAATTCAGTTGCAATTCGCATGTACATATCAATGTTCAAGGCATTGTGGTGGGTAATAAATGGCTTAGCGGCGGCACCACCGGCTTGCGTTTGCAAGATTGGTGTTTCCACTTCCAAGAAGTCATGACCATCCATAAAGGCCCGGATTGCCGAAACAATCTTTGAACGGTTTTGGAACCGAGTCAAAGATTCCTTGTTGGCAATCAAATCGAGGTAACGCTTACGGTAACGAGTTTCAACATCTGAAATACCGTGGAACTTATCGGGCATTGGACGCAAGGCCTTTGACAAGTGAGTCAAGTGCGTTACCAAGATGGTTAATTCACCAGCCTCAGTCTTCATCATCTGACCCTTAATTCCTAAGAAGTCACCCAAATCAGCACGCTTAATGATTGGATAGTTATCACCCAAGTCATCACGGCGAGCATAAACTTGAATTTCACCTGAGCGGTCACGGACGTCGGCAAAGATAACCTTTCCGGCGCCACGCTTGGCTACCATGCGGCCAGCAATGATGACCTCTACAGGGTTTGCTTCTAACTCTTCTTGTGTTTTCCCATCGTATTGTTCGTGGAGGTCCGCTGCAAGAGCGTCTCGGTCAAAACGATGTCCAAATGGATCAATGTTCAAATCATCAACCAGCGCCTTCATCTTTTGGCGGCGGGCGACCATTTGATCATTTAAGGCTTTTTCTTCAGCCATGTCTATCTACCTTCCTGTCGGCGAATATTCGCTCATTTATCTTGTTCCAGTATAACAAAACAACGGCCAAGACAAAAGGGCAAACCGCCTGGTTTGCCCGTCTCATCGTCTTTTTCCGCTTTTTAAAAACCGTTAGTCTTTATTTTTTTCGTTATCGGAAGCTGATTTTTCATCATCTTTTTCTTCTGCTTCGGCTTCGCGCTTTAAAATCTTACTTAAGATTCCTTCTAGTTCATTAGCTTCAAAATAGTGCTTCTTGCCTGAGAAACGACCCACGACTTCAGCCCCACCATCTTCATCAATCATTGCCTGCACTTCATGAGATGGCAACGTCGCTAACATTTCACCATAGGCTTCCTTTGGTGGCTCAGCGGCGATACCAACCGCGACAGAAGCCAAGGACGTATAGTTATCCTTACCCAAAAGGTCATCCAAAACTGCTAGAGGACCCTTCTTTTCAGACAATAACTTCGAAAGTGGTGTCATCTGCTTCAAATGCTCATCCAATTGATCCAACTGGGCATCTGTTGCTCCTGGCAATGCCTGGACCAAAAAACCACCGGCAGAAGCGACCGTGTCGTCCGGATTCATCGTCACACCGACGCCAATTACGGATGGAATCTGTTCAGATTGTGTCAAATAATAGGTGAAATCATCACCGATTTCACCTGAAACAATAATTGATTGACCGAGGTAAGGCTTCGAATAGGGTGCTAATTTCGTCACTTGGAAAGAACCGTGGTTGCCGACAGCACCAGCTACGTTCAACTTGTCGTCATCGTTGACGATTGGTTCCAATTGAGGGTTGGTTACGTAACCGCGAACCGCCCCATGGGCGTCCGCTTCCGTCACCACGTTACCAATCGGTCCCTTACCGTCCATCTTCACACCAAGACGCTCTTCACCCTTCAGGGTTGCCTGAGCCAAGATTTCAGTGGCTAGTAAAGCCCGGCCGAGGACAACCGTCGCAATCCGTGAGGCATGGTGCGCACTTGCTGCTTCCTGGACTAATTTTGTCCCGTCAATGGCAAAGGCACGGAAAGCCTCATCTTTTGTAATAACCTTAATTAATTGATCTGACATAAGAATTCCTTTATTTGTTCTTGTCTTTATTGTAAAAGAAAAAGCCGGCCTAAGCCAACTTTTTTAAAAAAACTTATTTATCTGAATCGGTCGTATCGTCTGCAGATTCTGCTTGGTCATCATTTTGATCAAGAGGCTTTGTTGGGTTGTCATCACCCTTTTGCTCTTCATCTTCCACTTCGTCTTCTTTGTGGTCCAAAGAAGCCTTGGTTTCATCAAATGACTTAGCATCATCTTCGTCTTCTTCACCCTTCTTGGTGAAGTGACCAGTTTCGTAGATGTCCTTGATTTGCTTTTCATCCAATGATTCAACATCCAACAAGGCATTAGCAATCGCTGCCAACTTATCCTTGTGTTCCGTCAAAATCTTGGTTGCTTCCTCAAAGGCTTCCTTAGTAATACGACGAACTTCTTCATCAATTAATGCAGCTGTTTCGTCTGAATATGACTGTGCACCGCCTTGTTCGCTATAACCAACAGAAGCATTTCCTTCAAGCTGAACCATGCCCAACTTTTCAGACATTCCATAGGCCGTCACCATTTGACGGGCCAAGTTCGTTGCCTGCTGGAAATCGTTCGCAGCACCAGATGAAGCTTCGTTAAATGTTACCAATTCGGCTGCACGTCCACCCATCAAACCAGCCAATTGTTCCTTGGCCTCTGAATAACGGATGTTGTAACGGTCCGTCTTTGGCGTCATCAAAGCATAACCACCAATGCGTCCACGTGGCACAATCGTGACCTTCCGAACAACAGAAGCGTTCGAACTAACCAAACCAACCAAGGCGTGACCGGCTTCGTGGAAGGCAGTTGTCTTCCGTTCCAAATCAGACATTGCCCGGTTTGCCTTAGCAGGTCCCTGGAAGATTCGATCTTCAGCTTCATCCAAGTCAGCAGAGTCGATTAACTTCTTGTCGCGACGAGCAGCCAACAAAGCAGCTTCGTTCAACAAGTTTTCCAAATCAGCCCCGACATAGCCAGGTGTTTGGTGGGCAATCGCCTTCAAATCAACGGCTGGTGCCAATGGCTTGTTCTTGGCGTGAACCTTCAAGATTGCTTCACGACCCTTAACGTCAGGAGCGCCAACTAAAATCTTTCGGTCAAAACGACCTGAACGAAGCAAGGCTGGATCCAAAACGTCAGAACGGTTGGTTGATGCCAAGATGATAACGCCTTCAGAGTTTTCAAATCCATCCATTTCGATCAGGATTTGGTTCAACGTCTGTTCACGTTCATCGTTGCCACCGCCAACGCCAGAACCACGACGGCGGCCAACGGCATCAATTTCATCAATAAAGATAATGGCAGGAGCAGCCTTCTTTGCTTGTTCGAACAAGTCACGAACACGTGAAGCCCCAACACCAACGAACATTTCAACGAAGTCTGAACCAGACATTGAGAAGAATGGTACAGAAGCTTCACCGGCAACAGCCTTTGCTAGCAATGTCTTACCAGTTCCGGGAGGGCCCTCAAGTAAGACACCCTTTGGAATGCGGGCACCCATGTCCACAAACTTCTTTGGTGACTTCAAGAATTCAACCACTTCAACCAGTTCTTCCTTTTCTTCGTCAGAACCAGCGACGTTTTCAAAGCGAATCTTGTTGTCCTTCGGATCAGAAGGCTTAGCCTTTGACTTACCGAAGTTCCCCATCATGCCGCCTTGACCACCCTTACCGCTTGATTGGGACATCATCAAGTAAAAGACACCAACAATCAAAAGTAATGGCACGATTGAAATAATCAAGTTCAACCAGAAGCCTGAAGATGGTGCTGGCTTCGTCGTCATATCCGTGTTGGTCTTCTTGGCCAAATCAGTAATCTGCTTCAATGATGAATCATTTTCCAAGACAGAAGTTGAGAACTTCGTTGTCGTCGTCTGATTTGCCAAAAGGCTATTCAAGCCTTGACCAGTCGATGAAGACTTTTGGCTATTCTTATAAGTTCCAGTCACTGTGTAAACATCGTTACCAGGCTGGATTGTGAAAGAGTCAATCTCTTTGTCGGACAATTGCTTAACGAAGTCAGACGATGATAGCGTCTTTGTTCCGCCATTTGACCCACCAACTAGTGAGTAAATTCCAGCAATAACCGCCAAGAAGATGATGACATATAGAAAGGAGCTTCTAAAGAAGCCACCGTTATTTTTTTTCATCGGGAGTCCTCAATCTTGATAAAAGTTGCTATGAATTATACGGGTTTGAGATTAAATGGATGTTAACTATAAATATCCTTCTTCAGGATACCAACATATGGCAAGTTGCGATACACACCTGCGTAGTCTAAACCATAGCCGACAACGAATTCGTTGCGGACATCGAAGCCAACGTAATCGGCATCGATTTCAATCTTTCTTCCACCCTTTTTGTCTAAGAACGTAGCGACTTGCACGGAGTTAGCACCACGATCTTTAAGTAAGTCCTTCAAAAATCGCAAGGACTGACCAGTATCAACAATGTCTTCTAAAATCAGGACATCGCGGCCAGCGACGTCTGATTGAACGTCCGTTACCAACTGAATTTCATTAGATGATGTCACCCCACCATGGTAGGAAGAAATCTTAATAAATTCTAAGTCGACGTACAAATCAATTTCACGGACCAAATCCGCCGTCCAAAGGTAAGCCCCTTTGAGCACTGACAAAACAAGGGGCTTTCTCCCCGCATAGTCTTTGGTAATAGTTTGACCAAGTCTGACCGCTGCTTCGTGGATCTGTTCTTGGTCAAATAATACTTCTTCGATATCGTTATTCACTAATTTTCCTCAATTCGCCATACTAACCATTGCTTAGCTACATTCGGACGATCACGTCCGGCGGGCAGGTACCAGCTTTGTTGACCTAACCAAACAGCCAAAACTGTCTGACTTTGATCTTTTAGCAACCAGGTCCTTTCCCGTAATGTGACCGGAATTTTTTTGTCAATCAAAAGCCGTCGCACTGATTTTGTTCCACTTTTCAGAGGGATACGGTCATCTTTTTTTGCCAAAGATAACGTCAAGTCACCCACTAGATGTTCGGGTAAAATCAGGGCCTGATCAGCTTTTTGCGGGATTTTTTGGGTCCACAAAAGCTGGCTACGGTCAAAAAATTGCCATTGGTCTAATTTTAACACAAGTTCTTCGGGCTTTCGGTCATTTTTTGCAGTTTTTTCTTCTTTTATAAGTTGAACCTGCGAATAAGCCTTCACCATTATCCAGCCATCCCCCAAATCAACCTGGCCATTTGGTTTTTGATCATTAGCTAATAGGGATAAAATGGCGACCATTTGTCCGTTTTTAACTTGATAGATACCCTGCTTTTGCAACCACAGTAAGATTGTTTTCTTCCACCAAGGTTTTGGCACCTGGTGAAAATCGGCTTGGAAAGTTGGAAGAAATGCCTTTGTCTGTTCTTGCAGTAATGCCTGGTCAGAAGCTTCCTGCTTAGCAAAATCAGCTAAATGGTCTTTTGCTTTGGCATTAATGGCCGTTAAGGCTGGAATAATTTCATGACGTAGCTGGTTACGGCCCGTATAACTAGGGTCTGCATTCGTCGCATCTTCCCGCCAATCAATCTGGTTATCCTGAGCGTAGTTTTTCAACTCCTTCTTGGCAACATCAAGAAAGGGCCGCAAGTAATACTGAGACCGGCCCATTATCCCCGACTTCTGCTGGGCTAAACCACCTCGAATTAATTGTAATAGCAGCGTTTCCACCTGGTCATCCTGGTGCTGGGCCAAAACAACAGCCTGGGAACTCGTTTCCTGGGCAACTTGATCAAAAAATTCATAGCGCACCTTTCGCGCCCAAGCCTCCACGCCGCTTTTTCCGGGCGCGGTCACCTTTTTAACGTAACAGGGAATTTGACGGTCTTGACACTGATTTTTCACAAAAGCCTCATCGCCATCGGAAGCGGCACCGCGCAGTTGATAATTAACATGGGCAACGACCAGGTCGATATCCGGCCGAAACCGATGCAATGAATCCAGGAGCGTCATGGAATCAAGGCCACCAGAAACGGCTACCACTACCTTTTGGGGCCACTCTTTTTCTTTAATTGTCTGCGCAATCGTTTTCTTCATCGTCTTATTTTACCCATTGTCACCAAAAAAAAGCCACCCTTATCCAGGGTGGCTTTAGACAAACAATCAAGATTTGTCTGGTAAATTATAAATGGTTTCGTCCTTACGCGAGTAACCATACTTATCACGCAAAATTTGTTGCAAATAAGTTGGGTCCTTCAATTGATTGGACGTCTTTTTCAAGGACTTATTTTCCTTTTGAACGGCTTGAAGCGAAAGTTCCGACTTCGTCAGCGTCTGGTTAGCAGCGTGCAACCGCACCTGCCCCAGTACCAGCTGGACCATAAAGACCGCCGCCACGGCAAGGCCAACTAAAACAATCCGGCGCTCACGCAAGTGGTGAGCCTTGGCATAGTGCCTACGACTCGCTTCACGACGGGCATCAGAAGCAGCAATCTGCTGGGCAATCCGGGCATTTAACGGTCGAATATTTGATTGTCGGTGCTCGTTTTCTACCATCGCCCCACTCCTTATCAGTATTATTTTGACATACTCGCAACAAACTTGCAAGGCGAATTAGCGGACTTTAGACAAAATTAATCTTCCTTGTCATCTTGCTCATAGGACTCGGAAACAACTTCATACATGTCCTGTGCTTCGTCTTTTTTAACGATTTCGGCCAACTTCAAAACCTTGACCACCAAAGTCTTATTCCCGAAATGAATCGTGATTAGATCATTTGTCGAAACATTAGCAGCCGACTTAGCCCTTTTATCGTTGATTTCAATCCGCCCTTGGTCAGCCAAATCCTTGGCAACGGCCCGACGCTTAATAATCCGTGAGAGCTTTAAAAACTTATCAATTCGCATCAATTTCATCCTTTTTTGTCAGTTGCAAAACAACCAAGAGGAAGTTTCGCAGGTTATTGAGCCAGTATGCTGACTCCTCTTTTAAATTAATGGTTAACGTAACGGCCAGCTGAGCCTGCTTGCCATCGACCACCGCCTTGTAAGGGACGTCCTGCAAGGCTTGAAAAATCGTTTCTCCAGCTAATTTGCTGGTCATCGATTCAGCAAAGCGCACCGTGACCTGATTTTGCTGGCGACGGATTTGCGTCACCTCTGCCAAATCAGCCAAGTTCTTGATTCGAGAAACCAGTAATAGGCGACCAACCTCATCCGGGAAGTCACCGAAGCGGTCAATCAAATCCGACTCAACATTCTCAAAGTCTTCATCCGACTTTGCCTGACGAATTTGACGGTAAAGGTCAATCTTTTCGGCCGAATCCGCCACATAGTCATCCGGCAAGAAGGCCAATACACCCAAAATGAGTTCGGCATCCGTTTGCGTTGTCGTTGCTGGCTTGGCCTGGCCCTGCTTTGCAGCAACAGCCTCTTTGAGCATCTGAGTATACAAATCATAACCGACCGAATCGATAAAGCCGTGTTGCTGCTTCCCAAGCAGGTCACCGGCACCTCGAATCGATAGGTCCCGCATTGCAATTTTAAAACCAGAACCTAATTCCGTAAAGTCCCGAATAGCTTCCAGCCGCTTTTGCCCCTCTTCACTTGGTGTTCGTGTGAATGGATAAGTAAAGTAGGCATAGGCTAGTCGGGCTGACCGTCCGACTCGACCACGAAGCTGATAAAGCTGTGACAGACCCATATGATCGGCGTTATCAACAATTAACGTGTTTGCATTAGGAATATCAACCCCGGTTTCAATAATCGTGGTTGTTACCAGGACATCGAATTCCTGATTTAAGAAGGAATAGAGAATCCCTTCCAATTGGACTTCTGACATTTGGCCGTGGATAACTGCAACCCGAGCATCGGGCACCAAGTCCTGAATCTGGTCCGCAATCCGTTCCAGGTCAGCCACTCGGTTATGCAGGTAGAAAACCTGGCCATTACGGGCCAATTCCTTGCCGATTACATCGCGCACCAAGGTCCAATCAAGTTCCACAACGTAGGTCTGAATGGGGTAACGGTTCAATGGTGGCGTTTCAATCACGGACAAATCGCGGGCACCAACCATCGCCATGTTCAGCGTCCGCGGAATTGGCGTGGCCGTTAGCGTCAAGACATCGACGTTGGTCCTGATTTGCTTTAACTTTTCCTTGTGCTTAACACCAAAGCGCTGTTCCTCATCGATGACCAGTAGGCCAAGGTCGGCAAAGGCCACGTCGGCACTCAACAGACGGTGTGTGCCAACGACGATATCCAGTTCATGGTCCTTTAACGCCTGGATGGTCTGCTTGTTTTCGGCTGCCGTTTGAAAGCGGGACAAGTGGCCAATCCGAATCTCTGGGAAATCAGCAAAGCGTTCGACCATGGTCTCATAGTGCTGTTGAACCAAAATCGTCGTTGGTGCCAAAAAGGCAACCTGCTTGCCTGCGTGGGCCGCCTTGAAGACCGCTCGCAGTGCCACTTCGGTTTTACCGAAACCAACATCCCCAACTAATAGTCGGTCCATTGGTCGCAAGCGCTGCATGTCAGCCTTAATTTCTTCGATACTGCGAACCTGATCGGGCGTTTCCGGATAAGGAAAGGCCGTATCAAACTTTAATTGAGCAGTATCATCGGGTGGAAAGGCATAACCTTGCTTGGCTTCCCGTTCGGCATAGAGCTCCAACAGCTCGTCGGCAATATCTTCAATTTTATTTTGAACTTGTTTCTTGGTCTTTTGCCATTCGGTCCCGCCCAATTTGTTAATCTTGGGTTTCTTACCAGCATCTGATCCACCAATATACTTTTGAATCAGGTTTAACTGAGTGACTGGCAAAAAGATTTTAGCATTCTTTTGGTACAAAATGACCAAATAGTCCTGCTTACCACCATCGGCCTCGAGGCTTTGCAAGCCCTGATACTGACCGATTCCATGGTTGATATGGACAACATAGTCACCAACCTGAAGCTCATTATAGGACTTCAAGCGTTCGGCATTTGCCATCTTCCGGGACCGACGGGCCACTGGCTTCCGCGCCTTATCAAACAATTCGCGTTCGGTTAAGACCGTTAAATGACTCTTAGGCCACTCAAAGCCGGCCCCCAAGTTACCAATAATAATTTGGACCTGGTTGGCCTGAATTTCGCGATTAATGGGTACCGTCAAATCATGGTCCTTCAGTGTTGCCACAAAGTTTTGCGCCCGGTCACGGTCACTAATTAAGAGCACCATCGTCATCCCGCGGTCTTGGGCAAACTGCAAATCCGGTAAAAGAGCGGGAATTTGACCATAATATTGGTTTGCTGGCCTGGAAGTAATTTCTTCCAGGTGGGCAAACGTTAACTTATTCAAACCGCGCTGAAAGTTGGCCAGATAAAGTTCGGCCTGGTGAACCCGACCCAAAATGGCCTCCAGGTCATCCTTGATGGCCAGTGGCGGCACAATCTGGTAAGTCTCAACCTGCTGGTCAAGCCATTCCTGGTCAAGGGTATTTTGCGATAAGGCACTTTCCTGCAGGCGAGCAAAGTCATCAACAACAAATAATCCTTCTTGACCCAAATAATCAATCAGCGTTGTCTTCTCTTGAAAAAAATACTGAGCATAAGGCAGAATCGATTGATCCCGGCGGCCCTCATTAAGTGCCGTCTGCGTGCTATCAAAGCCCTCCGTGGCGTGTTTTTTCTCCACTCCCGGCAAACCCTTCCGATAAGTCGAAAAGGCCTCCTCCAGGCGTTCTTTACCAGCCTGATAGCGCTCTTGATCAATCACCAAATCAGTCGCCGGCAAGACCGTCACCCCCGTCACCGAATCGGCACTCTTTTGACTGGATGGATTAAAGGTCTTAATCATATCCAATTCATCGTCAAAAAAATCAAGACGGTAGGGATTGTCGGCCGTTGGTGGGAAGACATCAAAGATAGAACCCCGCTGGGCGTATTCTCCTGGATTTTCCACCCGGACAACCAAGCGGTAACCCAGAGTCACCAACCGTGCCTTCAAATCCTGAAAGTCATAACTTTCCCCAACCTTCAAGCGCATTTGTGCATTCGTGAAATCAGCCACCTGCGGCTCATAACGAACAAAGGCTGCCAAATTCGTCAGATAAATTCCTGGCTGTCCAATGGCCAAACCCGTTAAAGCCTCCACCCGGTCAGTCACAAAGGAATTAGACGAAACGGCAAGTTCGGTCGCCAGTGCCTCTTCAGCCGAAAACCGATAAAGATCCTCTTCTGCTACTAAATCAGCCAGGTCATTCGCCAAATCCTCTAAGTGAGCCTGGGTATCAGTCAGTACCAAAATTGGCTGTGGTCGCCGTTCATAAATCGCTGCCAACGAGGCCGCCTTTGCTGCCCCATTCACACCCAAAAAAAGCTGGCGCTCGCCAGACTTTTGTTGTTCGGTTAATTTTGTAATTGTTTCATTGTTCGTTAAATATTTTGTTAACGTCATGCTTACCCGTTATATTGATTGCTCAATTCAGCCACCTTTGCCCCGTGAACCCAATCCACGAGGGCCTGGTCGACCTTTTTAAAGGTATCATCCCAGGTGGCTAAATCGTCTTTTGAAAATTTACCCAAAACGTAATTAACGACCGACTGATGGTCATGGTCTGGATGGCCAATGCCAAACTTTAAGCGCAAGAAGCCTTGCGTTTTTGTATGGGCCATAATTGATTTTAATCCGTTATGCCCGCCAGCCGAACCCTTTGCCCGGAAGCGAATCTTGCCAAAGGATTGGTCCATATCATCGGCCAACACAAGAATATCATCGACATCCCCACCGTAAAAATCCAAAAAGGCTCGGACCGCTTGGCCAGAATCGTTCATGTAAGTACTTGGTTTGACCAACCAAACCGTTTCCCCATCAATCACAACCTTGGCGGCCGATGCATAAAGTTTCGTTGGTACAAATTCGACCCCCTGACTAGCAGCGAAGTGGTCTAAGGCCATAAAACCAATGTTATGTCTTGTCAAATCATAGCTTTCACCAATATTTCCAAGGCCAAAAATAAATTTCATCAGGGTTTCCTTTCAAACATTTCTACTAACATCCTAATCTTATCATTATAACACGCAAGTTTGACACATAAATATGTTAGGATAGAGCAAAGAAAGAACTTTTATAAAGGCAGGCAATCTATGTTTCCAAAGTCTTTGATCGTCCCTAAAAATCAATTACTTACCATCAGCGAAGACACCACTATCCAAGAAGTCTACGACCTGTTTGAAAGTAAAGAAGCCGATCACGTCCGCACAATTCCAATTTTAGATACCACTGGTCACCTCTTCCGTGGTAATGTTTACCGCCAACACGTTTATGAGTACATTGCTCGTGGTGGTGATACAAGTAAGCGGGCAACCTCGATCATGCGCAACTCAACCAAGTTTATCTCAACTTCGGCTGATTTCTATGAACTTTTCTTCGCTATTCGTGACTTACCACACATTGCCGTGGTTGATGACGCCCACCACTTTATCGGCGTCCTGACCCACGCCTCTTTAATGGACTTACTGTCACAGTCGTGGTCACTGCAAAAGGGTGGCGTTTCACTAGCAGTCAAGACCAAGCAAGAAGAACGGGGAAATCTACAACAAATTACCCGAGTTATCACCCGCTATACTAATATCGAGTCCGTTCTTTCCATTCAAAACGAGAAAAACGAACCAAAATCCATCCTCTTTACCCTGCCACTAACGGAAGACTCCCCCATCCTGCGCAAGATTATCACAAAACTTGAACGCAAGCGATTCCAAGTCCAATCCGTTGAAAATCTAAATGAATTTGTTTAGACACTAAAAAACCGATGACAGTAGAGATATGAAGCCCAAATTTCAGGGTGCATATCTCACTGTCATCGGTTTTCTTTTTTAATAAAATCAAGCACCCGCGATTACCAACACTAAGACAAGGGCAAGTCCCGTCAAAAAGAGGTTACGCGCTGGTAAATCAGCCGACTTATCCAAGTCGGACTCCAAGCCAACCGCCAAGGCCTGAGCAAAAACTAATGGGAACAAAACAATCATTGCCCACGCAAGCAGTGGTAGGTAACCTGACAGCGTTAACAATAAAATTTCTGCATAGGCAAGAACCGGCAAAAGCAAGAAGATTGGGCGGACCCAACTAGCCCGACTTTGAGCATGCTTGAACTCCTTGGCACTGATTTCTTCTGCGCGAATTTTGCGAACATCCTTGGCAATTGAAATCGACAGCGAAAAGGCAATTAAGGGAAAGGCAATCCCAAACCAAACAGTTAACAGTCCCGCAGTTGGCTTGAACTTCGTATTCAAGAGCAACATTAAAACAATTAAGAAGTATGGCAAAATAACATCAATGCCCCGCTTCAGCCGCAAAATCCAAATCGAATGGCTGAAAACAAAAATCGCTGGTAACGCCACCACGAATAAGCAACGCCAACGAGCATTGGGACCACAATGGTCCAAACTCGACTAGTGCGAGCGCGATGATAGATTTCTTTAAGAGTCAATGAAAAATCCTTTCTACGCTCACCTTGACAACAAGCGCTTACTTCTTCTGATCACTTTGATTATAAGGGGTTAACCGAATCTTTCCCTGAATGTACTCCCCAACGAAAATATCATTGATACTGGCATAGCCTTCAGCAATCACCTGATTTTCCAACCAATCCTCGTCCTGATCAATGGCATCCAACACATCAAAGTTCGCCTGGCCATCATAAATAATCGGATACTTAGGGTTTTGATCGCCGTATTCAATCACGGTCAGCTGGCCGTTTTGCTCAATCACGGCCCGCTTTACTTTGGAAATATCATAAACTTCTTGTTCCCGGAGCTTAAACATCAAATCAGAAGCCGATTGACCGGCCATCACGACAGCATCAACGTCAATTTTACCACGGTCAATCACGACCTTCGGTGTGCCATCAATAATCTTTTTGGCTAAGTGATTGTGTTCCTTTAAGAACTTCAAAATCATCACCAAAAGCGTCCAAATGACCAGCACGATAATGAACTGAAAAACGGTCACCGTTGTACTATAAATGGTTCCTCCAATGATACCACCTAAAACATAGTTTTGGACTTGGTCTAAGGCATTTGATGGCGCCAAATTTCCTTTTCCAAAAATATTAATTTGAACGATCAAGGCAATCAGGCCAATACCCAACTTTAAAATAATCGGTAAGTAAAAACTCATCGTTGTACCTCCACATTCGCATTAACCAAATAAACCTGGGTCCTAGTGTAGGACTGGCCATCTTTTGAAAGGCCAATTTGGTAATAATTCTTGCCTTCTTTAGCAATCATGCCATCAGCAAGCGAAGTCGAATTAAAGTAAACGTCGTCGGTTTTGACATGCTGTGCCTTGACGTAGTTTTTAACAAAGGCCGTCATCTGACTTTGCTGTGAATTTCTGATATTTGTGTTTTGCAAATCAGTAAACTGAACGCCTGCGAAAAAAACAAAAAATAAAAAGGCAATAATCGTCAAGTCGCGATAACGCGTATTAAAGCGATGGCGAAAAGTTGCAATCAAGCCAACAGCCAAAAGAACAAAGGTCAAGGCCACTAGTAAAATCACAACGGTATTGGTTAAGTTATTTTGTTTGGTTAAATAATCAACACTATAAAACGTCATAAGTTCCCTCCGTTACTTTATTCTAGCACAAGGGAGCCATTGGTCCAGCTGATTTTTTTAGAAAAAAAGAAAGAAGTAATCCAAATTGGACTACTTCAATCTTTAGTACTTATTTCAAAACATTTTTAACAGAAATGCCCTCAGTTTACATCATGCCGGGCATGCCTTGGGCACCAGCTGCTGGCATTGGTGCGTCTTCCTTTGGCAATTCGGCCACAACTGCTTCCGTCGTCAACAACAAGGCTGAAACAGAGGCGGCATTTTGCAAGGCAGAACGTGTAACCTTGGTTGGATCAACGATACCGGCCTTGACCATATCAACCCATTCATCAGTCTTGGCGTTGTAACCAGTTCCTTCAGGTTGTTCCTTCAACTTGTTGACAATCACAGAACCTTCCAAGCCCGCGTTCTCAGCAATTTGACGGACAGGGGCTTCAAGAGCGGCCACAACGGTCTTAACACCCGTGGCCACGTCACCTGTTACTTCAACAGCCGCAGCGGCAGCCATGGCGTTGACCAAAGCAGTTCCACCACCAGCGACAAAGCCTTCTTCAACGGCAGCTCGCGTGGCGTTCAAAGCATCCTCGATTCGGTACTTACGTTCCTTCAATTCCGTTTCAGTGGCGGCCCCAACGTTAATCACGGCCACACCGCCAGCCAACTTAGCCAAACGTTCCTGTAACTTTTCCTTGTCAAATTCTGAAGTGCTATCAGCGATTTGTTGCTTAATCAAGTCAACCCGTTCCTTCACGGCCGCCTTGTCACCAGCACCCTCGACAACGGTCGTGTTGTCCTTGGTGATGTTGACCTTATTGGCTTGACCCAATTGTTCAATGGTTACGTCCTTCAAATTCAAGCCAAGGTCATCCGTAACAACCGTACCACCAGTTAAGATGGCGATATCTTCCAAAATGGCCTTGCGACGGTCACCAAAGCCAGGTGCCTTCACCGCAACAACGTTAAAGGTTCCGCGCATCTTGTTCAAAACCAAAGTTGGCAAAGCTTCACCAGTAATGTCGTCGGCGATAATCAACATTGACCGACCCTGTTCCACAACTTGTTGCAAGACAGGCAAGATATCTTGGATATTACCAATCTTCTTGTCCGTAATCAAGATGTAAGGGTTGTCCAAATTAGCTTCCATCTTCTCATTGTCAGTAACCATGTACTGTGACATGTAGCCACGGTCAAACTGCATTCCTTCGACAACGTTCAAAGTGGTTTCAATTCCCTTTGACTCTTCGATGGTAATCACGCCATCGTTGCCAACCTTTTCCATTGCTTCAGCAATCAAAGAACCAACTTCATCACTGGCTGCAGAAATCGATGCGATTTGGGCAATTTCGTCCTTCGTTGAAACCGTATGAGACATTTCATGCAGCTTAGCAACAGCGGCTGCCGTTGCCTTTTCGATACCCGTCCGAATACCAACTGGGTTAGCACCAGCCGTTACATTCTTGAGTCCTTCGCCAACAATTGCCTGAGTCAAAACGGTAGCAGTTGTGGTTCCATCACCAGCAATGTCATTGGTCTTTGAAGCTACTTCAGCAACCAACTTAGCACCCATGTTTTCAAAGTGATCCTCTAGTTCAATCGCCTTAGCAATTGTGACCCCGTCATTGGTAATAATTGGTGAGCCATAAGATTCTTCCAAAACAACGTTACGACCCTTTGGTCCAATCGTTGTTTTCACAGTGTCAGCCAGCTTATCAACTCCGACCTTCATCTTTGAGCGAGCGTCTTCCGCAAACTTCAATTCCTTTGCCATTTTCCCTACTCCTTTAACCAAAACTGATTGAAATCATCATTATTCGTGTTAATTGTCTTGTAATTGTTGCTTAATCAACGATGGCGATAATATCTTTTTCATGGAGAGCCAAGTATGATTGACCATCATAGGTCAATTCTTGACCAGCAAACTTGTCAAACAATACCTGGTCTCCTTCTTTAACTGTCATGTCCAGCTTCTGGCCTGAATCGGCTACCAAGCCACTCCCTGTTGCCACAACCTTACCGGTTACCGGCTTTTCTTGCGTATTAGCGGCTAAGACAATGCCACCAACTGTCTTTTCGCTTTGTTCTGCAACACTAACGACCACGCGGTCTCCTAAGGGCTTTAACATGAATCACAACCTCCGTTTGTATTTTTAGCACTCATGTACATCGAGTGCTAATCTGACTTTAGTATAGCACCTAAGCCCTATTTGTCAACACGGTGAAATTCGTTTTGTTCAAAATAAAAAGCCTGCCAAGGCCTCCATCAATGGAGCTCGCACGACTTTTTATACATCTTTATTTTATTTTAAATCGAATCCCTTATCATGAGGGTATTGAGACAGGGCAGTGTTGGCAGCACCCTTCGTTAACAAAGAGGCGTTATGCTTCGTCCAATTGGAATCGATATCCCGACCCTTAAAGTAAGTGGCCATCGTTTGGTCATATTCGCTAATGGCAGCCTTCATTTGTTCGTCATCGTAATGGCCCTTCATTAAAGAACCAGCCAATGGCAACTTAGGTTTGATGCCCGGCTTTTGATCAGGATAGCCCAGTGAAAAGCCCATAATTGGCTTGACGTACTTTGGCAAGTCCAATTCCTTTTCATAAAGTTCAAAGGCCCCCATGGCGCCCGCCATGGTCACAGAACCAATTCCAAGTGACTCCGCCGCCACTTGAGCACGGCCCAAGGCAATTGAGGCCGAAACAATCCCACCTTCCAAGTATTGGTAGTGCTGGATTCGTTCTTCCATAATCGCCCGGGTTTCAGCATCCTGATTTAACAAAACCTTGTGCCAATCGACGGTAACAACAAAGTACCGAGTAGCATTTTCGATATACTTCATCTTCACCTTTTCGGTGATTTTCTTTTTGAGGTCTTGGTCGGTGATTTCGATGAAAGTGACTGGCTGAAAATTTTGCATATTTGGTCCGGCAAGAGCCGCAGAGAAAATCGCCTCGACTTCCTCATCGGTGACTGGCCGATTGGAGAAGGAGCGAATTGATTGGTGGTCGTGTAATTGATCAAGTACTGTATTTTTAATCATGTTTTACCTCACTGATTGGACAATCATTACCTTTATCTTACTAACTATGATACGCTAAATACTATCAATAAAATAGGAGCTCCCCATGAAAAAGTTACAGATCCACGTCGGCATGCGGACCGTGAAGACCGCAATTGTTGTGATGTTGGTCTTACTCGTTTATCACTTTGTCGACCGACCAGCGTCGGTTCCCGCCCTTGCGGCCGTCTTCGCCCTACGAGAAGACTGGGACAATACCATTCAATTTGCTAAAATTCGTTTAGTATCAAATAGTGTCGGTGGTTTCTTCTCGCTACTTTACTTTTTGATTCGTGAATTTACACACCACAATAGCTGGATGCCAATCATCATTATTCCGATTTTTGTTATTTGCACGATTGTGATTCTCAATGCCTTGAATTGTAGTCTTGGAATTGTCGGTGGTCTCGCCGCCCTCCTGTTGATTTCTTTAACAATTCCAATGGATGCCACCATCGACTACGTTTTTTTGCGAATTGTTGATACCTTTATCGGCGTTCTGTTTGCTATCGGTGTTAATTATTTTGGTATCCCTGAACAGGAAACCAATTAAAAATCAGCTTCATCCTAAAAATTAGTCGGTAACAAATCTAATTTTATAGGCAAGAAAAAAAGACTCAGCCGAGTCTTTTTTTAATCCATTTCAACTTGGTTATCAAGCTTCAATTCGCTTTCAATGGTTGCTAACACACCATCCTGGACGTTTGTTTTTAAGGCCAAACGTTTATGAGCATCGTGCATCAATGGCATGGCATTTGGCATTAAATAAGAATTATCGTACTTGGCCAACATTTCCAAATCATTGGTATTATCACCAAAGACCATGACTTCATTGTCCGTAACATCGTAATAATCTTGAAGAACTTCCAAGGCTGCCGCCTTATCGACACCCTTTGGCAAAACGTCAACGGATCCAAAGCCAGAACCGGTCACGTGAACTTCTTCGCCAAAAACATCTTCCAATTGCTGAACGTGTTCTTGCACCTCTTCATGAGGCCAAACAAAAGAAACGCCCAAAATTTTGTCGTCAATCTGTAAAAGCTTTTCGACCTGAACGACATTCGGATAAAACATCGACAGCATTTCCTTAAATTCTTGGCTGACGTGATTGGAAATATAGGTGCCATTGACACCAGCCAAAACAATCACATTGTCGGCTGATTGCGGATTCAAGGCATTCCAATCAATCACCTTGCGAATCTGTTCTGGTGTCAAATAAACCGCATATAACTCCTGTCCCGGTGTCGTGACTACCGATCCATTGGAACCGACAAAATCAATTTGGTCCAACAAACCGTAAGCGGCCATCGGCTCAAAAAGCTCCTTTAAATTGGCCACTTGTCGACCGGAGGCCGCGACAAAGCGCACGCCTTTTTCCTTTAATTGTGACAAAACCCGGGCAAAGTGTTCTTGATCGTAACTATCTTCACCGGATAAAAACGTACCATCCATATCGGATGCAATCATTTTAATGGTCATTGGATGCCTTTCTTGTCTTGCTTGCTAGTCGACTAGTTCACACAACTAGTGGCTACCATCATCGGCTAGGCAAATTGTTCTAAGTATTTCTGATAGGCTGCCTGGTCAACAACCCAATCCAGTTCCCCAATATAGGCAACCTGTGGGTCGTGGTAGGCAAAGCCGTGCTTAAACTTATAAAGTCCGTCAGTATGGTCAAATTCGCCAACACCACCGAAATCATAAGCAACCTTCCCTAAGGAAAGCCCCCACTTCAACATTTCCCACTGCACAAGATAGGGACCATAGTGCTTGGCAAATTCACGGTTTGATCCGGCATACATATACCAAATCTTTTCCCCGTAACCAAAGCCAATTCCAGCTGCAATCACTTGACCATCATAATGTGCCAAGAAAACCCGGAACAAATCAGAATCAGCCCAGAGTTCTTGCATGCGGTAGAAGTATTCGATTGGCCGGCGGGTAATCCCCTGAGCCTTCGCCATCATCGTGTAAGTCTTAAAGAAGGCCTCGATGTCTTCCTTACTACGACCTGAGGTAACGGTGACCCCATCCTTGATGGCACGACGGATTTGGTTCCGATAATCGCTTTTGAAGTGTTTCATCAAACTGGCTTCATCAGTGATTGGTTGTGCCCCTTCACCTCGACCATCATAGAACAAAACCACGTTTTTACGTGGTTGAATGTTGCCATGCATATTCTCGATTTTAACATTCCGGGTCACAAAACCAGCATCTTGATAGGCCTGATCCAAGTCTTGATTGTAGAGCACTTCCGGATCCATTCGAACCAAAAAGACGTTTTCTGGCAAATTAGCCAATGCTTCTTGAACTAATTCCTTGACCAGGGCGACGTTGGTCACGTCAGCAACGGGTCCCTTTGGGCAATATGCCAACAATTTTCCAGGCACGGCTTCAACAGTCAAGACCGCCATTGCGGCATCAATGTCGCCGCCCTGATTTTCATGGTAGAGGTATAAGTGGCCCCAATTGGCCTTCAAGTCACCCCAGAGTGGGTCCTGGGTAACTTGTCCCTTGGCCGCTGTCTTGACAAAGTCTTGGTACCTTTGAACCTGACTTGGCTGTGTTAAATCTAAGACCGTCATATCCTTACTTTCCCGTCGTGATTGAGGCGTAGTTCTGAATAAAGTAAACCAACGTTTGGAGTTCATTGGTCAAATCAACGTTTTGGACTCGAACGCCCTTTGGTACAGAAACCCGCAATGGCGTAAAGTTCATAATCCCTTTAACCCCAGCAGCTACCAAAGTATCTGTAATTTCTTGGGCAACGCCTTGTGGCACCGTCAAGATGGCGATGTTAATCCGTTGAGCCTTGATTTGTTCTTCCAATTCACTCATGTCATAAATTGGCACCCCGGACAAAATCTTGCCCCGGTTTTCATTAATATCAAAGGCAGCGGCAATCCGCATATTTGATGATTGGTGAAAGTTGAAGTTCAAAAGAGCCTGGCCCAAATGGCCAACCCCAATCAAAGCCACGTTAATCAATGAGTTTTGGTCCAAAACCTTGGCAAAAAATTCTAGCAAGGCCTCAACATCGTACCCATAGCCACGCTTGCCTAAAGCGCCAAAATATGAAAAATCACGGCGAATCGTTGCCGCATCAAACTTGGTTGCTTCAGCCAATTCAGCAGAAGAAATCCGGTTGGTGCCGGCATCATTTAAAAACGTTAAATAACGGTAGTAGATGGGCAACCGCTTAGCGGTTGCTCGTGGAATCTTTGCTTGCTCGTCCATGGCGTCTCCATTTCACTTTGTGAACTAAATTATATTTATTATAGCATAGATTGTGGGTTTTCCTATCTATTCGCTCATTTTTCACAAATATTTTTATTCATTGTCCTGCTGTTTAAGGTCTGCTAATGGAAAATCAAGGCCAGGATTTGTGTTCAAATCAAGATCGGCAAAAATCTTGTCTTGGTAGTTCCAATAGCCCGCTGCGCCAATCATGGCTGCGTTATCACCGGTATACTGCTTGGGCACTGGGATAAAGTCAATGTTTGGAAAATCGGCCATTAAATCAGTTAATGCCGCACGCAAACCGCTGTTGGCAGCGACGCCACCAGCTAACACGAGCGACTTCACTGGAAAATCAGTCAAGGCCCGTTTTGTCCGACCGACTAGGGCCTTAATCACCGCAGCCTGGAAAGAAGCCGCGAGGTCCTCTTCCTTGATGGTTTCACCACGCTGCTCGGCGTTGTGGACCTGGTTGATGACCGCTGATTTTAAACCAGAAAAGGAAAAGTCATAGCCAGCCTCTTTGGCCATCGCCTGTGGAAAGTCGATGGTAACTTGCCCCTGATGGGCCAATTCATCGATTGCCTTCCCGGCTGGGTATGGCAAGTTCAGCAACCGGCCGACCTTATCATAGGACTCACCGGCGGCATCATCAAAGGTTTCACCCAAGATGTGAAAATCATTGGGCTCCTTCATCAAGACCAATTCCGTATGGCCGCCGGAAACCATCAATGCCAAAGCCGGAAAAACAATTGGCCGGTTAAAATTAGCGGCCGCAATGTGACCAGCCAAGTGATTGACTGGAATCAACGGCAGATTGTGGGCCATCGCAAAGGTTTTCGCCCCCATTAAGCCGACTAACAGGGAGCCAACCAATCCTGGTCCGTAGGTCACGGCCACACCGTCAAGGTCTTCTGGTTGAACCTGAGCATCTTCTAAAGCGATGTCTAAGGTTTTCGTAATCCATTCAAGGTGGTGGCGGGAAGCAACCTCGGGCACGATGCCACCAAAACGTTGGTGTGAATTAATCTGGGTCGCCACCGCATTGCTCAAGACGGTTTTGCCGTCCTTAACAACGGCCACTGAGGTCTCGTCAGCACTTGATTCAAAGGCAATTAAAGTTGTCATAAATTCTTCTCCATTAGGATGGCTGTTTGACCATCATGGTAATAACCATCACGCCGGGCATAAATTTCAAAGCCAAACTTTTCATACAGCCGCCGGGCAGAAACATTGTTTTCGGCCACTTCTAGGAAGGCCGTTCGATCGTTATTTTGTTCACAGAAAGCCTGCATTAATTCGCGAGCCATTCCCTGCCCCTGGAAAGCCGGATCAACGGCCAAAAAAGAGAGGTCCACCTCATCCAAGATGGCACGGTAAGATAAAAACCCGATAATTCGGGTGTCTTCAACAGCCCCATCATTAAAATCAGCTTTGGCGGGCGCCTGTGCATCGATTTCTGCTAATAAATAGGTCACTCGCCCAGCAGCCAATTGCTCATCAATTAACCGCTTTGGTACCTGGTCCCTTGAAAAAGCCGCCAAAGCGATTTGGTGGATTCTTGGGCTATCATCAATTGTTGCTCTTTTAATGTTCAAGGTCGAGCACCATTGAAATTGCATCTTCCTGGTTATCAATATAGTAATGTTCCACCACATCCACAACCGTAAAACCATGACGATCGTAAAGTGCCAAGGCACCGGTGTTCGACCGCCTTGCTTCCAAGGAAAGCTCCTTTAAGCCGATTTCACGAGCAACTGCCTTGGCCGTGTTAATTAAATACGAACCAACCTGTTGCCCCTGCCAAACCGGCAAGACGGCAATATTGGCAATATGTAAATCAGAAACCAAATCACGCTTGACCAGGGCAATAAAGGCAATGACCTGGTCCTTTCGCAAGGCGACCAAGTATAGCCGATCTTTTTCCTGGGTTAATTCATGGTAAAAGTCACGAGAAACCCAGGGTGCATAGCCATTATAGACTGCTTCTTGGATGGCAACGAGTCCGGGAATATCAGAAACGGTTGCCACGCGTAGCACTAACTCTTCTTCAGCGGCTTCAAAAATCTCTTCCGGAAAGTCAACCAAGGTCTGAGCGACCGGTCGCTCTTTTTGTTTTCTTTTAAACTTTAAAAACATAGGGTTTGTCCTGCCCATCGTCTTGATGATTTTGTTCCCAGTTTAATTCCGCCTGGGTTTTTCTTAAGTACGACGGCGTCAAGTCATCGATATTTTCAACAGGGGCAGTTGTTTTCGCCAAAGCCAAAAGCCCGGTCCCCGTTGGTAATGACTGGTCATGATCCAAAATCGTCAGGGGCTGATTTGCTAAAGCTTCTTCAATCGTATCCTGAAAATGTAAACCATCCCCAACCACAACCACCGGCTCGGCCACCTGACTGACAAGGTCCAAGACCTCTTCCAATGGATAATGGCCATCCTCCAAGACGACCGTATCGCCCAAATAAGCGCCGGCGAAAACATTTTGATTGCGGGCATCAAAAAGAGCCAGCACAACCGTATCCTTGGTTAACTTACCCGGATGAGGATTTTGTACAGTAGAATCCTCAGCTGCTAGAGCACCAGATTGTTGCTTTAGTTGAACCTGCTTGGCCAAACTTTGCAAAGATGAAATGGCTAGAAGTGGCTTTTGCAGTGTGTCCGCTAAGACCTTACCAACCGTCAGGCCAATGCGCAGACCCGTAAAGGATCCCGGTCCTTTGGCAACAGCGATTTGGTCGATATCCTGTACCGTTAATTCCTGAGCTGCCAGCAGCGACTTAATGGCTGGCAAAAGATCAATCGAATGATTTTTTGGCTTATCCGTTTGGAATGTGTCAATTAATTGGCCGTCCTGGCCTAAGCCGACGAGCAGTGGTTGGTTACTTGTATCAATCACCAAAATATTCATGAAAGCCCTCCCGTGTCATCGACGCCAATTAACATCGATACTTTTCTTCATTTTACTAAAAATCATTCTTAATTCAAATAAAAAAAGCCGCCAAAGTGCGACCTTTCGTCGAAAATAATCTAAAATCAGTTCTGGTTATTTAACCAAACCTTCATCCTTCATGACCTTTGCCACTGCTGCCAAGGCATCCTTTGCATCGTCGCCATCAGCCTTGATGGTCACGTCTGCACCATGGCCAACACCAAGTGACATCACACCCATGATTGACTTCAAGTTAACTTCCTTGCCTTGGTATGACAAGGTAACTTCTGAAACAAACTTTGAAGCTGCCTGTACTAATAAAGTAGCTGGACGGGCATGAATCCCTGTCTCTGAAATGATGTTGAACTCTTGTGTTTCTGCCATAATAATTCTCCTTTTTGGAAAAGTCTTTTATTCAGTTTTAGTTTATCAAAGCGCTTACAAAATAGCAAGGTAAATCTCTTTTATTACAGAGTAAATCGCTGGCCACCACTGGCTTTGCCTAAACGATTGTTATATGCCTTACCCAAATCAATGTCTGGCATTGCTTGAGCATAAATTTTGTTCACTTCGCCTTGGTCATCAAAGTAGCGTAACCCAGCAAAGAGATTTTCACTCGCACTGGCCAAATCGGCCCCTAAAGACCACGAAGGAATGGTTTTTGACAAGTCTGCCAACAGCTCCTCTGAAGCCATAATGGCGTCGCCTTCTTGCAGGCTTTCCTTCAGGTCATTGAAGTCCAATGGGTCAAAGACAATGACGGGCTTATCCGGTGCATAATGCCGGTATTTCATTCCCGGAGCCTTTGGGGTTTCATCGGCCGCTAAGGACTTTTGACTGGTTCCATCAATGACTTGCTTCCCCAAGACCACCGTCAACATCTTTTGACTAACGGCTCCAGTCCGTAGGATGGTTGGTTCGGCCGCCGTCAAATCGATGACCGTTGATTCCAAACCGACTTGGGTTGGGCCATCATCCAAAACGGCAGCAATCTTCCCATCCATATCATGGTGGACATGAGCAGCCGTCGTTGGTGATGGCTTACCCGAAAGGTTGGCAGATGGGCCAACAATTGGCGTCCCCGCCTGGCGAATCATTGCCCGCGTTGCTTGGTTATCCGGCATGCGAACAGCCGCCGTTTGCAAACCACCTGTCACTAGCATCGAAACCGCATTTTCCTTAATCGGTAAAATGATAGTCAATGAGCCCGGCCAAAAAGTGTTCATCAACTGTCTGGCTTGGTGAGAAACCTCGACGTAAGCAGACAATTGACTCGCATCCCCAACCGTCATGATTAGAGGATTATCCGCTGGCCGGCCCTTTGCCGTAAAGACTGCTTGCACAGCTTCATCATTGGTGGCATCCGCACCCAACCCATAAACCGTTTCAGTTGGAAAGGCAACGACCTCACCAGCCTGAATCAATGCCGCTGCTTCTGCTATATCTATACTATTATTTTGTAGATCTTTCGTTTTCATTTTTCTAACTGTACCCGAATCATCCGGTCAAGACCGGCTAAATCCTGCTTCAATGTCACTGTTGCTGTTGGTAATTGGTCTTGGAAGACCTTGGTTAACGCTTCTCCTTGGTCATAGCCGATTTCAAAGTAGGCGACCCCGCCTGGCGTGAGTTGTTTCTCTAAACCATGCGCCATTCGTTCATAAAGAGCCTTACCACCATTTGGGGCATACAAGGCCAAATCAGGTTCGAAGGCGACCACTGATTTATCCATTTCTTCCTGTCCATCCGGCCGGATATAAGGCGGGTTGGAAACGATAACATCAAAGCGCTGGTTAGCCACCGCTGTAAAGAGGTCGGAATGCATCAAGCCAACGCGACTCGCCAATTCGAATTGGTGACGGTTCTTCTTGGCCACCGCCAAAGCATCCAGCGAAATATCAAGACCAATCCCGCGGGCATCTGGTAGTTCCTGAGCCAACGTCAAGATAATCGCACCAGACCCGGTCCCAACGTCTAGAATGGTTGGTGCCTGTTCACCCTTGGCCTTCAAATCAGCCAAAACCCAGTCGACCAATAGCTCCGTTTCCGGACGGGGAATCAAGACCCGGTCATCAACTAAGAATTCTCGCCCATAAAACGGTGCTTGCCCGAGAACATACTGGGCGGGAACACCCTTTAATAGCTGGGCAATCCATGTTGGCCAGCGCTTGGCCAGCCAGGGGTGCATTTGCCGGGCCAAGTTGGCCCGCAACATGCCATAGTTCACTTTCAAAGCACCCGTTAAAAGAAAGTCAACGTTATCACTCGCCTCGTCTGCATCCAGGCCGGCTGCCGTCAGTTCCTTCAGCGCCCACTTGCGCGCTTCTAAAAGTGAAATCTGAACCGGTTTTTCTGAGCTCGCCTGATTTGAACGCTGTGACTGTTGCCAGTCAGTTTTTTCTTGTGTCATTATTGCTGATTTAACTCCGCCAGCTTAGCTGTTTGTTCGGCTAAGACCAAAGCATCAATGATTTCATCTAAGTCACCGGCAATAATCCGGTCCAACTTATTCAAAGTCAAGCCAATGCGGTGGTCTGTCACCCGGTTTTGTGGGTAGTTATACGTTCGAATTCGTTCGGATCGCGCCCCAGAGCCAACAGCAGTTTTTCGCTGTTCGGCATACTCTGCTTCGTTTTCCTGGGCAAAGTGGTCATAAACACGGGCGTTCAAAATCTTCCAGGCCCGTGCCCGGTTTTGTTGCTGGGACCGTTCGTCTTGCATGGCAACCGTAATCCCCGTTGGTTCGTGGGTCAAACGAATCGCCGAAGACGTCTTGTTAACGTGCTGGCCACCGGCACCAGATGACCGATAAACATCCTCACGAACATCCTTTGGATCAATTAATCCTTCTGCATCGACTTCTTCGAACTCCGGCATCACACCGACCGTAGCGGTTGAGGTGTGGATTCGGCCTTGCGTTTCTGTTGATGGCACTCGTTGCACGCGGTGGGCGCCCGATTCAAACTTTAACTTTGAATAAACGTTGTTACCAACGATCATCACGACCACTTCCTTGTAGCCACCGACTTCAGTTGTCGTTTCATCAACGATTTGTAATGACCAACCCTGATTTTCAGCGTAACGGCGGTACATGCCTAACAAATCAGCTGCAAACAAGGACGACTCGTCCCCACCAGCAGCACCCCGAATTTCCATAATGATGTTTTTATCATCGTTAGGGTCAGTAGGCAGCATCAAAACTTTCAGTTTTTCCTCAAGTTCGGCCTTTTCGGGTTTGAGTGTCGCCAAGTCTTCCTTGGCCAACTCACCCATTTCAGCATCCCCTAAAAGCTCTTCCGCTTCCAGCAAGTCGTTGACAACCTGTTGGTAACGTTTAAAGGTCTCCACCGTTTCGCGAATTCCCCCGGCTTCTTTTGAGAGCGCCATATAATTCTTTGAATCACTCATGACTTCGGGGTCAGCTAGCATTTGATTCAATTCATCGTAACGGTCCACGACCGCTTGTAATTGTGAAAATATCGGATCCATCGTGTCTCCTTAATTCTTTGGAATCATTTCTAAAATTGGGTGGTACCAATGCTTGCGGCAGGTTGGCAAATAAGACTCATCCCCACCGATTTGTACCTGGTTACCAGAATACTGCGGTTGACCATTGGCAATTCGCAGTTGGGTCGTTGCCTTTTTACCACAAAAAGAGCAAATTGTCTTCATTTCTTCGAGCTTGTCGGCAATCTCCAACAAGCGGCGTGACCCTTCAAACAGGTGGTTAAAGGCATCTTGTTTCAGGCCAAAGGCCATCACAGGCAAGTTTAAATCATCGACTACGTAGGCCAATTGGTCAACCTGGGCAGCCGTTAAAAATTGCGCCTCATCAACCAAGACAGCCGCTAATTTATCGTTCTTGCGGGCCTTAATCATTTTATAGAGATTTTCATCCTCGGCCACAACCGTCGCTGGTCGCTTTAACCCAATTCGTGAGGCAATCACGCCAATCCCATCGCGGTCATCCACTAAGGGCGTTAGCAACAAGACCTCTTTGTCTTGAGATTCATAATTATGAGCAACTTTCAAAATTTCAATTGACTTACCAGAGCCCATCGCCCCATATTCAAAGTACAGTTGTGCCACGTTTTCGCCTCACTCGTTCCATCTATTCTATTAATCCATTATAGCAATTTTTTACCCATAACTCGACTGCCTAGACCATTTTAGGGAAAATTCGCAAGGTGCATGGTAAAATAAGAGTTTAGAAAAAGGGGGACTTTTTTATGTCAGTAAAAAGTCAGTTAGCCAAATTTACGGCCAAAAGTAGTCATTTTTTGCTCCGCAACATCTTAAAGCGCGGTGGCACTTCTTTGCCCGGCAAACTAGCCGTTAAGATTGATCCAGAAGTTTTGCAGACCATTGAAAAAGAATTCGACCTGGTCATTGTCACGGGAACAAATGGCAAAACGTTGACGACCGCTTTGATTACACGGGTCTTACGGGCCGGCGGTTACACTGTGGTGACCAACCCATCTGGTTCCAACATGGTCCAGGGAATTGTTGGTACGCTTCTAACGACAAAGGTGAAGCCATCACCCAATGGAAAAAAGCCGGTTGCCGTTTTGGAAGTTGATGAGGCTAACGTCTTGTCACTGGCAAAGGCCATTGAACCAAAATACTTTGTTCTCACTAATCTTTTCCGCGACCAACTCGACCGCTATGGTGAAATCTACTCCACTTACGATAAGATTATCGCCGGCATTAACCAGGCACCAAACGCAACGGTGATTACCAACGCTGATTCGCCCATCTTTGCTCGCGGTTCTTACGCAAATCAGCGCATTTACTATGGCTTTGACAACGTCAAGGAAGCTGATTTTAAAGACTTGAAGGCGCCAACCAACACGGATGGCATCCTTTCCCCAACGGACAATTCCGTCCTCCACTATGACTTCATTACTTACGCCAACCTCGGCCGCTATTTCTCAACAACCGACGGGTTCAAGCGCCCTAAGCTGGACTATGCGGTAACGGCATTAAACGAGTTAACACCAAAGTCTTCTGCCTTTGACCTCGATGGCACCTCTTACAAGATTGCCATTGGCGGCCTTTATAACATTTATAATGCCCTGGCCGCCTACGCTGTCGGCCGGACCTTTGATGTCAGCCCTGAAGATATTAAGAAGGCCTTTGAAGAAGATAAGCAGGTCTTCGGCCGCCAGGAATCACTTGATGTCGATGGCAAGGACGTCACAATCCTGCTCATCAAAAATCCCGTTGGGACGAACTCCGTTATCGATATGATGGAAACGGAAAAAGATCCCTTCACTTTGATTGCCCTGCTCAATGCCAATTATGCGGATGGAATTGATACTTCCTGGATTTGGGACGCCGAATTTGAGCGCCTCCATGACTCAAAATTAGCCTCCTTATCAACCGGTGGCGAGCGCTACAAAGACGTCACTGTTCGCTTGAAGATGGCTGGCTTTGACCTCGATGGTACCTACCAAAAGACGGAAGATATCTTAAAAGCAATCGACCAAGCGCCCACGAAAAAGGTTTATTTGGCCGCTACCTACACGGCCATGCTCCAAATTCGAGCCGTCTTAAAAAACCATGGTTACATTCAGGAGGAATATTAATGGCTGACTACACACTTGAACTAGCCCACCTCTACGGTGATTTAATGAATACCTACGGTGACTACGGCAACATCATTGCCCTACGTTACTATGCTAAGCAAATCGGCGTTGACGTGGACGACCGTCTGGTTTCTCTCGATGATAATTTTGATCCAAAAGCTTACGACTTTGTCCTCTTTGGCGGTGGCCAAGACTACGAAGAAACCATTGTGGCCAACGATTTGAAATCAAAGGCCGACGGCCTAAAAGAATACATCGAAAACGATGGACCGCTCTTAGCTGTCTGCGGTGGTTTCCAGCTTCTAGGTCATTATATGGAAATGGCCGATGGCACCAAAGTTGATGGTATCGGGGTCATGGACCACTACACGACCAATATGACCGACGACCAGGTGAAAACCCTTAAGGGTAGTCGTTTAACCGGTGACATCGTCATCAAAAATAACGAAACCGGCGAAGAATACCACGGCTTTGAAAACCACCAAGGTCGGACATTCTTGGGTAAGGGTGAAAAGGCCTTGGGTACCGTTACAACCGGCCAAGGCAATAATGGGATGGACAAGACCGAAGGCGTTATTTATCACAACGTTTACGGTTCTTACTTCCACGGCCCAATCTTCACCCGTAATGGTAACCTGGCCAAGCGCGTCTTGGCGACAGCCCTGTCTCGCAAGTATCCAGACGTTAACTGGCAAGCCAAGTTAGACCAAGTCCCCGCCGAAACTTTCTAAAAATCAGTAACACAAAAGCCTCCAAAAATGTTGGAGGCTTTTTTTGAACCAATCATAGCGATGGATGACTGACTGATTTTTATTCTGAAAGATGGTAATAATAGGTTGAAATCGAGATATTATCCATGGCCGATAAGGCTGCCCGTAGTCGCAACGAGGACTGGTTATGCAAAATATTTTGCCAAGGCTTCTTCGGCACGAACTGTGGAATAATGACCGTGACAGAATGGTTAATCTTTTCAGATTGATGGGAAACCTTGGTCACAAAACCAACCACTGGCTTAACAATCGACCGGTAAGAAGAATGGACGTCGACATAACGGACGTCTGGGAAATTAGCCGCAAACTGCTTAGCAATCTTTTCTTCCTTAGCCGGATTAATATCAAAGGAAACGTGCATGGCCACCACCTTGGTCGCAACGGATTGCGCATAGTCGATGGCCTCAGCCGTGACCTGCGTTAAGTTGGAGACAAGGACAATCGCCGTTGAACCCGCATATTCTTGGCGCTTTTGTTCCTTTTGATCGAGGTACTGTAAGCGCAATTGCTTGGAAACGGCATCGTAGTGCTTCTTAATTTTAAAGAAGATGGTCAAGACCGCTGGCATAATAATCAAGTATGGCCATACATGCGCTAATCGAGTCGCAAATAGCACGATGACCAAGGCGGCCGACATAAAGGCACCCAGGAAGTTAATAGCCGCCTTCCCCCACCAGAACTTGGGCTTCAACCGCCACCAATGAATAATCATCCCCGACTGAGACAGCGTAAAGGGCACGAAAACCCCAACTGCATACAAGGGAATCAAGGCATCGGTCGATCTATGGAAAATCACGGTCAAAATCATGGCCCCAAAGGACAACGACAAAATACCATTTGAGTAACCAAGTCGATCACCCTGATCCATAAAGAGGTGTGGCAAATACTTATCCTTGGCCAAGTTCACGGCCAGGACAGGAAAGGCCGAAAAGCCGGTATTGGCCGCCACTGCTAAAATCAGCGTCGTCGCTAACTGCACTAGATAGAAGCCCAAACCATGACCGCCATAGGTAATGGCAGCAATTTGCGACAAAACCGTCGAGTGACTGTTTGGCACAATGCCATACCAGTAGGACAAAAAGGTGATGCCCAAAAAGAAGCTAGCCAAGATTAGGGCCATCATCGTCAAAGTGGTAGCAGCGTGCTTTTCCTTGGGTGCCTTAAAGTTTGGCACTGCATTCGAGATGGCTTCGACCCCTGTCAATGAGGACGAACCAGATGAAAAGGCACGCAAAAAGAAGATGAGCGATAAAGCCGAAAAATCAGTGCCGATTTTTGCGGCAGCATGGTAGGCAATCGCCCCGGTTGCAGCCTGAAAAAGACCATAGCCAACCGTCACCGCCATAATGACGATAAAGAAATAAACCGGCACCATCAAGAAATTAGCCGATTCACGTAAACCACGCAGGTTTAGGCCCGTTAAAATCAGGATAATCCCCAACGAAAGCGGCACGGCAAAGGGTAGCAAACCCGGAATAGCGGCCGTCATCGCATCGGCCGCTGCCGAAGCCGACACCGCAACCGTTAACATATAGTCAACTAGCAATGAGCCACCGGCCACTAGCCCAACCTTTGGGCCCCAATTCTTACTAGCGACCGTGTAAGCGCCACCGCCATTCGGATAGGCATGAATAATTTGTCGGTAAGACAAAACAATGGCTGCCAAAAGTAGCAAAATTAAGAGTGCAATCGGCAATTGTAACCACAGGGCCACTGCACCACCAGCCAGTAAGACGGCCGTAATCGACTCCGTCCCGTAAGCGACGGAGGAAAGGGCGTCAGATGATAAAAGGGCCAAGGCCTTGGACTTTGATAAGGCTTGGTCGGACGCTTCTAATGTTTTCAACGGCTTGCCAATTACAAACCGCTTCACGTTTCTTAACATGGTGATCTCCAAATCATTGTAATCAAACCATTGTACCTTGGAATGACGCAGAAAAATAGCCACTCACCGTCTTTTTTTCGGCGACTCGGCCAATTGTGTCCTATCCAACTCCTATTGCTTAAAAATTAGCAAAATAGTGAATGCCCGCAGCCTGGCCGTCGGTCAAATCAGCAATTAAACGCGCGCTGGCCAAATCAGGATTTTTTCGCCAGTCATCAGGAACAGTCAGGCGTAATACTCGTTGAACCCAGTCGAGCTGATTTTGGCTGGGATAATGAAGGACGCCGGCTACTAAAATCAAGTTTGATCCGGCCATTTTCAAACCCTCCTGAACAGCCAAAAAGTTATCAACGTCAAAGAAAATCTGACTAATCAAAACTTGTGCCCCAGCCCTTTCCTTAGCCAAGGCCTGGTTGACAACCCAGGCAACGCCTTGGTTAGCGACTTGGTTGACATCCAGAGTTGTCGCCAAACTTAATTCTGCTAAATTTGTTTGATGAACGGCCAAAAGCAAGTCTTGGGCTGATGAAAACCCAGAAGCATCGGCTCGTTTATCCCCAGTTACCAGTAGAAAATTGTTCAATTCCAGGTCTTCCAGTTGGTGAAAAGCTGCCCCCACTTGGTCTGGTTGCACATCTTTGGCCCGAACATGGACCATTACCGGTTTTTTCGTTGTTAACTGAATTTTCGTTGCGGTCTTCAAAAGCGTCTGCCAATCATGGTCTGTCTTGCCTTGGTTCGCCAGGCTATAATACTGCGCCTGATTACGGTCGCAGGCGCCTTTTAAACCGTTTTTAATGGTTAATTCCTGTGAAATAACCGGTCCTTGGTGGTCTTGGTAAAAATCAGTTACTGAGTGCATTTGTTTTCCTTATTTTGCTTTCAAATAACAACACGATTACAACTAGGCCAATTTCCAAAATTCGGATTTTCATGCTATAATTGATGAAAAATAACGGAGGTCAATCCCATGTACCAACCTGAAAAACACACAAACGAAGAAATTCAAACCTTTATCGACCAACCCGGTCGGCAGCTCATGTTCTTATCTGCCGACTGGTGTGGCGACTGCAAGGTCATCAAACCTTTCGTTCAAGGAATTAAGGATGAGGTTTCTAAGACAGCTGGTTGGATTGACGCCGACCGCGATGACAACTTGGACCTAGCCACAAGCTATGGTTTGCGTGGTATTCCTTCCTTTGTCCTCTTCGTTGATGGCAAGAAGGTCGACCAAATTGGTCACGGGGAACGCCTAACACCAAAGCAAGTAACTGACTGGTATGAAGGAACCCTTCAATAAGTCAACTTCATTCTAACAAAAAACCAAGCCAAAAGGCTTGGTTTTCTTTTTAAATCATTTTTAACTGTTCAAAGCTAACTGGTGTTGGGCAGTTTTCTCTACCAGAAGTTAAGCCTATCAAAGGTTTTAACTTCTTTTCTTTTTATTTAATAAAGGCGGCCACCGTATTAGCCGGAATGGCAAAGCCCATTCCTTCAATATTGGTATCTGCGGCACCAGCCGAAATCTTGGCTGAACTAATACCAATCACTTCCCCATCCAAATTAATCAAGGCTCCACCCGAATTACCAGGATTAATGGCCGCATCCGTCTGAATGACTTGAACGTTTTGGTTATTGGTTTGCGAAATTGCTAGCATCCGGTTTGGTG
Organism: Fructobacillus evanidus; assembly: GCF_963580165.1. NCBI lineage: Bacteria > Bacillati > Bacillota > Bacilli > Lactobacillales > Lactobacillaceae > Fructobacillus > Fructobacillus evanidus. Next base: position 61,555 of record NZ_CAUZLM010000004.1, read on the forward strand.
ATGAAATAATGCCCTTTGTCATTGTTGAGGCGTAGGCTGCTCCCAATGGCGACCCAAGGGCCATCACTTGTTCACCAGACTTCAGAGACGAACTATCCGCTAGTTTAGCAACTTGCTTGAAGGCCGTTGATTTCACCCGAATCAAAGCCAAATCCTTGGCTGAATCCGTTTTCACAACCGTCGCCTCAGCTTTTTGACCGTTAGCATCAACAACTTGAATAGCTGCTGAACCTTCAATCACATGGTTGTTGGTCACGATGTCGGCAGTATCCTTTCCAATCTTGACGACAACACCAGATCCCTGGGCCGCTGTTTCATAATCGGTCTGTTGCTTATCCTTTGTTTGGTCATCAAAGGCTGATGCACCATCGCTCAGCGAAGCTGATTTTTGTAGATTTTGCACCGTCACGACGGCGTCTTTAACCTGGTTGTACGCATTAGTCGCCTGATCCTTGCTCGTATAGGCAGTCTTTGCTACCGTAGCCGTTCCAGCAGCATTAGTATGAGTGGCTTGTGCCAACTGACTTTGATACCAAGATCCCGGCGAGGAGCTAAACCACACCAGCAATCCTCCAATTACAAAGGCAGCCACAATCATGGCAGTAAAAGCGTGTACTCTTTTACGAATCATCCGGCAACTTTCCTTTCCACATCTTTCTCATCACCACACTTAAAGCGGTAAGGTGACTTTAAAAATGGTTCCTTTTGGTTCATTATCACTTACGGTTATCTTACCATTATGGGCAGCAACTATCCATTCGGCAATGGAAAGGCCAAGCCCGGTCCCACCAGTTTCTCGGTTTCCTGTTTTATCCTCACGATAAAAACGATCAAAAATATGCTTCTTCGCATCAGCAGAAATCCCACGACCGGTATCGGCGACTGACAATGCTAAACGTTTCTTTTCAATCGCAGCAGAGACCGTCACGATCGCACCATCGTCTGAGTACTTCAGGGCGTTGTCCATTAGCAAGACCAGCAGTTGGTGAATTCGCTTTTGATCAATGTCGACTTCCTGACGGACGGCATTGTGGATAACCACCTTTTTATCGGAGATTTCCCCCATTTCAACGTAGGGTGACAAAATTTGCTTCAAGAACTGCCCAACATCGGTTTTTTCCTTTTCAATCTTGGTCATGTTTGACCCAGTTTTCGCCAAGGTTAACATATTATTGGTCAAGGAATTCAACCGTCTGACTTCGGATAACGACAGAATAATGGCTTCCGACTGCTGACGGATTGTATTATCCGGCTTGGTTAGCATCGTTTCCAGCTTCCCTTGAATAACCGACATTGGCGTCCGCAACTCGTGGGCAGCATTATTAACGAAGTCTTGTTGCTGGTCCCAAGCCTTTAAAATCGGCTTCATACTCTGTCGTGCAATAAAGAAGGCAAAGAACAAGGCAAAGATAAAGGCCGAAACGAATGACCAGACCATCACGTCCTGGAACTTTTTCAAATTCAAAACGGTGTCGGTGACATCAACAAAGACGTAACCATAGGTTGCTGATTTCAAGCCTTGGCCATCTGGTACTAAGACCGTATTCGGCTTGAATTTAACGGCTTGAATTCGCAGGTAAGTCTTATTAACGTGAACTGTTCTGGGTGCTAAGTTCAAATCACTGGTATCAAACTTCAGACCAAAACGCCTCGTTAAAACATTTTTAGAACCATTATTATTTGTCTGATTTTCAATTTCCTTCCCCTTGTCATCATAGTACAAGAAGTTTCCACGAAAATCTTCTGGCATATGGCGCATGGAGTCAGCCGTCAGCATCTTTTGCTTAGCAGAGGCGCCTTCATCCAACCAATTATTCCGTTGATAGTACTCCACATACTGGTTAATGACCTTGTCAGAGCTATCGTAAATCGTGAAGGTATAAACCCAAAAAATGACCCCGGCCAAAAAGCCAAAAATGACCATTAGACCCAGGGCCAACGTTGAGAAATTATCAATTTGTTGTTTGCGATTAATCAGTCTTGGCATCCGGTACCTCGAGTATAAAACCAATGTTACGGAGCGTCTTAATTAGCCCGCCCTGGCCAACTGCCTCAAGTTTTCGGCGCAAATTATTTAAATAGATATTAACTACATTAATGGTGGTGTCGGAATCGATTCCCCAAACGCGATCAAAAATTTGGTCACGGGTCACGATGATATTCTTATTTTGACCCAAATAGGTCAAAATATCGAATTCCTTCCCGACTAATTTAACACTCTGACCGTGCACCTGAACGCCACGATTTTCTAAGTTAATCGTTAGTTCGCCGACCGTAATCGTGTTATCTTCGGAATAAACACCGGTTCGACGCAAAAGCGCTTTCACTCGAACCAATAATTCTTCTCGGTGGAAAGGCTTGGTCAAATAGTCATCGGCACCAACATTGAAGCCTTCAATTTTATCGTCCAACGATGCCTTCGCCGTCAAAATCAGAACAGGCGTATCAACCTTGTCATCTCGCAGGTTCTTGATGATTTCCAGGCCGTTTTCACCCGGCAACATCAAATCAGAAATAATTAAATCGTAAGGAACTTCTTTTCCTTCATATTCACCGTCTTGGCCATCCGTCACCGCTGTGACATCGGCAAAGTCTTCCAAAAAGCCGACAATATTATCGGCCAGATTCTTATCATCTTCAATTAACAAGATTTTAATTGCTTTGGCCATAGTCCTTCTCCTTTGGGGCAGTCAGTGCCCGTTAAAATGTCTTATCAGTAATGTTACTTTAACAACAACAGATTAAGGTCATATTAAAAGGCCTTTACCGTGGCTTGGCGACGACGATGTCTCGTTAAGCAGGCTAACCCAGCGATAACAATCGCTAACGGTGGTTAGCGCCAACTTGTGGGCTTTCAGCTCAAAATTTTAGGCCAAGCCAATACTAATTTTCAGGGCCTTTGCCACCGCCTTCATCAAGCCATCTTGCTGGTCAATGTGAGCAATGCGGTCACGCAAGCGATGCTTATCAATGGTTCTGATTTGCTCTGCTAAAATAATAGAATCTCGTTTAATCCCACTAATGGCCGCTGGTAGTGAAATATGTGTTGGCAACTTGGGCTTGGCCATCTTAGAAGTAATCGCCACTACAATCGTAGTTGGGGCGTTCATGTTGCCCATATCATTTTGCACCACTAAAACCGGGCGCAAACCGGACTGTTCGGAGCCGATTCCCTGTTTTAAATCGGCATAAAAAACATCGCCGCGGCGAACGTTTTCGTAATCTGCTGTCATGTCTATCCTCTTATGTATTGGGCTAATGCCCTTTTTTGCCACTTAATGTACTGCTTGTCACGCCTGTTAGTCTTCAATAATGCGTGGAATTCGTGACCCAATTCCAGTTAAGACTTCATGGGGAATGCTTTGACCGTATTCTGCTAGTTCCTCGATACTGATTTTTTCCTGGCCATCTTGACCAAATAAAGTCACATCCGTATTGATTGGAACAGGCTTACTCAATGAAACAATAATTTGGTCCATCGTAACCCGACCTAAAACTTTCTCTCTTCGGCCATTGACCAAAACGGTCATGCCGGCCAGTGTCCGATGATAGCCGTCGGCATAGCCAATCGGCACCGTGCCAACCCATTGGTCTTCCTGTGCCACATAGGTTGCACCATAGGAAACTGCCTCACCAGCCAACAGCTGATGGACACCCCAAATTTTGGCCTTAAAGGTCGCCACTGGTTGCAATGGCAGGTCAGTTTTCTTGGCTGGATAGGCCGGGTTATAACCATAAAGCGCTGAGCCGACGCGAATCGTTTCGGTTGGAATTTCATCAAAATGGAAGAGTGCCGAACCAGAGTTCGCAACATGCCAGTACTTGGAATCGATATCCAAAGCTCTAACCAGTGCTAAGAAATCAGCCTTCTGCTGGTCATAGTAAGCCTGGTTTTGATCGTCTGCCGTAGCAAAATGAGTGAAAACACCGGCTAACTCAAAGGCATCCTCGCCCATGACAAACTGATACATCGACGACAAATCAGCCTTCGTCTTGGCACCCATTCGACCCATGCCAGTATCAATCGCCAGATGGACCCGCAAAGGTGGTAGCGGGCTCTCGCTCGCCTGCAACAGGTCTCTGGCGGCCAATAACCAATCCAGGTTGCCAACAGCCGGTGCCAGATAGTTTTCCGCCATCACTGGTGCCAAGTCAACGTTTTGCACACCAAGGAGGACAATCTGGTCACTTTTTTCCGGCAAGACCTGGCGGACTAAAAGCCCTTCATCGACCGTTGCCACGGCAAAATCGTGGACGTCCGCTTGACTCGCCAAAACTGTCGCAGCCCACTGGGCACCATGGCCATAGGCATTGGCCTTAATTACGGCGATTAAGCGCTTCGCTTTTGCGTGGGCCATAATCGTTTTGGCATTGTGAACCAGCGCTGATGCTGAAACGAAGAGTGCTGCTCCCCGCCTAGAAAATGGATCATCATTCATATCTATTTCTCTTTTCTACCAATAAAATGAGCCGTGAGGCGGTGTAACCAACCAACTCTTTCAATCGTCACAACCGTGCTAACATAGTCACCACTATGGGTAATGGCGACCTCAATCCGATTTTTTTGCCCAACAACCTTCATGATTGGCCGACCTGATTTGGCATTGAGGATTGAAATATCCTGCCAAGATACATCGTGGCCAATCCCAGTTCCCAATGCCTTAGCATAGGCTTCTTTGGCTGAAAAACGGCCCGCTACAAACTCTAAGTAGTGCTTGCCCGTCCGCTTTTGCAGCGCTTCCTGCTCGGCTGGCGTTAAGATTGTCGACAAGAAGTTTGGTCGTCTAGACAATACGCCTTCAATTCGGCTAATGGACTCCATGTCGTTTCCGATTCCGATAATCATACCTTCATTTTATCAAAAAAAAAAGAGGAGCAACACAGAATGTGTCAATCCTCTAACTTTTTATGAAAATGTTTGTGGTGCTTGATCTTGTGGCTTGAAATTTTGCCATTCTTCTGACAAGAAGTCATTGTTAATCTTGTAGTCATTATTCTGGTACTTACCAGACAAGAATGGGTTCAAGTACTGATCTAATGCCAGCCAACCACGCCAACCGATGTGAATGGTATCCTGCATAAAGAAGTCCTCACCACCACGATGTGACAAATCAGCAATGTTGTTAAAGCCTTGGCTTTGCAACTGATACTTAATCTTATCAACCGCCTGGTAGTACATCTTATCAGACAAACCAGTGTAAGCAACCCAACGTTGGTTAACCGGTGTAATAACGAATTCGACATCCGTATGGTTCTTGGCAAAGTTTTCCAAAACAGCTTGCAGGTATGCGTATTCAACGGATTGACGGTAGTCATAGTTGACCTGAGCATCCTTGAGCATCTTTTGGTCAGCCCAAACACGAGTACGATAGAACGAGTTCTTGATCCTAAAGCGGTTTGAACCGGTGTTCTTTTCACCCTGTTCGAAACCAATTTGGTTCAAAGTTTGCTCTTGATACTGGTTAGGCAAGTCCTTAGCATACTTCATCACTTCGTTCTTGTAGTTATGACTTGTTTCAAAGTTTGAGAACAAGGCATCCTGTCGTGACAAAACCTTATGCTGGAAGCGCAAAGCTGATTTATCAGCTGAAGTTGGACCCTGGCCATCTTCCACGTTGTGCAACATCCGATTAAACATCGGCTTGTCACGCACCAACGACTGCTTCAACAAAGCCTGGGCCATAAACTGGTCTGTTTGGCTTGGCTTGTCCATGTTCAACAACCAGTCAACCACTTGTAGTGGTGAGTAGAAAATTGAAAATGCACCCGTTGAACCCGTCTTTGTAAACCACTGTGGTGAAATCACAAAGACCGCCTTCTTGTGGTCCAAGGCCTTTGGCATCTCTTGCATATTCAAGAACTGAACCATTGATTCAGATCCCGCCTTACCAAGCATAAATGGTCGGTAAGAACGGTTATACTTTTCAGCCAAAACAGATGGATGCAAAGAATCAAAACGAGACAATTCCGATGAACCAAAGAAAGGAATATAATTTACTTTTTTGTCACTAAAGGCAGCGTCTTTAACCGCTTCCCCCTTGACGATTTGGCTTGAGAAGGAAACAGAAGCTTCTCTCAAGTCCTGCTGGCTATAATGATCCAACGGGAATGGCAGAAAAAAGACCAGGCCGATAAGTGCCAGCGCCGCAAGCACCGGGCCAAAGATCTGCCACAATTTTTTCTTGTTAGTCATGAGGTTTTATCCCAACAATGATTCTACTTTAGCAATAATCTTGTTTGCTGTGTCCCAGTCTTCACGATTAAATTCTGAAACGGGTGCTTGAATACCAAACTTGTTTTCCAAGTCCAACAACAATTCAACAGTAGCCATTGAATCCAACAACCCTGAATCAAATAAGTTTTCGTCCATTTGTGAAGACAAGTCTTCCCCAATGATGTTGTTCAAAACTTCTAATACGCCTGCTTTTACGTCCATTATATTTCTCCTCTATTAGTGGTGGAACCAGAATTTATCTAAGAATCCACAGAATACCAAGAATGTTAACATCACGAAGTTGAAGGTCAAGAAGATGGCGAACACTTCCGTGAATTTGTTATGTGGGATTTGGTCGCGGTGCTTCTTTTTAAAACGCAACCAGGCGTCGTTGACAATCATTCCCGTTCCATGCAACAAGGCATAAACGATGTAATACCATGTCAATCCGTGCCAAAGACCCATGACCATCATGTTGACCAAATAGCCAAGGTTCGAAACTGTCGTCCGGTTCTTGATCCACTTCTTACGCATCACCATGAAGGAGAAGCGCATGAAGACGAAGTCTCGGAACCAAAATGACAACGACATATGCCAACGATTCCAAAAGTCCTTGATGTTATGGGCCCGGTAAGGTTGGTTAAAGTTTATTGGTGATTTAATCCCCATAACATATGATGTCGCTATGGCGAAACGAGAATAACCCGCAAAGTCAAAGAACAAATACATACCATAGGAATAGGCCACACCAATCAACCACCAGGAGAAGCCATGATGGTTGTCGCCCATTGCCAAACTCTGAAAGAATGGATAGACGATTTGACCGAAGTAATAAGACAAGATGAACTTGTAGACGAAGCCTAAGAAGAAAGACTTGACTGCATAGCCCAACATGTCAATGTAGTCCGTTCTCTCTGGCACTGAACCAGCATCACCGGCAAAGCGCGTGTAGCGATCGATTGGACCTGATGACAGGGTTGGCATAAAGAGCATAAAGCGCAAAAACATGATTGGCTTAAACTCTTTGATGGCACCATCCCGCGTCTCAATAATCATCCCTGTTGACCGGAAAGTCAAATAAGAAATTCCTAAGAAACCAAGCAGCGTGAATTCAGGCTTGAAAACACCGATGGCACCAAAGCGCACCATTGTAATCGGCAAGATGGATAATGCGACCATTAGGTAGAAAACCCAGTTAGCATTCTTTGTTTTGCGATAAGCCGAATAAAAGGACACGAGACAGAACTGCCAGATACTATAAACTAATATCGCAATCCCCTGGTTCACATAGTGACCAGTATCGAAAATTAAAAAGATAAAAGCCAAAGAGACCAAAATCTCATACCAGACAAAGCGCTTACCAAAGTAAAGGCCAATTGCCAGTGGCGCCAAAGCCACTAGGAGGTAAAAGAAATAGGTCGGATCGGCGTAGGGTTGTAGATTAGGCATTGCCATTCACCTCAGCAATCAGGCCCTTCAAGTTTACCTTACCATTTGGTGTCAAAGGCATAGCATCACGGTAGATAAATCGTGATGGCATCATGTATGGCATGATGATATCCTTCAAATCAGCCTTGATGGCGTTGGTCAAATCCATTGGCTTTTCAAAGTCGTTCTTCTTTGGAACAACAATGGCCAACAACTGCTTAACTTCGCCATCTGCATCGTAGCGAGGGACGGCAGCGGCCTGTTCAACCCATTGAGACTTCAAGAAGTGCTGAGCGACTTCTTCCAATTCAATTCGGAAACCGTGCAACTTAATTTGGAAGTCCACACGACCCTTGTAATGCAAGAGGCCGTCTTTATCCATGTAACCCAAGTCACCAGTCTTGTATCCTGGTTGACCGTCTACCGTTAAGAAAGCAGCCTTGGTCTTTTCGGGGTTGTTTAAGTAACCCTTTGAAACGGCTGCACCAGACAAAACAATTTCCCCTGGTTCATCAATTGGCAAGACCGTGCCGTCTTGATCCATGATAGTTGCCTTCATTTCAGGTTGCATGTAACCGATTGGCAACTTGTCGTACTTGGCCAAGACATCGTCCGTGATTTCAATTGCTGATACGGCAACGGTTGCTTCCGTTGGGCCGTAGGTATTAAAGATGCGAGCATCTGGGAAACGTTCGCGCAACTTCTTAGAAGTTGTTGCTGTCAAAACTTCACCACAGAACAAGAACTTCTTCAAGCGAGGGTAATTCTCTTGCTTAAAATCAGGACTCAACAAGGCAACGTTAGCAAATGAAGGTGTTGAAACCCACAAATCCAGGTCCATTTCAGGCAAAACAGTAAAGAGTTGCTTGAAGTCATCGGCAATTTCCTTTGACAATGGCTTCATGACGCCCCCCATCAACAGTGAGCCACCCCATGACATGACAGAAACGTCAAATGAGAATGGTGTCTGTGTCAAGACATTGTCACCATGATGCAAGTCAAATTCATCAGAGAAGAGCCAGTTCAAGTAAGACAAGGCGTTCTTATGTGAAATCTGAACACCCTTTGGCTTACCAGTCGTACCAGAAGTAAAGATAATGTAGTAATTATCATCGCCCAAGACTGGGTGAGTTAACTCGTAGGACTTCTTAGCAGTAAAGGCCGCTTGCAATTCTTCACCCTGGAAAACAGGGACGGAATCGATTGGCAATGGCAATTCATCCAAAGCAATCACTGCTGAAGGTTGACCAATTTCCAAGATGTTTTCAATCCGGTCCTTGGCAGAATCCTTGTCGACCGGTGCATAGGCGTGACCTGATTTCACAGCGGCTAAGAAGGCAGCGACCATTTCAAACTGGTGGCCACCAAAAACCATAATTGGTGACTTGTCAGGTAAGTTTTGCTCATCTAAGTAGGCAGCCAATGAGTCAGAGTATGACTTCAAATCGCCGTAGGTATAAGTATGGCCCAAACCATCGTAGGCAATCGCATCAGGATTTTCTACTGCATAGGCATCAATATTTTTGTAAATGTTATCAATCATTTGTCGCTTCCTCTTTATTTTAGAATTCGTTATAAATGAAGTGGCCCCCAGTGATACCGGAATAGCCGTACAGATAAATCAAGGCTAAAATGATTAAAAAATAAGCCAGGGTTCTGACAATAAATGTCACCCAGGGCTTGCTTAGAAAACGCTTGAACATCGCTTGACGCCCCCAAAATTGTTCGGTTAGTGTTATAATTATTGGCATATTACCAGTGATATCTAGTAAAACACTTTTACTATTATAGCACAATACCTTTTCTTGTAATACCACCCCAAATTGGGGGGGCAGTCTGGAGGCATCGTTATATGTTTGCAAAGATCCTAGCAAAGATTCAACAATGGGATCGAGCTTGGGTAGGTCTTTCACCTATCAAAAATCTTTTTTCTTCCTTTAAACACGTATTACCTTTGGTAATTATCGATGTTTATTGGCGTTTGATTACTCGATTATTCTTAGACCCTGGCGCATTATTCGCCACGATTTTTCATTATAAAATTCACTTTTTTAATAATCCACAGATTTCCCAGGGAATCAGCAATGTCTTAGACTATCTGGTCGTCGCTTTCACAATCGCGCTTTGGACCAAAAAGTATTTAACGGAAAAGCTTTCCGACAAGCGCGATCCAATCTTGCCAGTCACCGTCAACTTTGGACTGGTCTTAGTTCAGACCTTCTCGACTGTTTCCAACCAAGGTCAATTAACCATTCACCTCGGGCTATGCCTACTCGTGGCCTATCTGATTAACCTCACTTATTTGGGGTTAACCAAGATTACAAAAGATCGATTGCAAGACATGGGCTTCACTTATCTGAGTTGGGCGGCCATCGTCTCGGTCATTGTCGTGACAGCCACCTCATTCATGCCCAATATCGTGACCCAAGGAACCTACACCACCTTCTTCTCGTCTGATTTTTTCGCTCATTTCTATTCATTGGCGCTAGTAGCTGTATTGGCGCCCGTCCTGCTCGTCTTAGGAATCAGCATTCCCTTGGACTTATCAACTAGCGCAACCGATTTAGCCCAGGTGAACACAAACCTCAATGCCGTTTACCAATCAGTGATGGCCACCCTCCCACAGCCACAAAACCCTTATTCTGTTTTGACCGCTTCGGCCATGATTGGTGGCGTTGGGGCAACCTTGGGATTGGCACTTATCCTTATTTTTGCTAAAAGTAAACAGAACCGTCGCCTTGGCTTTTGGTCATTACTCCCAGCCTTGTTTGACAGCAATCGTATTTTAGCCTACGGCGTCCCTCTTTACTTCCGGCCACTAACATTGGTACCAATGATTTTAAGCTCCCTCTTTGGTTCACTTTCAGCCAGTGTGGCCATTAAACTTGATTTCGTCCGGCCGACTGTCTTTAGTGCCCCCAGTGGTACACCCCACTTATTGCTTGGCTTTATGGCCAGTCAAACGCCCTGGCGGTCATTAGTCTTAGCCATCTTTGTCCTAATTGGTTCAATCTTGATTTATTGGCCATTTGTAAAGGACATGGTTAAAAAGGAGGCTAAGCATGGCTAAAAGTACAAAATTCATGCTGTTCTTAACGGTATTGTTGACCGTTGTCATCGCCCTCTTTGGTCGTGTCTGGATGCTCTCCGAGCACCAAAATGACCGGGCCATTCAAAAATCGCGGATGGAACCCGTTATCTTTGTCCCCGGTTCGAGTGCGACTGTCAGACGGTTTGACGACCTCTTTGCTACCATTAATTCAGAAGACCGTGATAAGGGCACCCACTCTGTTTTGAAGGTCCAGGTCAATTACGATGGTAGCCTCACTTATTCCGGCCACGTTGATGGTTCTAACCGGCGACCCTTTATTGTTGTTGGCTTTGAACGTAACCAGGATGATTATCCAACCATTCAAGCCGATTCTGAGTCCCTCTCAAAGGTCATGACCGACCTGCAATCCCGCTACCATTTCCGGAATTTCTCGGCCGTCGGTCATTCAAACGGTGGACTGATTTGGACCGATTATTTGGAAAACTATTATAGTTCAACCAACTTCCATATTCGGACGTTAATGACTCTAGGGACACCCTTCAACTTCTCAGAAACATCAACAACACGACAGACAACTATGCTTTCGGATATGATTGATGGCGCAAGTAGCCTACCAAGCGACTTGGTTGTCTACTCGGTTGCCGGTTCTGAGGATTACACGGATGATGGGACGGTCCCTGTTCAATCCGTTCTTTCTGGTAAGTACATTTTCCAAAAGAATGTTGCTAAATATACCCAAACGACTGTTTCAGGTGATAATGCTGGCCATTCAAAGTTGCCGGAAAACCCTGAAGTCATTAACCTCATTCGTGAACTTGTCTTACAGAATCCAAATGATGGGTCCAAACTAACACCAAAAAACGCCAAGAGTATTAGCGACGGCTTTAGCCGCTAATCGCTCATCAACTATTTTGCTTCATGAAATCGGAGGTCTCGTGATGGCTTTGCTAAAAAATAAAATCGGGCTGGCCACCATTAGCTTACTGGCCCTCTTCTTCCTAGGATTTCACTTTCAAACAGCTCAGGCAGAAGACCCAAACAAAATTGAACCCAGCTCGAACTTTGTTGTGACTGATAATGCCAATGTGCTCTCAGAGCAAACCAAGCAGGTCATCTTAAAGCAAGAGCAAACGTTTAAGAAAACCAAAGAACAGCCCCAAGTGGCGGTTCTAACCGTCAACAATACCGATGGCCAATCAATCCGCGACTTTACCAATGATTTAACTATGCGCTCGGTCTGGCACGCTGGTAAAAAGGGGCAAGACAATGGTGTCATTATTGTCTTTGCTAAGAACAACGGCCAAAATAACGTGCGTGTCGTGACCGGAACCGGCGTTGAATCCGTTTTGCCCGATGGTAAAATTTATCAGCTCCTGCAGGCTAACCAACAAGAGTTGAAATCTTCGGATCCGGCAGCCATCGATCGAGGGATTCGCAACCTCTTTTTACAAGTTGAAAAAACACTGCCAGCGACACCAACAAGTGGTAAGCAAAGTACCTCAACAACCAGTGCGGTGGTTGCTTTTGGCTTAGTCGCTATCCTGGCCCTCGTTATTTTCTTAGTTTGGTCTAAAATGCGTCGCTTTCAGGGTGGCAACACGTCTTATTATCGCGGTGGTACTGGCAATACAAGCTACTTCAATCAATCACCAAACGGCCCACACCGCGGGCACAGTTCAGGTCTAAATTGGTTCTTGGGAGGATTGTTGCTTTCAAACCTCTTCTCCGACCAAAGACGCCATTATGACGATGACCACTACGATGATTTCGGTGGTGGCTTTGGTGGCGGATCCGATTTTGATGGATCTGACTTTGGCGGTTCGGACTTCGGTGGTGGGTCTGATTCCGGCGGCGGTGGCGACTTTGGCGGCGGCGGATCTGATTTTTAAAAATCAGCTGCTCTTGTTTCAAAGTCTATTCCCCGCTACAATATTTCTAATAGCGTCAAGCTAAACAACGATAAAGGATACGAATCATGACAATCATTAATGAACAGACGCCCTTTTACAAGAAACGCGGTTGGCAAATTACGGCGGTCATCGCCCTTGTCTTCATCATTCTCATTGGTGGCTTTATTTCTTCTGCCAACGGCCTGTCCCGCAAGGAACAGGATGTTGACGCCGCCACTGGTGGCATCCAAACTGCGTTGCAAAACCGCGCCGATTTAATTCCAAATCTGGTCAATGCTGTGAAGGGAGCCCAGGGACAAGAATCTGCCATTTACGGTAAGATTGCTGATGCCAGAACCCAGTACAATCAAGCAAAGCAAAGCTATGCGAATGCCAATGATCAAGACCAAAAGACAACGGCCATGCAAAATCAGGACAAGGCTTTCAATCTGATGGTGTCGACGATTAACGAAAACTATCCAGATCTGAAGTCTTCTGACCAAATCCAAACTCTGATGGTGCAACTAGAAGGTGTCAACAACCGTGTGACTTACGAACGTAAGGTTTATAACAAGGCTGTCCAAGAATACAATAACAAAGTTGTGTCATTCCCTAGTTCTTTGGTGGCATCTATGACAAATCATCATAAGTTCAACTACTTCACCGCAGACAGTTCTGCCCAACAGAATCCAACTGTGAACTTCAGCAAATAAGATTAATTAAAATTGAAGAAGACAGCAGAAAGCCCCAACCAGTAATGGTTGGGGCTATTTTGTCTCTCATAAAGAATACTATTATTATACAAGAACTTCGATAATCGAACAATCTTTTTGGCCATTTCTTTTATTTCATTTTCTTACATCTTTGTAAGTCAGTTTTTTTAACAGGAGAATTGTTCTAATCTAATTTTAATGATAGACTAATAAATAAATCATTTGTCGCCACAAGTTGGCACTGGGAGGTATAAATGTCGATTAGCTCTGCTCTTGAAAAAACGCTTACCAACACTTCGATTATCGCTGCGATTATTGAAACCCTAGGAACCATTCTCTTAGGATTTTGGCTGCGCAAGCGGCAAACCCTTAGTCAGGATGCCGTCAAAACTTTGACGAGCATTACGATGACTGTGGCCCTCCCGCTCTTAGCTTTTACGGCCTTTCTAACCCCATTAAATCATCAAACCCTCGTCCAAAGTATGGACGTGCTGATTTGGGGCTTGATTATTTATGTCATTTTGATTGTCACGATGCCCTTTTTATACGGTCGCTATGATAAAGATCAACGCGACGTTTTGGGTGTGTTAACAGCTTTTGGATCAACAACCTTTTTCGGGATGCCAATCGCCGGTGCCGTTTATGGTGCAAAAGGGATTATGTATGCCTCTGTTTTCAACATCGGCTATCGTGTCTTCTTATATTCTTACGCCTACATCAAAATGTCTGGCGAACAGCTACGCGGTGAGCATATTAAAAAAATGCTTGTTAATCCGATTGTCATTGCCACCTTTCTTGGTCTGATCCTCTGGATTAGTCAAAACTGGATGCCACAAATCAGCGTCCACAGTGCTGGTCAAACCAGCCAGGTGGCCTTCTACCGCCTCGATGTGACGGTTCCTTGGCTCTTTGCCTGGATGAAACTATTAGCCGGTCTCGCTTCGCCACTAGCCTGGTTAGCCATTGGGGCTAACTTGGCTCAGATGCCCTTTACGGATGCCATTAAAAACCATACCGCTTGGTACTACTCCTTCAATAAGGTCATCATCGTCCCAATCATCATGGCTGCCATCGCCCTCTTGGCAAATGCTCTCCATGTCTTACCCGTAGACCAAGTGGCCATGGCGACAATGGTCATTATGATGGCGACGCCCGTTGCCACCGTGGCGGTCAACTACGCCATGGCTTTCAACCATCAAAGTTTGTTAGCAGCCAACACCTCGCTGATTTCAACGATTTCAGCCACCGTGGTCTTACCACTTTGGATTATTATCGTGCAACTTTTGGGTGAATTGCCCGTCTTTAAATAGCACATCGATATAGGTGAACAATCATAGTCGGTCACCGAACGAATTTGCTTTGGCCATTGCCCCTACCAGAGGATTGCAAGACCTGACCAGCAATAACCAGGCTGATTTTTCTAATTAAAATAAAAACAACAGGTTGGCCAGATTGTCTCTTTTTCAATCGACCATTAGTCGGTATAATGGTCATTATTGAGGAGTTGAAAGGAGCCAAATCATGGCCATTGTTGGATTACTCGTCGTTGCCTTTGCTTTATTAATTATCTTATTTGCGGCCGCTCACGGCTGGAAGCTGTTCCGTCAGGGAGATGCCAGCATGCTCCCGCTACTTGGAATTGCTGCCTTTCTTTTTCTAATCGGGCTCGTCTTTATTATTTATAACCTGATGACCCTTCATTAATTTAGGAAAATCAGATTCGAACTCGCTACGACCATCATACCTACTAAAAACGATAGTCACTGACCATTTGTCAGCGACTATCGTTTTTTAAAAGGCAATCATATACGCAAGAAAGGCTTCAACAACCAAAAGCAAAAAGGTAATTAAGCGGTAGTAAGAAAGGATGCCAACGTATTCTCGAATCAAGGCCGTTGGCAAAAAATACAAGGAAGTTGGAGCGCCAATTCCCTGGGCGGAAAAGCCAATTCGCTTGGAATAAAGACTGGCCCGCATAACATGGTAATTACTGGTAGAAAAAAGAATCTGTGGCTGGCCAGTGTGGCCTGATTTTTGCCAGTCTGTCAAAATCTTTTCCTTTGAAAACATAAAGTTCTCAAAGGTATTGCGCGACTGGTCCTCTAAGATAATATCTTCCACCGGCACACCAACTTCAAGCAGGTACGTTCTCATAGCATCGGCTTCAGATGTGCTTTCGTCAGATCCTCGTCCGCCGGAAACCACAAACTTTGGGCGTTTTCCTTCTGCGGCCTGACGATAATAGGTCAAGGCTCGATCCACCCGACTCTGGAGCAACGGCGTGACCCGACCATTATGGATATAGCTACCAAGGACAATGATGTAATCAGCCTTTTTCGTGGCCGGCAATACTTGGTACAAAAGCGAATAACCAAGATAGCTGAGAAAAAGCAAGAAGAATGTGTTGTAGACGAGCAGGCCAAGCACATAACAGAAGAACAGCCAGCGACCATGGACTTCCCCAGTTAAAAAGAGTAGATAAAAATCAATACCCATCGTCACCGCCAAGAACAGGGCTAATTTAGCCGTAAAACTCTTTCCTTCCTTGTGAGAGATAATATTAGTGTTCCGTACCAACCAAAAAATAGCGAAGGCAATCACCACAATTGGCAACAAGATAACTAGAACATTCATCACTGGTATCTGCTTGTCTAAGACATAACCGGCCAGTTTCAAATAAAGCGCCATCACCGTCAGCAGTAATGAAAAAATCAATAAACTCCCAAAGATAAAGTTCCGCTTATCAATCACAACCGCCGCAATGGCAACGACCACAAGTGCTAATAATAAATAAATTAATGGTGTCAGCATCAGCATTCCAGCCACCCTCTTTACGGTTTTGTTTCAATTATAACAGAAATTAACGATAAAATAGAAAAAGCACCCGGAAAGCAGAATCCGGGTGCTTGGAGAGAAGAATAAATTAAGCAGAAATGTATTTTTAAACGTAAGTTAACTTTAAGCGTAAGTTACTTGAGGACAACTTGCCAGTTAGCTGGCACTTCTAGAGTGTGAACTTCCTTGACCAAGTTATCTTCTTTATTTTGTTTGAACAACCACTTGTAAGTATCGTTCTTATAAACCCACTTTGTCGTTGTTGTCTTGACTTGGGCAGTTTGCACATCAGCCTTCCTGTAAGTAGCTGATTGCTTAACTGTTTTAACAATGTCACTCGTATCAGGAGCAAAGTGAGCAGATGCTTCCTTGTCCGTTGCTTGATCCTTATAAACCAGTACGTAGTCATCAGTACCAATCTTCTTTGCAGCAGCCATACCGATTGGCATTTGAGCTGGTGCAGCGGAATAAACTTGCTTTGTAGCCACAGTCGTTTCCTTCTTCATCCCGTAATGAGAATCCATGTTAGCAGATAACAAGCCAATTGAAGCAATCATTGCTAACGTAAAGATTGTGCCGAAAATGGCCTTCAAAGCTTTGGATGAAATCAGGAACCAACTAGCAGCAGCTAAGGCAACAAAAATCGGAATAATTACCAAAATCATGATTAAGCTTCCTCCTTGTCTTGCTTAACAAAGAATGCCAAGATGAAGCCAAGAACAGCAAAACCAAGACTGATCAAAAAGGCAATCTTGAAACCATCCAAAGATGCATCCAACATCTTGCTTGCGTAACGCAATGGTTCTGTAACCTTCAAATGGTTACTTGGTGTGTTGTTGTTGATGACGTTTTGAACAACTGATGTCAACAAGGCAACCACAACAGAGTTGGCAACCTGACGCAAAGTGTTGTTAGCGGCAGTACCGTGAGACGTCTTTTCATCAGGCAAAGCGGCCATAGCCTTGGTTGTCATTGGCATCATGGCCATGGCAATTCCGGCCATTCGAACACCGTACAAGACACTAATAATAATTGTTGGTGTTTCAGGAGTTAAGAACAAGAATGGGAAAGTTCCCAAACCAAGGATGGCAAAACCAACCATTCCTAAGACCTTTGCACCAACCTTGTTATACAAGGCACCAGAGATGGCACTGAAGACACCCATTAACAAAGCTCCCCAGAGCAAAGTCAAACCTGAATCAAAGGCTGACAAACCACGCACGTTTTGCAAGTACGTTGGCAACATCATTTCGACACCGAACATGGCCATCATAGCCAAGATTCCAACAACAGTCGGAATCGTAAAGTTCTTGTTCAAGAAGACCTTGACGTCCAAGAAGGGGTTCGACAAGTTCCACTGACGCCAAACGAAGATTACTAAGAGCAAAACGCCGGCGAATATTGGCACAAGCACGTTTGGCACATTGCCCCAACCGTGTGAACCAACGTTGGTGAAGCCCCACAAGAAGAGACCAAAACCAACTGTTGAGAGAATCAATGACAAGAAATCCAACTTAACCTTCTTAGTTGGAATGACATTCTTCATCAAGAATGGTGTCAAGACCAAAGCAATTCCAGTGATAACCAAAGGAATCAAGAAAGTAGAGCGCCAGCTATCAGACAAAGTGAAGCCCAAAATTGTATGGTCTTGCTTCAAAATCCAACCTGACAAGGTTGGACCAATGGCTGGGACCATTCCAATAACCAATCCCATCGCACCCATGGCTGCGCCTCGTTCTTCGGGGGCATACATGTTCAAGATGACGATTTGCATCATTGGCATCATGATTCCAAAGGCCATGGCTGAAATAATCCGGCCAACAATGAAAATCCACCAAGAACCACTATTTTCGGGTGTTGACATTGTGACCAGGACACCGATAAAGAGTAATCCATAGGCAATAATGTGTAAAATCTTGGTTGGAATTCGGTTAGCTAAGTAAGCTGACAATGGTACCATCATCCCGTTAAAGAGAAGGAACCATGTCGTTGCTTGTTGGGCTGTTGACAAGTTAATGTCGAAAGCCTTCATTAGGGAAGGAATGGCCGTCCCCAATGATGTCTGCATCAATGCACCGGCTGCCATGGCAATCATCATGACCACAACAACAAGTGTTCGATTGTAAGTTCGAGTATTTGTTTGAACTGCTTCCATCGTTATTTCCTTTCGTGGTACAATGTGTACCAGTTACTTTATGGAACATAGTGTAACAGTTAAATTTAACTGAGTCAACCTGTTTCACTAAATTCATTTATTTGCTATACTATTCTTAGAAATAAAGGAATTTAATCACAAAACGACACTTGTCGTGGAGGAACCTAGATGAAATTTGGCCAACAAGAAAACATCCGAGTAAAGCAACAAATTGTTGATGGCTTTTTTGAGCAATTAAAGGAACAACCCTTTTCAGAAATTCGCGTTGCTCAGCTAATCAAATCAGCTGATGTCGCGCGCGTGAGCTATTACCGCAACTTTGATAGCATTGAAGATATTTTGACCTTTTACTTAACGTGTTTGGTTACTGAACACCATGAAGAAGAAAGACAAAAGCCAATTCCCCATAACCGTACCCGGGAAACCATGAAAATACGCCTCACCAGTTCTTTTATCGCATTTAAAAGCCAGGAGGAGCGCTTTATGCTGCTCATCGACCGGGGGCTTTCCAGCCATATTTATGAATTTTTTGTCAACTTTGGCGAAATTATCAAGGCTATACATCCTGAAAAAAAGCATGGCTTTAATTACAAGCACATCTTTGTTTTCGGTGCTTCCTTTCACGTGATGATGGCCTGGTTACAAAATGGAGCTAAGGAAAGCCCTGAAGAAATGGCTGATTTTTTGGTCAATACGATGCCAGATAGTTTTTTTGACAAAGAGCAACCCGTAAAAGAATAGACCAATGCTTTTTCTTTCAGAAGCCAAACTTATTAAAAGTTTTGGCTTCTTTTTTGCGTCTTTCATCCAAAAATAGCCGACAAAAAAGCACCCGGAAAGCAGGACCCGAGTGCTGATAGAGATGTATTCGAAGAAATATTGTGAAGAATAATGCTAATTTAATGAGAATAACTTATTTTAAAGTAACTTGCCAATTTTCAGGTACTTGAAGAGTATGGCGAACTTTGACCAAGTTATCTTCCTTGTGTTGCTTGAAGAGCCACTCATTAAAGTCGTTCTTGTAAACCCACTTCGTCGTGACCGTCTTAACCTGAGCAGACGTCACATTCGCCTTTTCATAAGTGGCTGATTGCTTAACAGTTTTCACAATGTCGCTCTTATCGGGAGCAAAGTGAACACTGGCTTGTTGGTCACTGGCGTGATTTTTATAAACCAAAACATAATTATCAGCACCAATTTTCTTGGCTGCGACCATGCCAACTGGCACTTGTGCAGGAGCAGCTGAATAAACTTCCGTCGTTGTTGTGACTGTCTTCTTTTCCATGCCAAGGTGATCGTGCATGTTCAGAGTCAAGACAATTGTCAAAGCTAAGACTCCCAACCACAAGATGCCACCGACGATATTGCGAACAGCAGCATTCTTAATCACAAAAATGACAGCACTGGCAAGGATTGCTAATAGCATAATAATCCAAAGAATCATTTATTTGACTCCTTTCCGCTCTTCAAGAAAATCAGTAAGAAGATACCAATAACAGCAAAGATAAAGCTCAAGATGAAGGCGATTTGGAAACCATCCATCGAAGCGTTCAGAGCCTTACTTGCATACAAAATTGGGTCAGTCGTCTTCAAAGAACTACTTGGCAAGTGGTTACTTGTCACATTTTGCACGACAGAAGTCATCAATGCAACTACCACAGAACTAGCAACCTGGCGAACTGTATTATTTGCAGCCGTTCCGTGTGACCCCATTGAATCGGGCAACGCACTCATTGCAGCCGTTGTCAGTGGCATCATTGTTAAAGCAACACCGGCCATTCGCATTGTATACAGGACAGTAATTAATAGTGTTGGCGTCTCTGGTGTCAAATAGATATAAGGCAGTGTTCCCAACGCCAACATGGAAAAGCCAACAAATGATAAACGTTTTGTACCAACCTTGTTATACAAGATACCAGCAATTGGGCTAATAAGGCCCAAGCACAAAGCTCCCCACATCAACGTCAAGCCTGAATCAAATGGATTTAAGCCACGTACATTTTGCAGATACGTTGGCAACATCATTTCAACACCATACATCGCCATCGTCAGCAAAATAATTTGTGCTGAGGCAATTGTAAATTCCTTGTTCATAAAAACTCGAATGTCCAAGAATGGCTTGTCGAGCTTGAGTTGCCGCCATCCAAAAAGAATGACAACAATAATACCAGCTGAAATTGGCAAAATGACCTGACTCCAGTCACCCCAACCCTGAGTACTTACATTGGTGAAGCCCCACAAGAAGAGACCAAAGCCAACCGTTGACAAGACAACTGAGAAATAATCCATCTTGATTTTTGATGTTTGGATGAAATTCTTTACGAAAATAGGTGTTAAAATCGTTGCAATGGCAATAATAATAAATGGAATCACAAAGATTGATTGCCAATGATCAGACAAAGTTATGCCAAGAATCGTATGATTTTCCTTCAAAATCCAACCAGTTAACGTGGGGCCGATAGCCGGCCCCATTCCTACAACCAGCCCCATCATACCCATGGCTGTGCCCCGTTCCTCTGGCGCATACATGTTGATAATGACGATTTGGAGCAATGGCATAATGACACCAACACCAAGTGCAGTGACGATTCGTCCGGCCACAAATATCCACCAAGAATTACTATTTTCAGGTGTTAGCATGCTGATGGCAATTCCAATCAACAATGCAAAAGAAGCAAATAGTTGCAAATATTTTGTTGGTACTCGGTTAGCCAAATAGGCTGAAAGAGGCACCATAATTCCGTTTGTTAGCAAGAACCAAGTGGTTGCTTGTTGCGCTGTTGAGATACTAATGTCAAAGGCCTTCATCAGACTTGGCAAAGCCGTTCCCAATGAAGTTTGCATCAGTGATCCAGAAATTGCAGCAAGCATCATAATGGTAAACGCTAATGTTCGATTGTAGCCCTTTCCGTTTTGTGTTACAGACATTTTCTTTTTCCTTTCGACGATTTTTAACCCGTCCCTTTATGAGACATAGTGTATCATCAACTTCAAAATGAGTCAATATGTCTCATAATTTTTCATTTATTTGCTATAATGATTTTATATATGCTACGTTACATGGAGAAAATTATGCATCAACCACCAGAAGACAGTCATTTAAAAAACCAAATTGTAGATGGCTTTTTTATCGAACTCAGCGAACATCCCTTCTCAGAAATCCGCGTTGCCCAATTAATTAAATCAGCCGGTGTTGCTCGTGCCAGCTATTATCGCAATTTTGAGAATATTGAAGATATTTTAAACTACTACTTAGACCGCTTACTTGTAAAACACCGCTCGCATTCAGACAAAATTGCCAATGCCCGCTCTTGGACAAAACTGAGTATCAAAGATCAACTGCTCGACCTGTTCACCGTTTTTGGTGCTGAACAGAAACGGTTTAAGCTCTTGATTCAGGGTGAATTATCCAGCCACATTTACGAATTTTTCCAAGCAGTATCAGAAGAAAGAAGTACTGAGCGACCAGCTAATTGGCTAACCGGTTATCCGCGAGACGTCATTTCTGGTGCCGTCTTCCAGGTGATTATGTCCTGGCTACAAAAAGGTGCCCAAGAAAGTCCAGAAGAAATGGCTAATTTTTTAATTGAATACCTGCCCGAAAAATTATTTGAACAATAAAAAGATCAGAAGCCCTCGAGGCTCCTGATCTTTTTTCATTTCTATTTTCGCCTCGACACAGCACTTTCAAATCAGTTCTTGCTGGTTGGCCGTTAAAAAATCCATAAAATACTGACTGGCAATTGGCAAGGCTTCTTTCTCCCGATAAGCAATCGCCACCGGGCGCTTAACCTTGGGCTCAACTGATTTTGCCAGCACGTTAAAGTTGGTCCGACTAGCCACTAGCTCCGATAATATGCTAATACCCAAGCCGGCCTCGACCATGGCCATAATCGTGTAATCATCTTGAATGCGATAGCGGACATTTGGGGTTAGACCAGCCTTGCGAAAGGCCTCGAGTGGTTCGCTATAGCCCCCACCTTCGACCAAAATAAAGGGTTCTGCTGTCAAAGACGCAATCGGTACTTGGTCTAATTTTGCTAGTGGGTGATCCACCGGCAAAAAGGCCTTCATCTCGGTGGTGTGAATGATTTGCTTTGCCAGGCCATCCCCATAATCAGCCGTCATGAGACCAAAATCAACGGTCCCATCCTGAATCCAATTCACAATGGTCCCGTAATCGCCTTGGTGCAAAATAAATTCGATTGCCGGGTAGCGTTCTTGAAACCGTTTGAAGAGGTCTGGCAGCCAGTAACAACTAACACTCGTAATCGCACCGATTCGGACAGTCCCTGTTTCAAGGCCCCGAATGGCCCCCGCCGTTTCTTGCAAGATTTGGTATTGGCGCAATGACCGTTCGATATAGGGATACAATTTTTCGCCTTCCGGGGTCAGTTGAACCCCCTGACGCGAACGCTTTAACAATTGAATGCCAAATTCCCTTTCAAGGCCGGCCACCATCTGACTCACTGAAGACTGCGTGTAGCCCAGCGCCTGCGCGGCCTTGGTAAAGCTATTCATCTGGAGAATCTTTTCTAAAACTAGTAAATGGTTCATCAATCGTTTTTCCTAATACAACTATGTAATTTATTAATTGTACTTATCATATCATTTCTTCTATAGTAAGGGAGCTAGAAAGAAACATTTGAGGTATCAATATGAACATTTTCAAAAAAGAGTCAGTCGCTAATTTTCTAAGCGCTGATGCTCGTCTTCAAAAGACATTAACTGCCAAGGACTTAATTGCCCTTGGAATCGGTGCCGTGATCGGTACCGGTATTTTCATCCTACCCGGTCACGAGGCTGCCAGCCATGCTGGTCCGGCTGTCGCAATTGCCTTTTTAATTGCTGCCCTCGTCTCTGGATTGGTCGGCATGGCCTACGCGGAGTTTTCTTCCGCTATGCCGATTGCCGGTTCAGCCTACTCCTTTGGATCCGTTATCTACGGGGAATTTGTTGGCTGGATTTTAGGATGGTCGCTGATTTTAGAGTATTTTTTGGCGGTTTCAGCTGAAGCAACCGGCTTTGCGGCCTACTTTAACCACAACATTTTAGCGAGCTTTGGCCTTAACCTGCCGAAAGCCCTGCAAGCTAGCCCAATGGAGGGTGGCCTGATTAACTTCACTGCCGTCGTGATTGTCTTAATCATCGCCGGCATCCTCATAATGGGAACCGAATTATCAAAGAAAGTTGAAAACTTTGCCGTCATTGTCAAAGTAGCCATTATCATCCTCTTTATTATCGTTGGCTTCTTTTATGTTAAGACCAGCAACTACGTGCCTTTTTATCCAAAAGAATTCCACAGCGTACCCTTTGGGATGGGTGGTATCTTCACAGCAGCAGCAACGGTTTTCTTCGCCTTTATTGGCTTTGATGCCCTGGCTTCCAATTCCGCCGAAACCATCAACCCCGGCAAAAACGTCATTAAGGGGATTTTGGGAACCGTTATTATTGCCGTGATCCTTTACGTGGCCTTTTCCCTTGTTTTGACCGGTATCGTCAACTACAAAGATTTAAACGTCGATGATCCTGCTGCTTATGCGCTGCAGGTGATTCATTTGACTGCTTGGAATAAGCTTATTACGATTGGCGCACTCTTCGGGATTTTTACAGCGATGGTCACGATGTTTATTGGTGGCTCTCGCCTCGTTTATGCCCTTGGGCGCGATGGCCTTTTGCCGCAAAAATTAGGTCAGGTAAGCCAAAAGCATGCCGTACCAACCAATGCCGTCTTAATTGCGACTGTCGTCCAGGCCATTTTTGCCGGGCTCGTACCACTGACCCAATTGGCTTCACTAATTAACGCCGGAACTTTGATTGCCTTTACCTTTATTTCCTTTGGTATTTTGAAGCTCCGTCGTCGATCAGACATTCAAAATACCGGTTTCAAGATGCCTTGGTACCCCTTCCTGCCAATTTTGGCCGGCCTTTGCAGTATTTTCTTTATCATCATGCTGCCAAATATCACCAAGATTTCCGTTGGCATTTGGCTCTTGATTGGCGTTGCTGTCTATTTCACCTACAGTATCCGTCATTCCAAATTACAAAATCAGTAACAGAAAAGGATTTGCGCCCATCATCAACGCAAATCCTTTTTTAATTTAATCAATTGTTGCCGCACACTTTTCAATGTACGCTTGTCGATCTTCTTGTGTCACACCTGAATCCATGTGACCCAAAACATAAGCTTTGTTCAATTTAATTCCTGTGTAAGCAAAAATTCCTAACTTGTAACGGCTGACGACGTTACCAAACATCTTGTAGTACCAGCCCCCAAAATTAGAACTCGTAAAGACGTCCGCCTTCTTACCCGTCAAATGCTTAACGATTTTACCGTTACGACGGTTATAAGCAAAGCCTGGCGTGAAGACGCGGTCAATCATCCCCTTCAAAACGGATGGTTCTGCCGACCACCAAACGGGGAAGAAAAATGAAATTCGGTCCGCCCAGGCAATCTTTTCTTGGACTGCCTTCGGGAAGCTTTCATCTGCCATATGTTGGCGATAGCCATAGCGTAAGACACTGTCAAAATCAGCAGTTGCTAGGTCCACAATTTGGACCTCATGGCCCTTTTCTTTTGCCACCGCTGCGAAATTCATCGCATTGGCGTGAGTGAATGATTCTTGGTCAGGGTGACCCTGAATAATCAGCATTTTCATGGTGTTTTTCCTTTTCGGTTGGGATACCCACTCGGGTATTCGTTATTGCGCCATATAACTCGTATTATACCATCTTTTCAGCAAGTGATTTTTATTAAATACAATCATCACGGTCGCTTCCTTACTGATTTTTAAAAGAATTTTGGACTGTACGGACACATCTTGACAATTTTTGGTCAAAAGTCCATACTTCTTTACAAGAATACCGGAGGCGTAAAAAATGACTCAAACATGGTTTCTCAACCACTTGACTACTCTTGTTAGTGGCCGTCTGATGACCAATGCAAAACGGCCATCTGCTGTACCTGTTTCTGCTATTTCCAAGACAAAAACGCCTGCAAACTGCCTTTTGATGGTGTTTGCTGCCGTGTTCCCATTTCCTTTTATTCAGCTTAATCAAGGCCAAACTGTGGGCTTTTGCTATCGGTGTTAGAGACTGTCAATTTTTTGATGGTCTTTTTATTTTTTCATTTATCCAACAGTGGATTTAAATCCGTTGGATATTTTAATATTCACTTGATGCTCACTTAATCTTGATATAGCGCTTTAGGCCTACACTATTTTTATTCGAACGAAGGAGGTCCTCGCTTTTGCGATCAAAAAGGATACACAAACTTGATTGGTACCTTGTCGGCATTTTGATCCTCAGCGCCATTTTATATGGCTGGGGTATCTGGGATGCGGGCAGTGCCAACAGTTTCTACACTGCAGCCATCACTTCCATGACAAAGTCATGGTCAAATTTCTGGTACGGGGCATTTGACCCAGCCGGTTTCATCACGGTGGATAAGCCACCTGTAGCGCTTTGGTTCATGGCCATTTCCGCTAAGATCTTCGGCGTTCACGGTTGGTCCGTTGTCCTCCCAAGTGTCTTGGCTGGAATTGCCTCCGTTTACCTGATGTACCGTCTCTTAGAGCCAAAGTTTGGTGTCTGGGCTGGACGAACAGCCGCATTATTCATGACGTTGACGCCCACTGTTGTTGCCAACAGCCGGACAAACAACATGGATGCCATCTTAGTACTTTTCCTTCTGTTAGCGGTCTTCACATTGCAAAAGGCTGTTAACAAGAGGAATGTCTGGTTAGTCATGTTGAGCTTTGCTCTGATTGGTGTTTCCTTTAACATCAAGATGCTCCAAGCCTTCATGATTTTGCCAGCCATGTTCGCCTACTACATTGTCGCCATCAAGATTCCTTGGAAAAAGAAGATTGGCTGGTTGGGACTCGCCCTCGTTTCCCTTTCCGTCTTCACCTTGGCCTACCCAATGGCAGTTGATTCAGCAAGCAAGAGTTCGCGTCCTTATATTGGTAGTTCCCAGACGAACTCCTTAATGGAATTAGCCTTTGGCTACAACGGGACCCAGCGTTTACTTGGGCAATCAACTGGTACTGGTGGTACCTTCTCTGGTATGGGCACAAAGAAGACTTCGAAGTCTTCAAAATCAGCAACTGGAACGAACCAAATGGGTCAGGCTCCGACTACAGGAACTGGTACAACTGGTCAGACCACTAATGGTCAAAATCAAACTGGTACGCAAACCGGCCAGACAACAAACGGTACTGCACCAACTGGCCAAGCACCAACAGGTACTAACGGCCAAAATCAAACGCCACCAACAGGAAAAACTGGCCAAGCTCCTACCGGCATGAACGGCAAAAAGCCAACCGGTAAGATGGGCAAGATGACTGGTCAGCCTGGTGGCAAGACTGGTAAGCGTGGCGGTATGGGTGGCGCTGGAAGTGCCTTTGCCATCGGTTCTATCGGACCATTCCGTCTCTTCCAATCAGACCTTGGTTCTCAAATCGGTTGGTACCTCCCATTAGCCTTCCTTGGCCTTATCGCTGGTTGGCTTGGCTTCCGCAAGCGCGGTAGCAAGTGGTACCACGTTTCAAGTGAACAAGAAGAAGTTCTCCTCTGGGCCGGCTGGTTCGTCCCTGTTTACGGCTTCTTCTCAGTCGCTTCATTCTTCCACCCTTACTACACCATCATGTTGGCCCCAGCCATTGCAGCCTTGACGGCTATCGGTGTCGCGGCCGTTGCCAAGATGATGAAGGTCGATGTCAACAGTGAAGATGAAACCGTTGACAAGACGCAACCATTCGTTGCTCGTATTATGCTTAGTGTCGCCGTGATTGCCACGCTACTCCTACAAGCTTATTACGTTTCTTCTTATTACCCAGTGATTACCGGTATCTTGATTGTCCTGGCCGTTGGCCTTGGTGTCTGGTGGCTCTTCCCACAAAAGACAGCAATCAAAGCCAAGATTATTGCCACAGCTGTTTCAGTCTTGGCAATGGGTGCCTTCTGGTCAGCCACACCAACCATCACCCATACTTCAGCAGCTATTCCAGCTGCCGGTCCATCCCTCTTCAGTCGTGGTGGTACCGATATGGGTGGCACTGTGAACAAGAAGCTCTTAGCCTATACTGAAAAGCACCAAGGTTCCGCTAAGTACCTCTTTGCCACAACCGATTCAAACTCCGCTTCTGGTTACATTATCAAATCAGGAAAGGCTGTCATGGCCCTTGGTGGTTATAATGGTACCGATCCAACGATGACCTTTAAGCAATTTAAGCAACTCGTCAAGGATGGTAAGTTGAAGTACTTCGTCCTTGGTTCCCGTAGCAAGAGTTCCGATGGTCAAATCAAAAAGATTCTGGCCTGGGTAAAGGAAAAGGGTACAGTTGTTAATTATGACTCAAGTTCAAAGTCAACAACGACAGCTGCTAGCCAAACAGCAGCAGGAACCACTGCAACAACGACAACTACTGGTACAACTGCCGGTGGCATGACTACTGGTGGTATGACAGGTGGCCCAACAGGAATGGGTGGCTCTTCAAGCTCTACTCTGTATGATTTGTCCTCAATTTATTAAGACGAAAGGAGTCCAATTATGTTGACACGTTCAAAGATCCCACGGTTAGGATTAATCCTACCAGCTTATAACGAAGAAGAAGTTCTTCCAACCACGCTGAACGTCCTTCAAGGGATTAAAGCAAGTTTGGTTGAGCAGATGCTCGTCAGCGAAGACAGCTTTATTATGATTGTTGATGACGGTTCAGCTGATAAGACCTGGTCCATTATCCAACAGCAAGAACGACAAAATGCCGATATTATCGGCGTCAAGTTGTCCAAAAACTTTGGCCACCAACCAGCCCTCTTGGCCGGTATGACCGAAAGCAGCAAGCTGGCGGATATCATGATTACCCTTGATGCCGACATGCAGGACAATCCAGACGTCATTAAACAAATGGTCGAAAAGTACCTAGAAGGCAATGAAGTTGTCTATGCTGTTCGCTCCAGCCGTCAAACTGATACCTGGTTCAAGCGTAATTCTGCTTTAGCCTTCTATAAGCTGGCTGGTTGGTTAGGGGTCAAAATGGTCCCCAACCACGCTGATTTCCGCTTAATGAGTAAGGTTGCCGTGAAAGCCCTCCTCAAAATGCCCGAGCGCAACGTCTTTCTCAGAGCAATGGTTCCCTTGGTTGGTTTCCAATCCGCTAAGGTCTACTACGAGCGTGGTGAACGTCAGGCCGGTGAGTCCAAGTACCCACTGAAAAAGATGCTCTCCTTTGCCATCGATGGGATTACCAGTTTCAGTATCCAACCGATTCGCTTGCTCCTCCACCTCGGAATCCTCGTCCTCGGCATCGCCGGTGTCGAAATTGCCTACACGGTTTTTGAAAAAATTGTCGGTAATCCAACGGCTGGCTGGTCATCATTGATGATTTCCATCTGGTTGCTCGGTGGTTTGAACCTGATTGCTTTGGGTGTTGTCGGCACCTACATCGGTAAAATCTTTACCGAAGTCAAGCACCGCCCACTCTTCCAGATTGAGCGTGAGGACGGCTACCCGGTGGCAGAAGATCAACTTACAAAAGTGAGTCCAATGTCCCAATCAGAAGAGGCACAAGACTATGAAACTGATTACCAGGTTGTTCACCAAGTGATTAGTCGCTAAGATTGGTTCATCTGGGTGCTGCTTAATTAATAAGCCAAAAGAAAATGAAATTGTCAAATATTTTTAACGATTAAAAGACAATTCAATATATAGTACTGAGCCCCAAAATTTGGTTAAAATTTTGGGGCTTTTTATTTATCTTTAGTAGTTATCGATTAGGCCGAAGTACTTGGTGGCTATCATCTTAGCTCAATTTTTCAGTGGCATAATTAACTATTCCAGAATAAATATTTGCTACTAAATATTAAACCCATTCAAATTTTTCTTCATAGCCACACGGTTCACAAAATGGCCCTTTCTTTGTTATCCTAATTAATGATAGTTACACCGACAAGTACAAAGTTATTATTAGAAAAAATAAAGTTATTCATTGTTTAAGGATATATCCATGCATCATTCAAAGAAGAAATTGCCTAGCGGTAAAACCCCATTTATTTTAGCGTTTCTCCTATTTGCCCTTTATGCCTATACCAAAAATATTGTTTTCTTTTTGGGAACCATTATTTTTCTATTGTTGATTCGTATTCCTCAATATTTCTATACCATCAAGCGTTTTTATCTCTCTTTTATGCTTGAAGTTCGTCACAAAGAAAAATATCGTGATGCCCTATCTCGGCCACATATAGCATCTCGGTGGATAAATTATTTCTCGCTTTTAATCTTAATCATTCTGTTTGTTTTAAGTAAGTCTTGGTACTTTTTAATCCTTTTGCTTATCCCAGCAATCGATCAAATTCGCCTTATCATTAATCAACAAAAATTACGATAAGCATTGCTACACCTCCTTTTTTCGCTTCATCAAAATTTAGCCACTTTTAATATTAAAAGCAGATGTTTTAGGATCTTTTAGTTATAAAATTAAAAAAAGTGTTGACAAATGAGAAAAACGTCCGTAAACTCTAATAAAAAGTTGATGTTGAAGAGATAAGTAAACTTTAGCGGCAAATGATAGAGAGCTGACATTTGGTGAAAGTCGGTTTTGCTTAGAAGTTGAAAATGGTCTTGGAGTCGTGTAACGTGGTGAGTTTTGTCAAAATCAGCCGCGTTCGGGTGCGCCCGTTACCGCGTTAGAGTATCTCATTTTTTGACGTACTTGTTGAGTGACTAGCAGCAATGCTAGCCAGAATCCGGGTGGTAACACGATTGAATCGTCCCGTAGTCTTGTATGACTACGGGACTTTTTTATTGTCCTGTATTGAAAACAGCAACGAATACTAAGAAGTCCCGTTTTATCAAAGGAGAAAAAACAAATGGCAGAAGTTGAAAGTTTTACATTAGATCACACAGCAGTTAAGGCCCCTTACGTCCGTTTGATTGCCACCGAGCGCGGCAACCAAGGCGACACGATTTCTAATTTTGATTTACGTTTGGTCCAGCCAAACGTAAATGCTATCCCAACGGCTGGCCTGCATACGATTGAACACCTCCTCGCTGGTCTTTTGCGCGACCGCTTAGCCGGTGTCATCGACTGTTCCCCATTTGGTTGCCGGACTGGTTTCCACTTGATTACCTGGGGAGAACCATCAACGGAGGACGTCGCCATCGCCCTCAAGGAGTCCCTAGCAGAAATCAGAGATACGATCGAATGGCAAGACGTTCAGGGCACGGACAAGTTTAGCTGTGGTAACTACAAGGACCACTCCCTCTTCTCAGCCAAAGAGTGGTCCGCTGAAATCTTGGACCAAGGGATTAGCTCCGACCCAGATGTTCGCCAAGTTGTCTAAGAAGCTGATTAGAGGTCAGCCCACAAAACCGCTGACACCAAAAAATCAGCCCCATCTCAGCTAGCAAATTCGGATGGCCCCCAGTGGCCAGTCAGGAGGACAAGATGAGTCAAAAAATTGCCATTATCACGGGCGCCGGACGCGGTATCGGTGCTGCCATTGCCAAGCGACTAGCACAGGAAAACTTTAAGGTTGCGGTTGCCGACATTAACCAGCAAACAGCCGAAAAAACGGCGGCCGAAATCAATCAAGAACAGGCGGATAGCGCTAAGGCTTATGTTTTAGATGTCGCCCAGCGTGACCAAGTTTTCGCCCTCGTTCATGAAGTCGTTCAAGACCTGGGTGAGAATGATGTTTTCGTTAATAATGCCGGCGTCGCCTATATCGAAACGATTGTCGACAGCGACCCAAAGGAAGTCGAACGGCTCTTCGACGTCAACCTCAAGGGCACCTACTGGGGCATCCAAGCTGCAGCCAGCCAATTCCAACTTCAGGGGCACGGGGGCAAGATTATCAATGCCGCTTCCCTGGCGGCCGTTGAAGGGTCAGCCCTGCAAGGTGCCTACTCAGCATCGAAGTTTGCGATTCGCGGACTCGGTCAATCAGCAGCCAAAGAGTTAGCCAAAGATAACATCACGGTTAACGCCTATGATCCCGGCATCGTCATTACCCCCTTACGTGATTACATCGACACCAAAACAGCCAGTATCAAAGGAACCACGCCCACAGAGCAACGGCAAAGCGTGGTTGATGAAATTGCCTTGGGGCGGGCAGCCACACCGGAAGATGTGGCCAATATCGTCTCCTTCCTGGCATCCGACCAGGCCAATTACATCACCGGGCAATCAATTTTGATTGATGGCGGCATGCGCTACCACTGATTTCATTGAAAAATCAGTTCGTTGAACCCAACAAGGAGTGAATAAATGTCTAGAAAATCAAAGTTTATCACCAGTTTCGGCATCTTAATCTTGGCTTTACTGGCCGCCTTTTCTTTCTTCCACGCTTCCCCCCAAGATAAAAGCAGTAAGAATATTACTGTTGGTGCAGTTGGATCCGATGCCAAGGCCTGGCAATACATCGCCAAGTCTGATGCAGCCAAGAAAACCAAGTTAAAAATCACCGTCAAAACTTTTACCGATGGCGTTTCCCTCAACCAAGCCACCGCCGATGGCACCATTGATGTCAACGCCTTCCAATCCTATGCCTACTATGTCGCTTATAACCAGACACATAAGTCAAGTAAGCTGGCGGTCCTCGGCAATACCTATTTGGAACCAATGGGCATTTACTCCGGCCAATATCACAAGTTAAGTGAGTTGCCAGATGGCGCCACCATCGCCATTCCAAACGACCCCGCCAACACATCACGGGCTCTCAAGTTGTTGGCCAGCGTCAATCTGATTACTTTGAAATCAGGATTCGGTAGCCTATCCGGTACGAACGAAATCAAGGACAACCCACACAACTTCAAGTTTAAGGAGATTGATTCCAAAACCGGTCCACGAGTTGAAAAGGATAGCAATATTGATGCCGTTTTGATTGGTAACACAACGGCCCTGGAGGCTGGCCTCAATGTTTTGAAGGACTCGCTTGCTCACGAAAAGATTGACCAAACCACCAAGGACAACATCAACATCCTGGCCACCGCCAACAAGAACAAGGACAATAGTGACTACAAGAAATTAGTAACGCTCTACCATGACAAGGACGTCCAAGCCTACATTAAGAAGGCCTTCGACGGTACCAAGGTCGAGGTTAACAAGCCCGTGAGCTATCTAACGAACTAAGGCTTCATCATCAATAAAAGCAGGTTGCAAACCCAAATTGGATTTGCAACCTGCTTTTTTAGTTCACAACGCGCACATTGGTTGGCTGATCAATACTGATTTTTGGGTGCCGTTGTAGATAATCAACAATTAACTGGGCAACGTCCGTTTGTCCCTCACGGACAATTTTATCGTGGCTAAAGACACTGTTTCCTGCGCCACCAGCTCGATAATTGTTCACCACTACCTCGTATTTCGCTTGCAGGTCGATGGCCTGTCCGCCGACCGTCACAGCGCTAATTCGCTGACCACGTGGCTGCTTTAAATCCATCGTATACGCGACCCCGCTCCAAATATCTTCATTGAAGTGAGCTGGTTTTGGATAAAGGTAGTCCGAGCTAACCGTTGGCTGGCCGTCCTGCCAATCAAAATAGTTAGCATTTTGCTCCAAGGCTGACACAACCTCTGCGCCCGTTAGCGCAACAACTGCCAGGGTATTCGGGTAAATATAATTGGTCATCACATCTCGAATCGTGACCGTGTTGTCAAAACCTCGCATCTCATCATTAAAAATGGCATTAGCGGAAATTTTTGCTCCGGTTGCTGCCATCTGAACCCGGTTGATCAACTCCGTAAAGGGATGGCCATGGAGACGGGCGGAAAAATGATCCGTGATTCGCATGTTATCCCCAACATGGCCAACGGGTTG
Source organism: Fructobacillus evanidus (assembly GCF_963580165.1). Classification (NCBI taxonomy): domain Bacteria; kingdom Bacillati; phylum Bacillota; class Bacilli; order Lactobacillales; family Lactobacillaceae; genus Fructobacillus; species Fructobacillus evanidus. The sequence continues at coordinate 94,664 of NZ_CAUZLM010000004.1, forward strand.
GTCCAGCCACTGATTGACCTGATCCAATAATGGCTGTGCCAACGCCACAATCGCCGAGTCTTCAGCGGCCGTTGCCGTTGCCAGCGTTTCGGCCGTGACCTGTTGATCAGACAGAGTGATGATTCCCACGTGGTCGCCACGATAGCCGGGCTGTGTGATGGGCTTGCCGTTAACCACTTCCGCCAGTGTTCGGTGCTGGTGTCCCGTCACCAGGGCATCCACTCCTTCAATCGCCAGTAAATCAGTTCCCTGATTTTCCTGAGTAAGCGGTTCGATAGCTTGTCCTGATTTTAAATCGCGGTTGAAGCCGCCGTGATAAGCAACCACAATTTTGTCCACTTGAGGACGGAGGTCAGCAACCAGGTTCGAAACAACCTTGACCGGGTCTTCAAAGAGTAAATCCTTAATGTTCTCCGGCTTTTCCCAGTGCGGAATATACTGGGTGGTGACACCGATGACTGCGACTTTCAGGTTATCTTTTTCAAAGATTTGGTACAGACGTCCAATAAAGGGGCGCTTCGTATTTTTGTCCAAGATATTCGCATTTAAGAGTGTCTGATCATCATCGAAAACCTTTTCCAAATAGGTTCGACCGTAGTTAAATTCATGATTGCCTAAAATGCGGACATCATAACCAACCGTTTGCGCCAAATATTGGTACAAGCCCACCTCGTCACTCGCCTGTTTTTCAATGTAGTCAGTCAGCGGAGAACCTTGGATAAAGTCACCATTTTCGATGGTAATCACCAGGTCCTCGGTCGCTGCTTTCTTTTCTTGCTCGATGACCGTTGCCACTCGAGCCAGACCAAAGCCGGTATTTTTCAATGGCCGCCGAAAGTCATCGCCGGTAAAATACCCATGCACATCTGAAGTCGATAAAATTTTAACCTGCACCATGTAATAACCCCTTCTGACAAAAGAAAGGGCGATATGACCAGCATATCCCCTTCTCGAATTTTATTTTTTTACACTAATCGCTTGCGGATTTGGCCGGAAATAAAGTCAATGGCCGTCACCATGACGACAATTCCAATCAAGATAATCCCAACACGAGGCCAAGACCGAGTTGATAGGGCAAAAATCAGTGGTGCCCCGACACCACCAGCGCCAACAATTCCCAAAATGGAAGCTGACCGAACAGAAATCTCAAAGCGGTAGAGCGTATAGTTCATAAACTCTGGCAAAACTGCAGGGAAGGTGGCCATCGTTAAGCCATCCAAGGAAGACCCACCAGCTGCTGCAATCGCCTCATTGGGACCACGGTCGATGTTTTCAATCGCTTCAGAAAAGAGCTTGCCCATCATCCCGACGGAATGAAAACCAAGAGCCAAGACGCCGGCATAGGCCCCCGGACCGACGGCCTTCGTGAACATAATCGCCAACACGAGTTCTGGGAAAACACGAATAACCGTTAACAACAATTTTCCAGAAGCTGATTTTGCTGAGAAAAATTTTTTCTTCGTTTTCGCAGCCCAAAAAGCCAGGGGAACCGCCAAGACGGCCGAAATAAAGGTCCCCAAAAAGGCGATGGCCAGGGTTTCGAGCAAGGCCGTTACCAGGTCTTCCCCATCACCTGAATAAACATAGGACCAGTCAGGGTGAATCAGTCCATTAACAATTGATCCTAGGACCTGACCAGCGGTACTTTTAATCCCGTTAATTGGGACGCCTGAAAAGCCCCAGGCAAAAATGGCAATGACCACGGCAACAATCACCCACGGTTGAATTTTTTGCCAACTACTTCTTTTTTCAATCATTAAGCCAACGCCTCCCGCAACTGATTTGAAATGGTATCAACAATCACCACCACAACCAGAATTGACAAAATCACCACAGCAGTGCGGTCATAACGGAACATCTCCAAGGTAGTATTCAGATAAAGTCCAATTCCACCGGCACCCAAGTATCCCAGAACGGTTGAGGCTCGGACATTAATTTCAAGCGTGTAAAGGAAAAAGCTCAAAAATTGATTGAAGACCTGTGGAAAAACTGCAAAGACAATGATTTGGATGCTATTGGCACCAGCAGCCTTCATTGCATCAAGTGGCCCTTCATCGATCGTTTCGATTGCTTCGTATAGTAGCTTAAAGACCATTCCAAAGGAAAAGACTGCTAAGGCGCAGACCCCAGAAAAGGCCCCAATACCAACGACCGCAACAAACAAAGCAGCCAAGAGCATTTCGGGTAGTGACCGCGTCAAGTTCATCAAAAAGCGGACCAAACCACGGACATAGGGATTTTTTACGATATTGCCCGCTGCTAATAGTGAGACTGGAATAGCCGCCACACCACCAATCAAAGTTCCGACTAACGCCATCTGAATCGTTTGCGCAATCGGTGACATAATGGCTGGCAAGTAAGACCAGTCAGGATTGGACATCTTAACCCACAAATCAAAGAATTGATCCCAGGAAAAATTTTGCCCTGCACCCGTCATCATCCCCGACATTAGTGTGAGCAAAATAAAGAGGATAAATAGACCAAAGCCAACCAGGTGCCATTCCTGGGCAAAACTGCGTTTTGGTAAGTTTTCCATCATCAGTCACCCACTTCCGCATAAATCTTTTGGAAATCAGAAGCCTGCACTTCGGCGATTGGCTTATCATAGACTAATTTTCCAGCCTTTAAGCCAACAATCCGAGTGGCGTAATCCATGGCTAATTCCATCGAGTGCAAGTTGGCCACAATCGTCAAACCGTCCTCTTCATTGAGCCGCTTCAAGTCATCCATCACGACCTTGGTGGTCTTCGGATCCAAACCAGAGACCGGTTCGTCGGCTAAGAACACAGCCGGTTCCTGCATCAAAGCCCGGGCAATCCCCACTCGTTGCTGTTGACCACCAGATAGGTCACGCGCCTTCGTATAATACTTATCGAGCAAGTTAACTCGTTCCAAACTTTTGACAGCTCGATCTTGGTCTTCCTTCGTAAAGAGGCCCAAAGTCGATTGCCAAGTTGGATAGTAACCAACACGTCCAGAAAGGACATTGCGGGCAACCGTTGACTGCTTAACCAAATTATAATTTTGGAAAATCATGGCAATATTGCGTCGCAGCGTCCGCAATTCTTTACCAGATGCCTTCGTAATGTCTTCACCATCAATCAAGATATGGCCATCTGTCACGTCATGCAGGCGATTGATAGCTCGCAATAGCGTTGATTTACCGGCTCCCGATAAACCAACAATGACAACAAATTCACCCGCTTCAATATCGAGATTAATATTATCGAGGCCAACAACTCCGTTAGGGTACACCTTGGAAACGCCTTCTACTTTAATCGTGCCCTTTTTTGACATGTAAACTTCCTTTTTTCCTGTCTTGGAACCAATTTAAATTATTATGAAAAAAAGTCGCCACCATCCAAGATGGCAGCGACTTTTCTCACAAAATTATCTTACTTAATTTTGTTCATCGTCTGATCATAATTACGGATTTCATCAAAGTTTGAATCCTTTGAGTCGGTCACACCGGCCCATGAATAAACATCGTTAAAGACTTTCTTTCCTTCGTCCGTCTTTGAAACCGCAACAATCGCAGCCTTAATCTTATCTGAATCAGAGCTTGAAATATCCTTACGCAAAGTAATGGTATCGTTTGGAATACCCTTTGTGTAGTAAAGAACACGTGTGTTCTTAAAGACGTCTGGCTGATCCTTCTTGACCACATTTCGTGCGTCGTCGAAGATAAAGGCAGCGTCGGTATCACCGTTCAAGACAGACATAACACCTTGATCATGTCCCTTGACTTGAACAAGCGTTGAATCCTTGACAACGTTGACACCCTTCTTATAGAGCTCAACTGTTGGGTAAATATACCCAGCTGATGAGGTAGCGCCCTGGACAGCAATCTTCTTACCCTTCAAATCGTCAATTGACTTGATTGATGAGTTTGCCTTGACCAGAACCATTGACTTATAGCTATTCACTAATTTATCAGTTGTTGCACCAGTATTGTCATCCTTCATACCCAAGCGAGTTGATTGCAAGATAACCTTTGCACCATACTGCTTGTGAGCTGTGACATAACCATCAGGTGGCAAGAAGCCCATGTCCACCTTCTTTGAACCCATTGCTTCAATCACGGTGTTGTAATCCGTTGAAATTGAAACGTGAACCGGAATACCTAATTGCTTACTGAGCAAGCTTTCCAATGGCTTAGCCTTAGCCAAAATGGTATCGGCCTGTGATGAAGGAACAAACTGAATGTTTAATTCCTTCAAGGACATCTTTTTGCTACTGCTTGATGAGTCAGTCGATGAACTTGAATGCTTTGACCCTGTAAAGGCAAAAAATCCTCCAACGACGACCACTAAGACAGCAATTGCTGCAATGATCTTCTTTGTAGCGCTATTCTGCATGATGCGATTCTCACTCCTCTATTTCCATAGGTGCTGACAAACTGTGCAACTGCTTGATTGTGTGTTGACGATTAAGTAACTGAGCCAAAGCTCAAATCTGCTTTCCGTAACACCTAAATTATCACGTAGATTAAATGAATATTCAAGTAAATTCATCCTAAAAGTAGAAATATTTTTACTTTTTTCTTGTTATTTTAATTACAAAGACAACTATTGTCTACAAAATCCGAATATTAATGGAAATAAAATCATTTTAGTGTTTCTCGGAAGCGTTGTGTGCAAAAAATCGTTGTGTAAAACACAACGCTTTTGCTTCAAATTTAAAAATTAGACAAGACGCTTTCTGATTTGCCCTGAAAGAAAATCAATGGCCGTGACCGTGACCACAATGCCGATTAGAATCATCCCAACCCGTGGCCAGGCCCTAGTTGAGAGCGCAAAAATCAGTGGTGCCCCAACCCCACCGGCACCGACAATCCCCAAAATGGAGGCAGAGCGAACGGCAATTTCAAACCGGTAGAGCGTGTAATTCATGAACTCTGGTAGAACCGCCGGGAAGGTCGCCATGGTTAAGCCATCGAGAGTAGAACCACCCGCCGCCGCAATGGCTTCGTTTGGTCCACGGTCAATATTTTCAACTGCTTCGGAGAATAACTTCCCCATCATCCCCACCGAGTGAAAACCAAGGGCCAAGACCCCGGCGAAAGCCCCCGGACCAACTGCCTTAATAAACATAATGGCTAAAACTAGTTCGGGAAAAACACGAACGACGGTCAGAACAAACTTACCCGAAGCTGATTTTGGTGAAAAAAACTTGCGACTTGTCTTTGCCGCCCAGAATCCAAATGGTACGGCTAACACGGCCGACATAAAGGTGCCCAAGAAAGCGATGGCCAATGTTTGCAACAGAGCGGTGACTAAATCTTCGCCATCCCCACTGTATAGGTAGGGCCAGTCCGGGTGCATCAAGCCATCAAGAATCGAGCCAAAAACCTGCCCAGCCGTTGACTTAATACCCGTCAGCGGCACACCAGTAAAGCCCCAAATAAAGATGGCGGCCACCACAACGGTGATGAACCACGGTTGGCTTTTTTGCCATAAAGTCTTTTGCTGTATCATCATTTAAGCACCTCCCGGAGTTGGTTGGAAACAAAATCAACCAAGACAACGACTAGCAAAATCGCTAAGATAACCACGGCCGTCCGGTCATAGCGGAACATTTCCAAGGTAGTATTTAAGTACAAACCAATACCACCGGCTCCTAAATAACCCAAAACCGTTGAGGCTCGCACGTTGATTTCTAACGTATACAAGAAGAAGCTCAAATACTGGTTAAACACCTGGGGCACAACCGCAAAGCAAATAATTTGAATGCTATTGGCACCTGCCGCCCGCAAGGCTTCAATTGGCCCTTCATCAATCGTTTCGATTGCTTCATAGAGAAGCTTAAAAATCATCCCAAAGGAGAAAATCGCCAAGGCGAGCACCCCAGACAAAGCGCCAATACCGACCACGGCCACAAAGAGCGCTGCCAAAAGCATTTCTGGCAATGAGCGAATCAGGTTCATCAACAGACGCACCAGGCCACGGATAAACTGATTTTTAACAATATTTTCAGCCGATAAAAGTGCCGCCGGAATGGCCGCTACCCCGCCTAGGAAGGTTCCAACCAAAGCCATTTGAATCGTTTCAATCAAAGGCTTCGTCACCGATGACAGGTAGGACCAGTCTGGATTGGACATCTTAATCCACAAATCAAAGAATTGATCCCAGGAAAAGTCTTGTCCAGCACCGGTTGCATGGGCGGAAATCATCAACAAGACCACCATCAGTAAGAAAATAGTAAAGCCGATAACATGCCATTCCTGGTTGAAGGTCCGCTTAGGCAGGCTCGTATTCATCGACTCACCTCCGCTTCACGGTAAATATCTGCAAAATCAGTTTCCTTCACGTTCTCAATTGGCTGGTCGTATACTAATTTTCCTCCGCGCAGGCCGACAATTCGAGTGGCATAGGCCAAGGCCAGGTCAATCGAATGCAGGTTGGCGATAACTGTTAGGCCATCCTCCTCGTTCAATCGCTTTAGATCGTCCATGACAACCTTGGTGGTCTTAGGATCCAAACCGGAAACCGGTTCGTCCGCCAGGAAGACCGCCGGTTCTTGCATCAAGGCGCGGGCAATCCCGACACGTTGTTGTTGACCTCCGGACAGGTCACGGGCTTTTGTATAATATTTATCTAAAAGATTGACCCTGGTCAGGCTTTCTGCCGCCCGCTCCTGGTCTTCCTTCGTGAAGAGACCAAAAGCCGACTGCCAAGTGCCATAATAACCCACTCGACCGGAAAGAACATTCCGAGAAACCGTTGCTCGCTTGACCAAATTATAATTTTGGAAAATCATGGCCACGTTACGACGCATGTTCCGTAATTCTTTCCCAGAAGCCTTGGTAATATCTTGACCATCAATTTCGATGCTTCCCTCGGTCACATCATGCAAGCGGTTCAATGACCGCAGTAAAGTTGACTTTCCTGCTCCGGATAGGCCGACAATCACCACAAATTCGCCAGCTGCAATATCTAAATTAATGTTGTCTAAACCGACAACGCCATTATCATAAATTTTTGAAACGCCAGTAACCTTAATCGTACCCTTATTTGACATCTGCAATCCTTTTTCTAAACTGATTTTCCAAAAGTGGTTCTTTATCAAAAAAACCGCCGCCATCCTAGATGGTGGCGATTTCTTGCTCAAAAATAACCTTACTGAATCTTCTTAATCGTTTCTTCGTACTGACGAACGTTATCGAAGCTTGATTCCTTCGCTTCTGTCACACCTTGCCATGAGTAACCATCGGCCAAGGCCTTCTTACCTTCGTCAGTCTTAGCGATTTCCATCATTGCCTTTTGAATCTTCTTGGCATCTGATGACGTAACACCCTTACGCAATGAAATCGTATCGTTTGGAATTGGGTTTGAGTAGTAAATGACGCGGGTATCCTTAAAGACGTCCGGCTGATCCTTTTGCACGTTTGTCCGGACATCGTCGTAGACAAAGGCTGCATCAGTATCGCCATTCAGAACAGACATCACACCTTGGTCGTGGCCCTTCACTTGAACAAGTGTTGAGTCCTTGACGACGTTAATGCCCTTCTTGTACAACTCAACAACTGGGAAAAGGTAACCAGAAGTTGAGATGGCACTTTGCGTCGCAATCTTCTTCCCCTTCAAGTCTTCGATGGACTTGATTGGCGAATTAGACTTGACAATAATCATTGATTTGTATGTGTTAACGACTTTATCAGTTGTTTCACCTGTGTTGTTATCCTTCATGGCCAACTTAGTTGACTGAAGAATGGCTTTGACGCCATACTGCTTTTGGGCAGTGACGTATGAATCAGGAGGTAGGAAGCCCATGTCAACTTTCTTTGACCCCATCGCTTCAACCGCCGTGTTATAACTCGTGGCAACCGAAACGTGGACGGGAATTCCCAATTTTTTACTTAATAGATTTTCCAATGGCTTGGCCTTGGCCAACATTGTTTCAGCATTTGTTGAAGGCACGAACTGAACGTTCAATTCCTTCAACGACATCTTTGAATCACTACTTGTCGACTTTCCTGTCGAATCCGAATGCTTACCTGAGGTAAAAGCGAAGAACCCACCGACAACGACCAACAATACCGCAAGGGCTGTTATGATCTTTTTCATGATATATTTCTCTCTCCTATTTGTTCGCTAACAATTCTACGTGCTGCTGACAATAAATAAACGAGTAAATGCTGTTTTTTCTTCTACAACTGAATTAAAAGTCCTCCTTTTGTTCTGTTAACTTTTACGATTTAGTAAATAAATCAAAAAAATTTAAATCACTAGCACGCAACACGGATATTATTACGTAGATTAAATGAATATTCAACCCCACCCTAAAATTAGAATTGTTCCATTTTATAACTTTATTTCATTTTTCTGTTAAAAATTATGACAAATACAAACACAAAAATGAATTTTACGACAGATTGTTGTTTAATTACTTTTTAAAATCAGCAAATATATTGTTTTTTTAGACATATTTAACTTAAAAATCAGTGAAATTAGTGTTAATATTTTTCATCTTGTTTTTTTTATCAACAAAACCTTTCTTCTAATTCATACTTTATTTTTTAAAATTACCCCTTTCTGGATTACCCATTTAGTTGCTTGTCATAAAAATTGTTAATTTTTCTGACAGTAATTTGGATTGATTATTCAAAGAAAATAGACAAACAAAAGACCCCCGAACTTAAAATTCGGAGGTCTTGTTATTTTTTCTGCGGAATCACAGAGAAATTACTTTTCTTTTTTCTTTTTCTGTATAACCAGAACCAGCGAACCAAGAAGTGCCACAAGGCCGATACCCACAGAGGTCGACTGATTTTTGGCTGCTTTCTCAGCCGTCTTCGGTAAGACGGTGGTTAATTGATCCGAATTAGCAGGTGTTATTGCTTGTACGGCTGGCTCAGTTATGCCGGCATCCATCATCCGCAACTTAGCACTTGTTGTCTGCGCTAGTGAATCCTCTGACATAGTAGTTGTTGCTGGCATTGCTACTGTTCCAACAGAATTAGCCGTTGATAAAGCAGCGCCTGTTCCCGCTGTCATCTCTGTACTAGCACTGGCTGAAGAAGATGGGTCACTCGTTGAATTCGTAGCCAGTAAGTCATTCGTGATCGTTGAACTTGACGCAGCTGACTTGGCACCAGTTGATGTTGCTGAAGTGTTTATTGCTGGCATTTCGCTAGTGCGTGTCGATTCATCGTTGGATGATGCCGACGAAGCGCTATTTGCTGTAGACGAGCCACTGGCAGACGACGAAGCGCTGGTACTTGCACTCGTTGCTGGCATTCCGTTTGCAGTGGTAGAGCCTGCGCCTGACGTCGACATTGCTGTTCCACTTGTCGCTGCTGAACTATTCGCTGTAGTCGACCCACTCGTAGTTGCCGATTCTTTTGTTGACGGTGATGTACTGGTTGCAGTTGAACTTGGTGTCGACGTTGGCGTTCCACTTGTCGCAGTTGAACTATTCGTTGCCGGTGACCCACTCGTAGTTGCCGATTCTTTTGCTGACGGTGATGTACTGGTTGCAGTTGAACTTGGTGTCGACGTTGGCGTTCCACTTGTCGCAGTTGAGCTATTCGTTGCAGTCGACTCACTCGTTGTTGTCGATCCCTTAGTCGAAACCGACGTACTGGTTGAGGTCGAACTATTCGTCGACGCTGGGTTTCCGCTTGTCGCAGCGGAACTATTCGTTGCAGTCGATTCACTCGTCGCTGTTGATTCCTGCGTCGATGTCGACGTACTTGAGGACGTTGTACTTGGTGCCGTCACCGTAATCGTTGCCGTCGAACCAAAGTTATTTCCCGCAGCGTCCGTATATGAATAGTGAACCGAATACGTACCAGCCTTAGTCAAATCAGCCTGTCCGTCTACCGTCAACTGGCGCACATCCATTGTTTGACCACTATCATCCACAGCACTAACTAAATTATCTTGAGGTATCCACTTAGCAGTCGGACTGGCCATCGCAGTGCTATCTCTAGTTGTAACGCTACCATGACTAGCAAGAACCGTCACCTGAGCAGTACTTGAATGCTGCTGGCCCAACTGATCTGTATAGGTATAAGTAACAGGATAAACACCTGCCGTGTGAGGGTCTACCTGTTCAGCGACCTTTAGCTGACTAACTGAAAAAGGATTGCCATCTTCATCAAATGCTGTCACCAAATCATCAGTCGCTGACCAATGGGCTTTTGGACCGGCAATCAAAGTATCCCCCTTCGTTGTCAGCTGCGTTTGATTCTTCTTAACAGTCACTGTAGCTTGAGCCTGGACCATTTTTCCTTGCCCGTCCGTGTATTGGTAAGTCACAGGATAAGTCCCTACCTTGTTCACGTCAACGTTTTCACTAACTGTCACTTGGTTGAGAGGCACCGAGTGGCCGTACTCATCCGTCGCACTCACGAAACTATTAGCTGTTGACCACGGTTCACCGAGATAGACCGTGCTAGCCTTGGCAGCAATTGAACTCTGGTCGGCTAGTACCTTAATGGTAATCGTTTGACTGTATGGGTTTCCAGAGGCGTCGGTATAGCTATATGTAATGGGATAGTTGCCGGCTGTCGTGGTGTCAACGCTGCCTGACACTTGAATATCCTTGGATTCCAATGGATTGCCATTAGCATCGGTTGCGCTCACCAAATTGTCAATCGCTTGCCACTGTGAACCAGCCCAAATCGTGCTGCTCTGGGCTTGCAAACTACTTTTAGCCGATACAACGGTCACGGTTGCTGATTTTGTAATGGTTTGTCCATTACTATCCTTGTAAGAATAAGTGACTGGGTACGTTCCGGGTGTCGTAGCATCCACCTTTCCGGTAACCGTCATTTGTGACAAATCAGCTTGCTGGCCATTCGCATTAACAGCACTCAAAAAGCTTTGGGCTGGCGACCAGCTGGCAGTTTTTCCCGCCACCACAGTTGAATCCTGGACATTCAAAGTTGCTTGTGCCGGATTCTTGGTATAAATCACATGTTCTACGATTTGACCAGAATCTTCGTTAACAGTCATCCCCCCAAAAGTAGTCGTTTGACCACTTTGGACTGTATAGCCCTCGATGGTTGGTGCCGTCACCGCACTAAAATTGTTACTGTTTGGGTCACTCGCTAACTGCCAATCGGTATAGGTCGGTTGCCCGTTGACTAACATTCCTTGCCGCCGATAAGTAGCTGACTGGACGGTGGCAGGTGCAATTTCATTCCCATTTTGGTCAACATAATCAATCGTTCGAGAAGCAGTATTTTTTTGAGCCGGGTCAAACGTAAACGAATCCACGGAAACTGCCTGCAAATTTGTCACTGAGCCCGTCGAAGCACCGATTGAAAGGGCCAAGGGGTCCTGATAATCCGTCACCGGAATCGTGATGGCTTGACCGAGGTATTCCATGCTCATATGGCCATTTCCATCATAACGAAGCGTAAAGGGAACATTCACATTTGATACATTTTCCTTGCTCGCATCGATATTCACGAAACCACCATCATAACGGAATGGTTGATCAGAGTTTGTTTGGTCGATGTCACTATGGAAACCAGACAAATAAGGCATCCCCGATCCACCCTGAATTGGATTGTTATGGTCACCGGCATTATAAACCCATGTATCAAAAACAAAGCCAGATGATGTCGGCAAACCCTTCACGCTCAGGCCACCACCCAAAAAGCCGATTTGCCCTTGGGTACCGTGATGGAAGGCAATTCCAATGCCATCGGCACCCTGATTGTCACGCACCTTACTTCCCAGGTTAATCGTGCCGTTCAACAGAAAGGCATCATTGGCATTAATCTTGGTTTTCAGCGTGATGTTTCCCTCAACCATCTGACTATCCGTTGTTAGAATGGCGGTATTAGTATCTGCATCATAGGTTGTATTACCACCTAATTTAAACCACTGTAAGAAATTCTCTTTGGTAACCGTTACCGACAACTGATCATTGATGACTGAGTTATTGTTTGGTGTGCTAGTACCACCAAGCGCTGTCGCGCTGCCACTCTTACTCGATGGCGCACTCTGGCTAGCGTTGGTTGCAGCACTCTTAGTGTTTGACTGACTTTCTTGGCTATCACTATTGGTCTGTTGGTTGTTAGATTGGCTCAGTTGATTAGCTGATTCCACCGGTGTCTCCGACTGTGAACCTTGTGCACTAGGCGAACCATTAGTTGCACTGTTAGTAGTCGAACTCGGCTGTTGGCTCTGACTAGCGCTTGCTGACGATCCAAGTTGACTGGTCTGGGAGTTTGTCGTTGTATCAGCATGAACTTCCTGCTTTGCGCCGGTCACTGCTAAAAGTGAAAAGCCAGCCAAGGCTGTCACCCACATTTTCTTCGCTTTATATAATTTGTAAGTTTCCTTTTCATTCATGGTACAAATCTCCCTTACGGGAGAAAGAATACCACCTTTATACTTTTATTGCAATGTAGTTTCTGTTGTATTACTTTAAAGTCTGACGTAAAGAAAATTTTTAAAAAATCAGGACAGTAAAAAGGGCGTGTTTGCACGCAACCCTTCAAGAAAACACCAATGGATTGAGGAGAGTTGAACCCTGTCCAAACCGCCCGCCACACTTTTTTGATATAATTAAGAATAAGTCAAAGAAAGGAGAAACCTTTTGTACAATCTATTTCGCAAGCATCATACTTTGATTTTGACGGTCATTGTATTAGTAATGGTCGCAAATATATTTATTAGCATTCATACTCATAATAAATATGAATTTTTAAGCGTTCTTGTTTGGCTGTTTACGGCAATCATAGCGGGCATTAACGCAAGAGCCCAACGCTCTCAGAAAGATTCTCAGAAATGAGTTTTTCACAATCAGAGAATGGCACTCTAACAACTTTCTGAGAACTGTACCAATTCTTTTTAGCTAAATTCACAAAACTTAATCTCACAAAGCGCCCACGATCCTGATTTTCATCAGGTTGTGGGCTTTTGCTTTGCATACTCGGACATTATGTTAAGAGTACTAATAGACACAAACAAACCATTGATATATAATCTAGAAATTCATAGGGCTATAAAAAATAATTGAGAGGTGTTGATGGGATGATTCGATATCGTAGTTTCAAAAATTCAGATGCAGAAGAAGTTTCTAGGTTGGTTAAAGAAACCATGTTAACCACCAACATAAAAGATTATTCTAAAGAGTATGTAGAAAATGATTTAAAAAGGCTCACTGCTCAAGATTTTAAAGAGAGAGCAAAATATTTTCACTGTTATGTATTTATTGATGACGCTGTAAATAAAATCATCGCTGTTGGTTCAATTGGTGCGTATTGGGGCAAAAAAGATGAAGGTAGTTTGTTCAACATTTTTGTATCTCCTGAATATCAAGGACAAGGAATTGGCAAACGTGTAATCCAAGTATTAGAACAAGACGAGTATTTTAACAGGGCTAAGCGTATCGAAATTCCTTCTTCAATTACTGGCTTGGGTTTTTATCAAAAAATGGGTTATTCTTTTAAAAATGGACAAGATGCACTTGATGACGAACAACTGTATCGCTTAGAAAAATTCAACAAAAAAGCTTACGATGTAGAATCGTAAGCTTTTTCTGTCGTTTACTACAATTTTCTTTCTAAAAAAAGTACCAAAAAAGTACCATTTTCGTAAATCACTCTTGATTTCTCTTGGTACTAAAGTGGTACTTTTCAAGGTTTTTAACCTCTAATGCCTGCTATTGCAGGTCTCAATGGACTCGAGGGGAGTCGAACCCCTGTCCAAACCGCCCGCCACACTAGCGTCTACATTCATAGGGCAATGATTAATACCACAGCCAAAGCAGTCATTGTCCAGAACTTGACTCTGACTGGGAACCTAATTGATTTAAACTTAACCGTGCAGGCATCACCGTTAAGCCGATCTGACCATTTATTAAACCAAGACCACCATGTCAGACTAACAATCTTGGCTACGAATCACTGGTTTTTAGGCAGCGACAGCGTAAGAGTTATTGTTTTTTGCAGTTAAATGTCTGCCCGCTTTACGCCCGGATGGCGGAATGCAGCTAATGCTCGTAACAGCCTGTCGAATTCCAAGACGAGCCCAAAACAAAAAGCCGAGGAAAATTCCTCAGCTTCCATTATAACAAATTTTTTCTGGTTACGGATTATGCTTTTAGAAAGCCCGAAAACGCTTCCGACGTTGTTGAATCAACTCATCATCAGACAATGTCTGCAATTCCTGAATTTCATCTGACAACTTTTCCTTCATGCCATTAAAAATCTTACTGTGATTATGGCCTTCTGGAATCACCAAGTCAACCACGTTTTCTTTCATCAAATCAGCAGCCGTCAAACCCATGATGCCAGCGGCTTCGTTTGCTCGCTTGGCATCCTTCCACAAAATCGATGCAAAGCCTTCGGGTGACAAAATTGAGTAAGTGGCGTTCTCAAACATCCATACTTGGTCAGCTGTGGCCAAAGCCAAGGCACCACCGGAACCACCTTCACCGTAAATGATAGAGATGATTGGGACTGGTAACTTCATTGACTTCAGAATTGACTGAGCAATCGCTTCCCCTTGACCCAAGGCTTCAGCATCCTTACCAGGAAAGGCACCTGGCGTGTTGACAAAGGTCACGATTGGACGGTGGAACTTTGCTGCTTGTTCCATCAACCGCTGTGCCTTCCGGTACCCCCAAGGCTGTGGTGAACCATTTCGCTTGGACAGCTTATCGTTGATGTCCGTTCCTTTATCAATAGCAATCACAGTAACGGGTTGACCATTTAATCGTGCCAAACCACCGATAACTGATTTGTCATCGCCATAAAGACGGTCGCCATGTAATTCAATGAAATCGTCAAAGATGCCATTGATCAATTCGCGCGCCATAAAGCGGTCTTCACGGGACTTCTTCACCACTTCAGCTGGATCGATTTCTTTTTTAAACAATGTTTTGATAAATTCGAACATTATTCAGCCTCCTGTTGGTGTAATGAAACGATATTGGCAATCATGTCAGCCATGTCTTGACGAGGAACAATCTTGTCAACAAAGCCGTTTTCCAAGAGCGTTTCCACTCGTTGGAAGTCCTTTGGCAACTTTTCATGAATCGTTGATTCGATAACACGAGCACCAGCGAAACCAACCAAAGCATGTGGTTCAGCCAACGTGACATCCCCCTGCATCGCAAAGGAAGCAGTCACGCCACCAGTTGTTGGGTCGGTCAGCACAACTAAGTACAACAGACCAGCTTCCTGGTGTGCGGCAACCGCAGCTGATACCTTAGCCATCTGCATCAAGGAATTGATTCCTTCTTGCATTCGCGCCCCGCCAGAAGCCGTAAACATCACGACTGGCAAGCGGTTTTCTGTGGCGTACTCGAAGAGACGGGTAATCTTTTCGCCGGTCATTGAGCCCAGTGAGGCCATCATAAAGTACGCGTCCATGATGCCCAGGGCAACCTTTTCGCCTTCAATGGTGGCAGTTCCAGTCAAAACAGATTCGTTCATCTCGGTCTGCTTCTTAGCCCGGGCTAATTTTTCCTCATAGCCAGGAAAATCAGAATGCTCAATCGTCAAATCAGCATTCATCTCGACAAAGTCTTCCGTTAACAAGGCAACCCGTTCGTGTGCCTGCAAACGGAAACCGTAATTACACTTTGGACAAACGCGGTATGCCCCCAGCTCCTTGTTGTAAATCTGTTCACCACAGTATGGGCAAGCCAGAAAAAGGCCGTCAGGAATCCGATCCTTAATGGCATCGGTCACCTTAATCTTATTTTGTTCAGGTTTTTTTGAATTAAATAAATCCATATTATTTTGGGCTCTGCCCTCTCCCCCTCATCACTGTTTGGGTCTAAAGTTTCTTAAGCAAGTGAAAGCCGCTCAAAGGCGGCTTTCGTCAAGAAATTTATTCACCAGCCTGTTCAGCCAGTTTTTCTTCCCACTTTGGCATAAATGTATCTTCAAGATACTTCGTTCCAAAGTTATCTGTCAAGACGTTTTCATCCAACAACAAGGCCTTTTGGAAAGACTGCGATGTGGAAACGCCCACTAAGGAAGTTTCGTCAACCATTCGTTCCAACTTAGCTAAGGCTTCCCCACGCGTTTCATCATGGGCAATCAGCTTCGCAATCATCGAATCGTAGAACGGTTGGATGGTGTCACCATTGTAAAGGGCTGAATCGATTCGAACCCCTGGTCCACCAGTTGGCAAGAAGACAAAGTCAACCTTTCCAGCACTAGGGGCAAAATTAGCTTCTGGCTTTTCAGCCGTCAAACGCATTTCAACGGCATGGCCGCTGATTTGAACGTCAGCTTGCTTTAACTTTAATTCTTCACCTGCAGCAACTTCAACCTGCAAGCGAACCAAATCCAAGCCCGTCACCATTTCAGTGACCGGGTGTTCAACCTGAATTCGGGTATTCATTTCCATGAAGTAGAACTTACCTTCTTGGTCTTGAAGGAATTCAATCGTTCCAGTATTTTCATAGTCAATCGCGTTCACGGCTTTCGTGACAATGTCCATCAATTCTTCACGCATTGTTGGTGTCACGGAAGCGGCTGGTGATTCTTCCATCACCTTTTGGTTGCGACGTTGCAAAGAACAGTTTCGTTCTGGCAAGCAAATCACGTTGCCAAATTGGTCGCGAATCACTTGCATTTCGATATGGCGGACATCCGTCATCACCTTTTCGATGTACATATGGTCATCGCCATATGACAACTGAGCTTCGCTTTGAGCGTTGATAAAGTTTTCTGCCAGTTCACCTTCTGAGTAAACAAAGCGCATTCCTTTACCACCACCACCGGCAGCAGCCTTCAGCAACAATGGGAATCCCGTCTTTTTTGAAACCTCAATGGCTTCGTCGACGTTATGAATATAGCCGTCAGAACCAGGGATTACCGGAACGCCTGCCTTGGTCATTTCTGCTCGGGCATGTTCCTTGTTTCCCATCAAATCGATTGTTTCTGGACGAGGACCAATCCACTTAATGTTGACATCACCAACCATTTCGGCAAATAGGGCGTTTTCTGATAAGAACCCATAACCTGGGTGAATTGCTTCAGCACCCGTTAATAGGGCTGCCGTCACAACATTTTTCATGTTTAGGTAAGAATCAGCAGGCTTTGGGCCACCAACACAGATGGCCTCGTCTGCTACTTGAACGTGCAAAGAATCCTTATCAGCCGTTGAATAAATTGCAACCGTTTGGATGCCCATTTCCTTCAACGTCCGGATAATCCGCACGGCGATTTCGCCACGATTGGCTACCAATACTTTTTTAAACATCTTAATCTCCAACAATAAATGTCAATTCAGCGGTTGTTGCCTTCTTACCATTCACCCAGGCAATTCCTTTTCCTGAACCAACAGGGCCACGCAAGCGATCCAAAACGACTTCTAAGCGCAATTGGTCCCCAGGACGAACCATTTGACGGTAACGGGCCTTCTTGATGCCACCAAAGTAAGCTGTCTTACCCTTGAACTCAGGCATTGAAAGCAAAGCAACGGCACCAGCTTGGGCCAATGCTTCAACGGTCAAAGCCCCTGGGAAAGTTGGGTTACCAGGGAAGTGTCCTTGGAAGATTTCTTCGTTAATTGAAATGTTCTTGATGGCCACGCAGCGCTCACCAGGTACTAATTCCTCAACCGTGTCCAACATCAACATTGGGTAACGATGTGGAAGAATTTCTTGAATTTCCTTTGTGTTCAATTGGGTCATAGCTCTTCTCCTTTTAGCTGTCTATGTATATCCAAGCAGCGCTTGGACAAGACGATCGGCCGAAATAGCCGTCTAATCTCTTAATCAGTTGTGACACGGTAAAGTGGCTTATCAAAGTCAACCACTTCTTCGTTATCAACCAAAACTTCAGCAATGGTACCAGAAACGTCTGACTTGATTTCAGTCATCAACTTCATGGCTTCAATGATGGCAACTGTTTCGCCCTTTTCGACGTGGTCGCCAACATTCTTAAAGTTTGGTTCACCTGGCTTTGGTTGGAGATAAACCGTTCCGACCATTGGTGCCTTGATTTCTTTTCCAGCGGCTGCTGGTGCAGCTACTTCAGGTGCAGCGGCCTGAGCTGCTGGCGCTTGGTTCACAACAGGTTGTGCTGCGGGTGCACTTGGCGCTACTGGCGCTGGTGTGTTACCGCCTTGAACCTGTTCGTTCTTAGACAAGTGCAATGAAAATTCACCATCTTGGATGTAAACATCGCGCAGGGTAGACTTTTCCAAGTCTGCCATCAATTCACGAATTTCTTTGACATTTAAATTCATTATTGAACTTCCCTCTTACCACTTCTTGAAGACAACAGCTGCGTTATGACCACCAAAACCGTAGTTAGCAGACAAAACATATTCAGGAGCCGTATTCTTGTTCGTTTCGTTAACCAAGTTCACCAACTTTGTGTGCTCATCTGGTTCATCAAAGCCAACGTTAACTGGCAATTGACCACGGTCGATGGCACCAACAGAAGCAACGGCTTCGATGGCACCAGCGGCACCCAAAAGGTGACCAGTCATGCCCTTAGTTGATGAAACCAAGACAGAGTTTGGACCAAAGACAGAAGCAACAGCTTCGGCTTCACCTGAATCGTTTGCACCGGTAGCAGTACCGTGGGCGTTCAAATAAGTAACGTCTTCTGGCTTGATATCAGCATCCTTCAAGGCTGCCTTCATTGCCCGAGCAGCTCCTTCACCGTCAGGGGCAGGAGAAGTCATGTGGTAAGCATCTGATGATGCACCGTATCCGACAACTTCGGCCAAGATGTTGGCACCACGAGCTTCG
Source organism: Fructobacillus evanidus (assembly GCF_963580165.1). Taxonomy (NCBI): domain Bacteria; kingdom Bacillati; phylum Bacillota; class Bacilli; order Lactobacillales; family Lactobacillaceae; genus Fructobacillus; species Fructobacillus evanidus. The sequence goes on from NZ_CAUZLM010000004.1 coordinate 113,351, forward strand.
GCGTGTTCCAAAGACTCCAAGACAAGGATTCCTGAACCTTCGCCCAAGACGAAACCATGACGGTTCTTGTCAAATGGCTTTGATGCTTGTGCAGGGTCTTCTTCCTTTGACAAAGCAGTCAAAGCGGCGAAACCAGCAATTCCGATTTCGTTAACAGTGGCTTCTGAACCACCAGTCAACATCACGTCTTCACGACCTGATTGGATGCGCCAGAAGGCTTCACCAATGGCGTTCGTAGCTGAGGCACAAGCCGTTACAACTGTGAAGTTCACGCCACGAGCGCCAAAGCGCAATGAAACGTTTCCTGAAACCATGTTCGGAATTGATTCAGGGACGAACAATGGTGAAACGCGTTGTGGTCCCTTTTCGTGCATCTTAATCACTTGTTCTTGGATAGTTGTCAAACCACCAATTCCGTTTCCCAAGATCACACCAAAGCGTTCTGAGTTAGCAACCTTTGACTTTGCTTCTGAACCTTCGTCAGGCAACAAACCTGCTTGGTCCAAGGCTTGGTAAGAAGCATCGATGGCATACTGTGAGAACAAATCCAACTTACGTGCATCACGCTTTCCTACGCGCAAAGCTGGATCAAAACCGTCAACTTGTCCGGCAACTGAAATACCAGTTTCAGTTGCATCAAACTTCGTGATTGGCTTAATTCCTAATTTTTCATCAAAAAGGCCATCCAAGAAGGTCTTTGTATCGTTTCCTAATGGGGTAACAGCCCCCATCCCAGTAATTACGACTCGTGTCATTGCCGCTTCCTTTCTAATCTAAGTAACTTAAAATGAACGATGTTTATTAAATATAAAGGCCACCGTCAACGGTAATTGTTTGTCCAGTCATGTAGTCATTGCCGGCTAAGAATAGCGCAACATCGGCCACATCGTCGATTGAACCAAACCGTGACAAAGGAATCTCATTCAAAATGGCTTCACGCGCCTTGTCTGACAAAGCATCCGTCATATCTGAAACAATCATCCCAGGGGCGATGGCGTTTACGCGGATATTGCGCTTCGCCCCTTCCTTAGCCAAAGACTTTGTCAACCCAATGATACCAGCCTTTGAAGCGGCATAATTGGCTTGACCAACATTACCCATTTGGCCAACAACAGAAGCCATGTTCAAAATCACACCGTGCTTTTGTCGAATCATCTTCTTGAAGACGGGTTGTGTCACATTGAACGTTCCATTCAAGTTTGTGTTCACAACCTGGGCAAAATCAGCTGGGCTCATCCCCATCACTAACTGGTCCTTGGTAATCCCGGCATTGTTCACCAAGATATCAATGCCTTCAAAGCCTTCTTGCTTGTACAAGTCTTTGAAAGTTGCTTCCACTGTTTCGGCATCGGCAACGTCAAATTGCAACGTCATTGGCTTTTGCTTGAAGGAGCTGATGACTTCTTCTTTAATAGCAGAACGACCATGCAAGATAACGCGGGCACCCGCATTATCAAAGGCGTGAGCAACGGCTAAGCCGATTCCTCGTGATGACCCAGTTACCAAAACAGTTTGATTAGTAAAGTCCATGGATTCTTATCCTTTCTCTGCGTTGATGGCATCAACGACTTTTTGATAGGAAGCAAAGTCCGTCACCGTGTACTTGGTAACATCCTTTGGCGCAATTTTCTTCGCAAATTTGACGAGAGTGGCAGCAGGACCGATTTCAACCAAAGTATCAACTCCGGCATCCACCATCTCCTGCAAGCATTGTGCAAAGTAGGTTGGCGAAACAATCTGCTTCGTCAAGGTATCCTTGACGGTCTCAGCTGTAAAGGCTTGCTTCGTCGTATTGGAATAAACAGGGTAAGTCCCCACACCAAATTTTTCTCCTGCCAAGCGTGTTGCCATCTTTTCAGAGGCTTCGTTTAGCAATGGCGTGTGGAAGGCACCAACAACTGGCAACTCGACCTGCTTCTTCACACCGGCTTCTGTCAATGCCTCAACGGCCTGGTCAACATCGGCTTTGACACCGCCGATAACCAATTGTGAAAAGGTATTAAAATTAGCTGGGTAAACTTTTAGGCCATTTTTTTGCAAACCTTCAACAACCTCAACAATCATGTCTTGGTTATCATCCAAAACCGCAACCATCTTGCCGGGGTTCTTGTCGCCAACCTCCTGCATGTATTGACCGCGGTCTTTAACCAAGGCGATTGCTTGTTCAAAGGTCAGAATGCCATTGGCAATCAAGGCTGGATATTCACCTAACGAAAGGCCCAAACCAGCAACCACATCGGTTAAGCCGGCATCCTTTAATGAAGCAGCTAAGGCTGCATCCATTGCCACGATGGCCGGTTGTGCGTACTGTGTTTGTCGAATTTTTTCTTCGTCTTGGTCTAACTCATTTAAGTCATAACCCAAGATGGCAGAAGCCTTGTCGATATAAGCCTTGTAGCCTGGCAAGTTTTCATAGAGGTCTGTCCCCATGCCCGCTTGCTGTGATCCCTGACCGTTGAATAGCAGTCCTACTTTCATTAGAAACCTCGCTTATTTTGCCTTGTTTTCAATGCCCATGATGTCCGTTGCTTGTGCCCAAATTTCAGCCAAAATTTCAGCAACAGGCTTTTCATCATTGACCATTCCTGAAATTTGACCAGCCATGAAGGCCCCACCGTTCTTGTCACCATCGACAACGGCGGCACGCAAGGTTCCTGATTCAAGCTTTTCAACTGTTTCGTAATCAGGCTCTGGCTTACCGATTTCTTCCACTTCGCGCTTCACGTATTCCTTGGCCATCTTATTCTTCAAGACACGGACACGTGAACCAACAATGTTACCAGTGATAATTGTATCAATATCACGGGCCTTCAAGACCTTCGCCTTGTAGTTTGGGTGAACTTCAGATTCAGTAGCAGTCAAGAAACGAGTTCCCATTTGGACCCCTGAGGCACCCAAGGCAAAGGCAGCGGCAACACCGCGGCCATCACCGATTCCACCAGCGGCAATAACGGGAATATCAACGGCATCAACAACTTGTGGTACCAAGGCCATTGTTGTCATTTGACCAATGTGGCCACCTGATTCCATTCCTTCAGCAACCACGGCATCAACACCCTTACGTTGCATCATCTTGGCCATTGAAACGGATGGTACAACAGGGATAACCGTTACGCCTGCAGCATGCAATTCTTCTAAGAATGGTGATGGATCACCAGCGCCAGTTGCCACAACCTTCACGCCTTCTTCCAAAATCACATCAAAGACTTCACGAATGTGACGAGACATCAACATCACGTTGACACCAAAAGGCTTGTCCGTTAATTCCTTAGCACGACGAACTTCACGACGAACGTCGTCACCGTGCCAGTAACCAGTTCCGATAAAACCAAGTCCACCAGCTTCAGATACAGCGGCAGCTAAGGCACCTGTACCGGCCCAAGTCATCCCACCTTCAACGATTGGGTACTTCATCCCTAATTTATCAAAAATGGGGTTGTCAATTTTAAATGTCATAATCTCTGCCTCTTTATTTTATCTATCTGTATGTATGCGGTTAAAAACCGCCTGATGCTTACTTCTTGTCAAGTTGGTCCTTGATCTTGTTAACCAAGTCTTGAACAGTCTTAACTTCTTCAGTTTCTTCCAACTTGATGTCGAAGTCGTCTTCGACACGGTTCAAAACTTCGAACAAGTCCAATGAATCGGCATCGATGTCATCAGTCATGTTAGTAGTCAATGAAACTTCTGAATCTTCCAAATCGAATTGGTCGATCAAAATTTCCTTAACCTTGTCAAAAATTTCTTCGTTAGTCATGAGCATGCTCTCCTATATAGATGTTCGTATTGCAATACGTTGGATTTTTACGGTGCAGTCTACTACACCGCAATTCTGATTTTTATTGTTTAATTATAGTTGCCAAATTTGGACGCCAATCGCCAGACCGCCGCCAAAGCCGACAAAGGCAATCTTCATGCCAGGCTTAATCTGACCACTGCGACGCAATTCATCGAGCAAGATGGCCGTCGAACCGGCAGACGTGTTGCCATATTCTTCCATGTTGGTTGGGAACTTGTCCATTGGTTGGCCAAAGTTCTTCGCCATGGATTCCACAATGCGCTTGTTTGCCTGATGTGCCAAATAAAAGTCCACATCGTCGGCTTCAAGTCCTGCTTTTTCCAAAGCCTTCTTCATAACCTTCGGCACTTCACGCGTAGCAAAGCTATAGACGCTTCGACCGTCTTGGTGGAAGTATGGATCGAGTGGTGAAATTTCACCAGCAAAGGCATTCTTGTTGGCAAAACGGCCAGTCAAGATTGCTTGACCTCGGTCCCCAAATGACTGCAATTCTTCTGCAATCAAGCCAACGGGTTCGTCCGTCTTCTCAAGCAAAACACCACCGGCACCATCGCCGAATAAGACAGAAACCGTCCGGTCTTTCCAGTCAACGAGCTTTGACAGCACTTCTGCCCCAATAAACATCCCCTTCTGGTAACGACCAGATGAAAGGAAGGATGAGGCAACGGACATTCCGTAAACAAAGCCGGAACAAGCCGCATTTAAATCAAAGGCAAAAGCATTTGGTGCTTCAATATTTCCTTGAACAATCGCAGCTGTATGGGGTGAAAGGGCATCGGGTGACATGGTCCCCACGATAATAAAGTCCAAATCAGCGACATCCCACCCCGATTGTTCCAATAACTTTTTGGCAACACTAGTTGCCAAGTCTGATGTATTTTCAGTTGTCACAACATGGCGTTGGTGGATACCGGTTCGTGGGTAAATCCACTCATCACTGGTATCCATCAATTCCGTTAAGTCATCATTTGTCACCACTCGTTCTGGCACTTGCATCGCCGTGGTGACAATCTTAATGTTTTCCATAATTTTTCACAATCCCGTTCGCCTAACTATCAATTAAGGCCTTCAAATAAGCTTGTAAGTTATGTACCGCCCGTTCCATCGCCAATGCCTCTTCACTGGACATATCGTCCAACAAAGCCTTAGTCACCTTAAAATGAAACGCTTGGTGCGCCCGGTATAAGATTCGCCCCTGATGGGTCAAACCTAATTTCACCACCCGCTTATCTTCCTTTGACCGGCGGCGCTCGACATATCCCTTATCAACCAAGCGATCGATGGCCGTGGTCATCGCACTTGGACTCAGGTGAACAGCCTTAGCCACCTGCGAGGCAGTCTTTTCCTCGTACATGGAGATAGCGTAAATCGTGTGCACTTCTTTGACCGTCAAGGCCGAAAAAGGGCTCTGTTTGAGTTCGTACTCTTCTACCCAAACAACATTGGCAAACATCTCCATCAAATCATGATTGATTTGCTTGACGTTGACCTGCTGGTTAGCCAGCTCAGTTTTGCTCATCAGGCGCCACCACGAACATTAGTTCCGCGCTGGTTGCGACCTTATCATTGACCTTAGCCGTGACCGTAACGGTCCCCATGTTCTCTCGAACCTTGCCAAATGTAGCATGTAACTTCAAAACATCACCAGGAACAACCATCTTCTTAAACTTGGCATTATTGATTCCTGTCATGTAGGCTGTCTTCCCCTTAAACTGAGGTGATGACAAAATCAAAATCGACGCTGCTTGCGCCAATGACTCGATAATCAACACACCAGGCATTACTGGGTTACCAGGAAAATGTCCTTGGAAGAATTGCTCATTAATCGTCACATTTTTCACAGCAACGATTGATTCGTCAGGAACCATTTCTTCAACGTAGTCCATATAGATGATTGGGTAACGGTTTGGAATGAGGTCCATAATTTCAGTCGTAGTCAGTACTGGCATTAGGGTTTCCTTTCTAAATGGCCGAGAATGGCCCTAGTTAACTTTGATTCACAATAAAAATAGTCTAACAGTTAATACTTCGATAGTCAAACTATCAGCGTTTCTCAACTCATTTTAACACTTTCTACCTATATTAATTATTAAAAAATCAGCCCGCTTCTGGCCCTGCAATTAATAGCTTAGATTCAGATTGAAAAGCTTAGAAAAATCAACCTAATAGCCTCAAACGTCTAAAACAATCAAACGATTTTGCCACTCCGTCATAAAATCATGACTAAACCATTCCTTGACCCGACGAGTCCGGTAGCCAACCGAAGCGTTATAAAAGGTCGTTTGCTGAATGGGCAACGCCTGAACATGGAGATGCAAGTGACCAGAAATCGCAGCCTGAACCTGATTGGCTACCGCTAAATCACCAACGGCCTGACTACCTAAAAAGGACCTCAGCACATCAAGCCGCTCCATGCGAAATGGCATTTGATCAATAAAGGCCTGTTCCTGGGCAAAATGGTTAATTAAGATTGGGGTTTTCCCCATCTTCTTTGCCTCTTTAATGTCTTGTTCCATCTGATTTAAGTTAATAGCCAATCTTTCAGGATCAGTCATCGGTTGCTCAATCCGTCGATCGTACCAAAATTCACGCTTAAACCGAGTGATTTTTTCAACACTATGCTGGTTTTGGTCAAAGCTATAATCATACCAGCCATTATTGCCAATTAAGCGAGCCGAACCAATATCCAGCGTTTTATGATGAAAATAAAGGTCATCCACCGGACTTTCGAGTTCCTGGTAACTGACTCCCGCCCCCATTTCATGATTGCCCGCCAAAAATCGGACCGCCGTCGCCGACCCTAACCGTCGCTGCAGATTGCGAGCAAAGTCTAATGTTTTGTCAAAGCGATTAAACAGATCACCGGCGATGACATAAACCGCAATCTGATTTTTTTGCAGGTAGGCGGCTTGTTGCTCCAGCGCCCACTCTGTTTCAACCTTATTTAAATCCAAATGATTATCTGACGAAATGGCAACTTGCATCTTTGTCCTCTTGTTCTTCTTGTTCGTATAACCCAGTCTACCACGAGAGGACGAGCAAGGTCGGTTGCTGGTAGCTGATTTTATAATTAATCAATCAAAAAATGCACAAAAAAGAACGCCGAAGCGTTCTTCCTTTATATAAATGATTATACGTTTGCAAAGTGCAACAAAGTACGGATCATGTTTGAAGTGAAACCGTATTCGTTGTCGTACCATGAAACAGTCTTAACCAATTGCTTGTCACCGGCTTCGACGATTTGCGTTTGAGTAGCATCGAAAGTAGCACCGTGTGTGTCACCAATGATGTCTGATGAAACGATTTCGTCTTCGTTGTAGCCAAATGAGTCAGATGAAGCTGCCTTCATAGCTGCGTTGATTTCGTCTGCTGAAACCTTCTTTGACAAAACTGAAGTCAATTCAGTAACAGAACCATCAACAACGGCAACACGTTGTGCGTGACCGTCAACCTTACCCTTCAATTCTGGAACAACAAGGCCGATAGCCTTAGCAGCACCAGTTGAGTGAGGGATAGTGTTTACAGAAGCAGTACGGTTTGAACGGAACTTCTTTGACTTAGGTCCATCCAAAATCATTTGAGTTGAAGTAAAGGCGTGGATAGTAGTCATCGTTGCCACTTCAACACCGAATTGGTCTTGCAATACACGAGCCATTGGAGCCAATGACTGTGTAGTACATGAACCAGCTGAAACAATCTTGTCGTCAGCCTTCAAGATGTCTTGGTTTACACCATAAACAACAGTTGGTACATCACCAGCTGGAGCTGAGATCAAAACCTTCTTAGCACCTGCGTCCAAGTGGGCTTGTGACTTTTCGGCTGAAGTATAGAAACCAGTAGCTTCCAATACATATTCAACGCCATCGTTCTTAACCCAAGGAATGTTCTTTGCATCGCGTTCTGCATAAACAGTGTAGTGCTTACCGTTAACCACGATACCAGTTTCATCAGCAGAAACTTCAGCATCCAAAGTTCCATGAGTTGAGTCATACTTCAACAAGTATGCCAACATTGATGGGCTAGTCAAATCGTTGATGGCTGCAACTTCAACATCAGCTGCTGAGTCGCCAAGTTCCAAGATACGACGGAATGCCAAACGACCAATCCGACCGAATCCATTAATACCAATCTTCACAGTCATGTGTGTAGACCTCCAATTAATTTTTTGACTTATGTCAACAAGGACATTATAACACAAAGGCTAGAAACCAGTGCAAGTCTTCACTAGAAATTGTTTGGAAAATTAACCATACCATTTACTGATTTTGTCGGATAACTGAAAAGAAACTGTCTTTTTTATTCATTAGAATTCTTGCTATAATATTCCTATTATTTAAATTCACGGAGAGACGATTATGAATAAATATTTTACTACCAAGACCATCACGACTTTGGCCGTGATTACTGCTTTAAACCTCGCCCTTTCTTATGTGGTGCGCATTCCAACGCCAGGTGGCTACGTCAACTTAGTCGAAGCCGGCATTTTCTTAGTGGCGCTCCTGGGTAGCGCACGTTCTGGGATGATTGTCGGTGGTTTGTCAGGCTTGCTCTTGGATCTTTTAGCTGGCTACGCAGCCTGGGCTCCCTTCTCTTTGGTCATTCACGGCTTGGAAGGTTACTTGGCCGGGTTAATTGGTGCTAAAAAATCAGTGATGAGCCAAACAATTGCCGTTATCGTGGCTTCCTTTGTCATGGTTGTCGGCTACTTCTTTGCCACAGCCTTCCTTTCACACAGCTGGGCCACCGGCTTTGCTTCAATCGTCGGTAACATCGCTCAATGTGCCTTTGGTCTAATCATTGCTCTAGTCGTTCGTCCTGCTTTGTCGAAGCGTGTGACCTTAAACTAATAGCAAAACAAAAAAATAACAAAATAAAAAGCCTTGACCAACTGATGCGAAACCCAAGTTTAGGATAACGAAACTGTGGGGCCATCTGCTAACGTTGGTCGGGGCTTTTTTCTTTACCCTTTATCTTTACAGGTTCTTTTGATTTATTGAAGTCATGAGCTAAACATGTAAAGAAAACGACAATTTGGTATAGTTTAAATTTCATTTCCAAAAGAAACTGTGAGATAATCGTATTAAGCTTTCAACTTAGGAGGAATCTAGAAAATGACAGCATACGATTACGACGTTTTGTACCTTGGGGCCGGCCACGGTGCCTTTGATGGTGCACCGCTTTTGGCTCAAGCCGGTAAAAAAGTCGCCTTTGTCGAAAAAGAAAAGGTCGGCGGAACCTGCCCAAACTGGGGTTGCAACGCCAAAGTTATCCTGGAAAACGCAGTTTCCTTACAACGTGAACTACGTGCTTCAAATGGCATTGTTTCAGGGAGCGGCGACATTGACTGGACCAAGAACATGGCCCGCAAAAAGGAAATCATCGCCATTTTCCCAAACGCCATCCAAGGTGGTATGGAAGAATTAGGCATCAAGTTTTACTTTGGTGCTGGCCACTTAAAAGACGCTCACACCGTGACAATCGGTGATCAAACCGTTACGGCCGAAAACATCGTAATTGCCACTGGTATGCACTCTAACCGCCTGGACATCCCCGGTGCTGAGTACCTCCATGATTCCAAGGACTTCTTGTCACTAGACCAAGCACCTGACAAGATGGTCATTATTGGGGCGGGCTATATCGGCCTCGAAACGGCTTCAATGATGAACGCCGCTGGTGCTGACGTAACCGTTATTCTTCGTTCAGACCGCGCCTTGCCTGAATTTAACCAACGCTATAGTGACGCTTTAGTGCAAACCCTTGAAAAGCAAGGCATTACATTCGTCAAGAATAGTCAAACTGAAAGTGTCGAACAAGTTACTTCCGGTTTTGCCGTCAAGACATCAACCGGTACCTATGAAGCCGATTACGTCATGGATGCTACCGGTCGCACACCAAATACGGCCGACCTTGGTCTGGAAGATTTGGGAATCGAATTCGACAAGGCCGGGATTGCGGTTAACGAATACCTCCAAACAGCCGTGCCGAATATTTATGCAACCGGTGACGTAGTGAAGAAGGATCAACCGAAGTTGACCCCAACGGCAACATTTGAGTCCCAATATGTTGCCAAGCGCCTCTTAGGCCAAGATGACAAAGCCATCAACTACCCAGCCATCGGGACAACGGTCTTCACCACGCCTCGTTTGGCCCAGGCGGGCGTGACGCTCGATGAAGCCGCCGCCCACCCTGATAAATATGATGTCGTTGAAAAGGACGTCATGGATGATTGGTACCGCATGGTCGACTATGAAAAGGAAGGCCACCTGTCATTAATTTATGACAAGGAAAAGCACTTGGTTGGTGCAATCGAAATTTCAGAACATGCCGAGGACATCATCAACGCTCTCTTGCCTGCCATTGAATTCGCCTACACACCAGCACAACTGAGCCGCTTGGTCACGATTTTCCCAACAATCGGTTATTCTGCCATCGGCGACCTCCTTTAAAATCAGAACTGATTTTTTAAGTCCAAAGGAAACATTCCTTCGGGCTTTTTTTAAAATAAATTTGTCGAAAGTCGACAGATAGTTTATACTTTCATTAGTCATTAATTGGTTCAGAGAAGCCAGATGATTAACTTACGCTTAATTTTTAACACAATAAGACTATTCTCTGGACTTTTTTAGAGAATAGTCTTTTTTCTTGCCCATGAAGGAGAGTAACCATGGAAAAACCACTGATGATTGCCTTGGACTTTGACGACTTAGCCGCCGTCACAGCTTTTTTGGATCGTTTTCCTGACCCCAGCCAATTAACCGTCAAGGTCGGGATGGAGCTCTTCTACCAAGCTGGGCCAGCCATTATCACTGATTTGAAAAAGCGCGGTTGCGACATTTTCTTGGACCTCAAGCTCTTTGATATCCCCAACACCGTCCGCCAGGCAATGGCTCAAATTGGCCAACTCGGTGTTGACTACGTAACCGTTCATTCACTGGGTGGGTCTGCCATGCTAAAGGCCGCTAAGGAAGGCCTGGAAATCGGTGCAACAAAGGCCGGTGTCCACGTACCCGCCCTCCTGGCAGTGACAGAACTGACTTCTATTTCTGACGAAGTCCTCAAAAACGAACAGCACGCAGCCCTGCCAATGCAAGACCAAGTCCTGGCCTTAGCCCAAATGGCAGACCAGGCCGGGTGCGATGGCGTTATCTGCTCCGCCTTGGAGTTGATCACACTCAACGCCCATTTGCGTCCTGATTTCCTCTTCGTCGTCCCTGGTATTCGCATGCAAGAAGATCAAACGGGTGACCAAGTTCGTGTTGCCAGTCCCGACCAAGCAGCCGCAGATGGCGCCAAGGCCATCGTTGTCGGTCGGCCAATTACCAAGGCGAACGACCCGGTTGCTGCCTGGCGCCGCTACCAAAGTGCTTGGCAAGGCTGATTTTTACCAATCAAAACATTAAAAGAAAAAATGAAAGGTTTTACCCATGACAGTTTCAACTGAAGCAATCCTCCAAGACTTAATCGATCACAAAATCGTCCAATTAAAGGTCGACGACACCTTTACCTTCGCCTCTGGCATCCAATCACCAATTTATACCGACTTGCGCCAAACGATTTCTTATCCCAAAACACGGCGTGCCATCACAAAGGCCTTGGCCGCGTTGATTAAGGAACAGTACCCACAAGTGTCAGTGATTGCCGGCGTTGCTACCGCCGGGATTCCCCAAGCAGCCTTAGTTGCCGCCGAATTAGACTTACCAATGGTTTACGTTCGTTCCAAGCCAAAGGACCATGGTACCGGTCGCCAAGTCGAAGGGGTTATCCAAGCAGATGACCAAGTGGTCTTGATTGATGACCTGATTTCAACCGGCGGCTCCGTCCTTGGTGCTGCGAAGGCTGTTAAAAACGAAGGCTTCAACGTGGCTGGTGTGGTTTCCATCTTCTCGTATGGTTTCCCCGATGCTGACAAGAACTTCCAAGAGGCCGGTTTTGCCTTTGCCCCACTTTTGACTTATACCGGCCTCATTAAGCTATTGGCCGACCAACAGGTGATTAGTAATGAAGACCATGCCCGCCTAGCCAAGTGGCACCAAGACCCATGGGCTTGGCCACTGAAGTAAGGCCTTATTGTTCGGTGGCTAACGATTCCACCATTCTTAATCTGTTTTTTCATCTCAAGTGTTTCCTCAAACAAACAAAAAAAGGTGGTTGCTCACGCAACCACCTTTTTTACTGATTTTTATTCAATTCCGGAACCAGGTTCAATGACTTCTGGCAAGACCGAAACGGTCACAATGCCATTCTTCTCAGCAGAAAGAATCATTCCTTCTGATAGTTCGCCAGCCATCTTCCGTGGTGCCATATTGGCCACAATCGCCACTGTCTTGCCTAACAAGACTTCAGGCTCTGGATACCATTGACGAATTCCCGACAAAATCTGACGCGGCTTGTCAGAACCGTCATCCAAAGTGAACTTAATCAACTTCTTTGACTTTTCCACAAATTCAGCAGCTGTAATCTTTGCCGCCAAAATTTCGACCTTATCAAAATCGTCGTATTCAATCAAATCCTTATGTTGGATTTCTTCGCTCACTTCTTGCTCCTTTGCACCTTGCTTAGCGGCTTCCTTGACTGCCCGACCCTTGCCCTTGGTGTCCTTTGAAACCAATGAGGCAATGTAGGCAACTTCTTCTTCCACATCCAAACGAGGGAAGATTGGTTCACCCTTGGCAACCACCTTCGTACCTGCTGGTACTTGATCGATAGCAAGATTAACCAATGAGACGCCCTTTTCAGGATATTCCAATCCCAATTGGGCAAACATTTGCTGTGGTGCTTCCGTCATGACCGGTTGCAACATCGCTGCAACCGCACGGAGTGCTCCCGCCAAGTGAGCCAAAACAGATTGTAACGCTGCCTTGGCGTTTTCGTCCTCACCTGACTTCTTGGCCAAAACCCAAGGTTCTGTTTCATCGATATACTTGTTGGCACGACGGACAACACCCCAAACAGCTTCAAGGGCGTCGGCTGTATGAACAGAACCCAAGTGTTGGTTGTATTCTGTAATCTGCTTTTCAACAACCAGGTCCAAGTCCTCATCAAAATCAGTCTTGCCGGTCGTAAAGGCTGGAATCACGCCATCTTCATATTTGTTAATCATGGCCACTGTTCGATTCAAGAGGTTGCCCAAGTCGTTAGCCAAATCAAAGTTCACGCGTGACACAAAGTCCTCAGGTGAGAAGACACCATCGTTGCCAAATGGCATCGAGCGCAACAAGTAGTAACGAACAGCATCCAAGCCATAACGGGCTGTTAAGTCTTCAGGATAAATCACGTTTCCCTTTGACTTAGACATCTTACCATCCTTCATCACAAGCCAACCGTGGCCAATGATTTCCTTTGGCAATTCCAAACCAAGCGCATGCAACATAATTGGCCAGTAAATAATGTGGAAACGAACAATTTCCTTTCCAACCAATTGTACGTTGGCCGGCCAAAACTTCTTCAAAAGTGAATCGTCAGCTGAATCGTAACCCAAGGCGGTAATATAGTTGGCCAAGGCGTCAATCCAAACATAAATCACGTGGCATTCATCACCAGGGACGGGAACACCCCAGTTAGAAGAAGTTCGCGTTACGGCCAAGTCTTCCAAGCCCGGCAAAATGAAGTTTTGCAACATTTCATTCATTCGTGCATGTGGTTGGACAAAATCAGGATGTGACTTGTAGTAGTCAACCAACCAGTCGGCATACTTAGACATCTTGAAGAAGTATGACTCTTCTTGAATCTTTTCAACTTCATGACCTGAAGGTGCCTTACCACCAATCATCTTGCCATTTTCGTCACGGTAAACTTCAGCCAATTGTGATTCCGTGAAATACTCTTCATCGGAAACAGAATACCAACCTTCGTATTGGCCCTTGTAGATGTCACCCTGGTCCAACAATTGCTGGAAAATCTTCTGGACAGCCTTTTCGTGCCCTTCATCAGTCGTTCGAATAAACTTGTCATATGAAATGCCCATCAATGACCACAGGTCCTTGATATCCTTAATCATCTTGTCTAAGTATTCGATTTCGCTTGTACCGGCTTCGTTCGCCTTCTTTTGAATCTTTTCCCCGTGTTCATCGGTTCCAGTCAAAAAGAAGACGTCTTCATCTAAAAGACGATGGTAACGAGCAGCGGCATCCGCCAAAACTGTTGTATAAGTATTTCCCAATTGCAGCTTTCCTGATGGATAGTAAATTGGGGTTGTGATATAAAATGTTTTCTTGTCTGACATATGAGTCCTTTCTGGCCAAATGATGGCCGATACCATGGTTTCATTATAGCAAAAGCCAGCAAGCCCGACCAGGTCGTCCTACCAGCGTCCCGGTAGACTTTCCAGTAAACCATTTTATAAAAATCAGCAATAAAAGCCGAACAATCGCTTTTAACCGACTATTTTGAAAGTAAACCAATTTTGTCTTTTTTGGCAAAATCAGTTCCATTCTGTTGACAAAGTTTTCTTGTCCCGTTACACTGATAAAAAGAAATCGGAGAAGATTAATGTTAGCTAAAAACTTAACTAACAACCCAAACATGACTGCGGTAAAGTGTTACTTACCGCTTTTTTAGGGTGGGTCTATCTGATTTACAGACGTAAAAACCGCCCTTGGTGTACACTAGGGGCGGTTTTATTTTGCACTGTTTTACCTAATTGAGGAGAAGAAGTAAGATGAATAAGAAAGTTTTGATTTTACTGGCCGGGATTATCGTGGTCATCGGCGCTATCTTTGGTTTTGCCCAGCTAAATCAACCAAAAAAAGACGAAACCATTAAGCAAGGAACTTTAACTGTTGGTCTCGAAGGAACCTATGCACCATTTTCTTACCACGATGATTCTGGTAAATTGGTCGGCTACGAAGTCGACATGGCCAAGGCCATCGGTAAGAAATTAAACATGAAGGTCACTTTTGTTCAAACAAAGTGGGATTCTTTGATTGCCGGTCTTGGTTCAGACCGTTACGATGCCGTGATTAACAACATCGGTATCCGTCCCGACCGCGAAAAGAATTACCGAATGTCAGAACCTTACCTCTACTCAAAGTCAGTCTTGATCAAGCGTAGCGGTGAAACTGATTTGAACTCATTGGCTGATATCAAGGGCAAGACGATGGCCCAATCATTGACATCCAACTACGGTCAAGTTGCCCAACAAAAGGGTGCTAACATCAAGGCCGTTGCCGGTATCGTTGAAGCCATGAACTTGATTACAACTAACCGTGCTGATGGTTCTTTGAATGACCAAGGTGCCTTTGCTGCTTGGAAGAAGGCTAATCCAGACGCCGATTTGACCACAGTTGATATTTCAAAGGATATCCAATCTGTACCAACCGGTGTTTTGATGAACAAGAAAAACGCCGCTTTGCAAAAGGACATGAATAAGGCCATCTCTGAATTGAAGAAGGATGGCACTTTGACAAAGCTTTCAAAGAAATACTTTGGAATGGACTTGAGCCACGACTAATTAATAGAAGTAAAGAGGAACTCTTTCATGACAGATTTTATCAATCTGGCAATCAAATACTTGCCAAGACTGTTAGTGGCGGCTTTTCAATACACCCTGCCGTTGACGGCCATTTCCTTCTTCTTTGGGATTATCTTTGCCATCACCACTGCATTGATTCGCGTTGCTAAGGCACCGCAGAACGAGTGGGCTGATGCCGCTTTGAAAATTTTAAAGGGTGTTGCCGCTACCTATGTCTGGTTTTTCCGTTCAACGCCAATGTTGGTCCAATTGTTCATTGTTTTCTACGGTTTGCCAAACGCCCACATTGCCCTATTCCAATCAGCCTGGGTTTCGGCCATCACTGTCTTTTCTCTGAACACCGGTGCCTATGCTTCCGAATCCATTCGGGCAGCCATTTCATCGGTTTCCGAGGTGCAAAAACAGGCAGCCGAATCGCTCGGGATGACAACCACACAGGTTTACCTCTACGTTGTCCTGCCACAGGCGGCCCGCATTTCAATTCCGCCTTTGTCCAATTCGCTGATTTCCCTGTTAAAGGACACGTCGCTAGCTTCCGTGATTACAATTGTGGAAATGTTTTACCTGTCCCAACAAATTGCCGCGACGAACTATAAGGTCCTTTCGATGTACATCCTCGTAGCCATGGTCTATGCCCTCTTTACGTCGATTCTCTCGATTGGTCAACACTACCTAGAAAAGTACACATCGAGGTTTGCCCAATGATTAAAGTTGAAAATTTAAGCAAAAAGTACCCCGATAAAAATGCCCTGGATGACATTTCAGTTGCCTTCCCAGCTGAGGAAACGACCGCTATTGTTGGCCCTTCTGGTTCTGGAAAATCAACCCTCTTGCACTCGCTCAATTTGCTTGAACGACCAACGAGCGGACGATTGATTGTCGATAAGCTTGACCTGGATCTCGATAAAACGCTAACTAAGGCGCAGATACTTGATGTCCGCAAGCACTTCGGGATGGTCTTTCAGGAAAAAGCCCTCTTTACTCATTTAACAGTTCTCAAAAATTTGACTGAGGGACCAATTAAAGTTAAAAAAATCAGCCAAGATCAAGCCTTGAAAAAGGCCCACGACCTGCTCAAGCAGTTTAATATGGAGGAGTTAGCCAACCGCTACCCCTATCAGTTATCCGGCGGTCAGCAACAACGAGTGGCCATCTTAAGAGCGCTGGCAATGGAGCCCCAATATCTCCTTTTAGATGAGCCCACTTCCGCTTTGGACCCCGAGCTGGAAGCTCAAGTCCTTCGTGTGTTACGCGAATTAGCCCAAAAAGAAACCTCCATGATTATCGTCACCCACAACATGGCATTCGCCCAACAAGTAGCCGATAAAATCGTCTTTATCGACAATGGTCACGTTGGCTATGATGGCAAGACAGAAGATTTCTTCCATTCAAGTGATCCACGAATTAAACAATTCTTAGGAGCAATGACTTTCTAATGACAAAAAAACGTTCTTATAAGCGGCGGCCCAACCGGCCCAAGCACTTTGGTTCGGCCGTCACAGCCTTAATTTTGGTTGTGGCGGTTTTGTCGTTTTTACCAGGTAAAAACGGCCACAATCAAAGTTACCAAAAAACGAACACAACAACCGCAAGCCAAAGTCTCAACCGGTTAAAGACCGCTCCCCGGCCAGCCGCCACAACTAATTCCGACCAAGACCTCTTAAAGATTAAATGGGACGGCACGCTTGACGGCGACATCGTCCACATTAACCAAAATCAGGCCACCTTTACCAGCCAGGAATTGCAACAAACCTTCCCAGCTCAAAGCGGTAACAAGTTACGGCCAACCAACGGTTTAGCCTTGTCCGCTCTTGATTCGCTCGGTCGGTCTGGCCAAGCAAACTTTGTCGCTACCAAAGCCAGCATGGATGCAGTCACTAAGCGGCCCGCCCGCATTCCCGAAAGTGTTCGTCCTTCCGGTTGGTACATCAATGACCACTTTACGGGAAGTGCCTGGGTTGGCGGTTATCATAAAAATCCACAAGTGAACCTTGGTGGCAGCAAACAAGCTCTTTGGAACAAATCTCATATTGTTGGCTACCAATTCTTCGGAATGGCCACCATGGTGACCGAAAATATGACAACGGGAACTCGGGTCGAAAACGCCTATCCCGGGCAGTTGGTGCCAGAGGATGACATCCGCAATGCCCTGAAAACCAACCCTAATATCAGCATTCGCGGCCAGGTCACGCCGCTATACAATGGCACTGACCGCCTGCCACAAGGTGTCCACTATATGGCCAAATCAGTTGAAGACAACGGCAAGACTTTGAACCTGAACTACTGGATTTTTAATGTCGAGCCTGGTGTTACCATCAACTACCAAACCGGCGATGCCCAGGTGAACTAATCAATATTCGAATCACTACAAAAAGACCGTTAACCATGGTAACATGGCAACGGCCTTTTTTTCGGTTATTTGGACAAGAAAAAACAGCTAACAATGTTAGCTGTTTGCTCTCATGAATGCCCTCGGTGGGAGTCGAACCCACACGGTGTTGCCACCACTGGATTTTGAGTCCAGCGCGTCTGCCAATTCCGCCACAAGGGCAATGCTGTATTTCACAACTATATTAGTATATCAACGGCAGACAAATTTGTCAACAAAAATCTTCATTTTCTTTGATTAATTTTATTGATGTTTTTCCTGGGATTCGGCTTGCTTCCCAGCAACCGCTTCCTCGTGACTCATTTGCCGTAACACATGGTCCACGTGATGCTCGGCATTATTGAGCAGGGTTAAGATATGGGAATCGTTCAGTTGATAGTAAACAGATCGCCCCACTTTTTCAACCGTCACGACCTGTGCTTCTCGCAGCATTTGTAGCTGATGGGAAACGGCAGACTGCTCCATTGAGAGCTGATCCACGATTTCAGACACCGAACAGGGTTTATCGCGCAACAAAGCCAGAATCGCCAAGCGCCTTTCCGACCCCAGCAACTTGAAAATTATACTCAATTCATGTTGGACATCTTTTTTCATATCCCTATTATAACAAGGAAAGTAAATGTGTCACTGTTCCAGCGTCAAATAAAATATAAATTCCTAAAGTCACATAAATCAGCAATTGCATTAAGTCACCATACCGTTCGAAAAGATTTTGAACCTTCTGCACCTTTGCCAATCGATAAGCCAAGAAAATGCAAATTGTCAAAATTGCTGTAAACATCAAAAAGATGATTGGCAATACGACCCAATTAGCTAATGAAAAATAAGGAATGTAAAGCGCTAAGTTATCGGCCCCACAGCCGGCGATTGTCATCAAAACCACTGTCCAAACAATTCGTTGATTGGGCGTTTCTTGAACCTTATTAACAAAAGCTTTTCCTTCCTCTCCTTCCTCAACTGAGAAGTAATTTTTCAAACCAATAACAATCGGCGCCACACCCAAAAATCCTAAAAGCCATTCGGCTGGTAGCTGTTTGAGTGCTCCACCAATCAGTAAGGCAACGCCAACTAACAGAGCATTTCCGAGGTAAGCACCGAGAATTATTGGCTGCACATGCGACTTTTGACGAAAAGTGGCAAACAGTAAGACCAAGATTACGAAATAGTCAGAGGTCGTGCCTAAATATGAAAAAAATCCTGTTATTAATGTTGTGATCATTAACCGCTCCTTTTTATATGAATAAATTTTCATTTATAGTTTGTTTAGTATAGCATGAAAATTTATTCATGTATAGAGCACAAAAAAACTGATAGCCGTGAGCTACCAGTTTATTGAGTAAATTAATCCTTAACAATCAAAACAGAAATCTTAGCATTTCGGGCGATGTAGGCAGCCTGTGAACCAATTGATTCAAAGAAGCCTTCATGTGAATGAGCTCCAACAACGAGTAAATCAGCCCCAACCTGTGGTGCGATTTCATCGTTTAAGATTTCACCAGCCTTGATTCCGTCATCGAAGACAACCTTCACGTTTTTCAAACCTTGTGAAAACGCATAATCACGATACTTAGCCAGATTGTTTTCCAATTCTTGACGCTTTTCCTTAATAAAGTCTAAGTGCAAAGCGGAAATCGTTGACAAGTCACCCATTTCCAAAATCGTCGCAATAATTAATTGCGAGTCATCTTCACGGGCCTGGTGAATCGCGTTTGACAAGGCATGGTAGCCCTGTTCTGATTCATCAACACCAACAAGAATTGTCTTAAATTGCTTTGGTTCTACATCTAATTTTAATTCAGCCATTATTTGCCTCCAGTGAATGTTAGAACATCGTTACTACTTCGTTTATTGTTACTGATTTATCCGAAGTACTGTGGGAAGAATTGGTCAAGAACCAACCAAATATTAATGGCAGTCCAAGACAGCAAAACAAATCCAACCAGTCCAAGTAATCCACTTACTGTTAGCAAATTCACCCATAATCTTCTTTGAAGAAGTAAAGTAGATTAATGGTGCCATTGAGAATGGCAAGGCAATTGACAAGAAGACCTGTGTGGCAGTAATCAGGTTATCTAACTGGGCTTCGTTACCACCGTAAATAATGGTAATAGCCAAAACTGGAACCAAAGCGATTCCACGGGTAATCACACGACGGAGCCACATTGGCACACGCAAGTGCAAGAAGCCTTCCATGATAATTTCACCAGTCAAAGTACCAGTGATCGTTGAGTTTTGTCCAGAAGCCAGCAAGGCAAGGGCAAACAACGTTGACAAGATTGGTGATGCAATCGCACCGGCAATCTTTGAGTCACCCAAGGCGTTGTACATTGCCTTAAATGAATCCAATTCAGTTGCGTGACCGAAGAACAAAGCGGCACCAACAACCAAAAGCAAAGTGTTAACCACGAAAGCCAATGTCAACTGGATATTTGAATCCCAAGTCATCAACTTCACGGCGTCATGAACTTCTTCAGGGTTTTCGTGATCAACCTTACGTGTTTGTGAGATTGATGAATGCAAGTACAAGTTGTGTGGCATAACCGTGGCACCAATGATACCAGCAGTCAAAACCAACGGACTTTGCAAGCCCTTAAGTGATTCAGGTGAAATCACCTTTATTTGTGGCACATAGCCGTAGAACAATGATGCCCAGTCAGGCTTTGACAAGATGGTCAAGTAAATGAAGACAACCAAGATAGTCATAATCAAAGTCATAACAATCGCTTCAATCTTACGGAAACCAAACTTCATCAAGCCCAAGAGCAAGATAACATCAAAGGCCGTCAAGAACACCGTGACCAAAAGTGGCCAACCAAAGAGCAAGTTCAAGGCAATGGCACCACCGACAACTTCGGCGATATCCGTTGCAATCAGGGCTAACTCCGTCATAATCCAGAGTGAATAGCGACCAAACTTGTTCGTCCGGTTTCCAGTTGCCTGAGCCAAATCTTCTTGCTTCACAATACCCAACTTACCAGCCATGTACTGCAAAAGCATCGCAATCAGTGAAGAAATCAAAACAATTGACAGCAACAAGTAGTGGTAAGAAGCACCACCGGCTACTGACGTTACCCAGTTACCTGGATCCATGTAACCAACGGCAACCAAGGCCCCAGGTCCTGAGAAAGCCATCAAACGCCGCCAGAAAGGGGCGCCCTTTGGCACTTCAATCGTGCCGTTTACTTCTTCCAAACTCTTATCGCCCGTGTGTTCGATAAGAGAATGGCTCTTCTTTACGGGATTATCCATAATATTTCTCCTTCGGAATTCTCCTTAGGGACGAAGCAATCAAATTCTCACTCGAAAAAAATGACCAAAGCAAAAAGGGCAGTCTGCCACCCTGACCTCGTTGAATTTTAGGCAGACTGATCCATCTACCTTGTGTTGTTTTTTTCAAGTGCTAAATAATTTTCATAAAGGATTTCATTCAACTTGGTTGTTGAAAGCTTATGAAAGCTACTTAACTCAATGACTTCTTCCTAAGTCTATAGTAAATATTACACCTGACAATTCTAAGGTCAAGTGATATTTTTGTAATGTTGCAAACCTATTGCAACATTTTTGACCAAAAGGCTGTTATACCAAGGCTTAAAGAATCATAAATAATTTAAAATTCACTTAATCTTTTTATGGTTTCTCCTGCTTTTTCACGATAAAAACAGGAATTATTCTAAATTAAATCAGAACAGTTGTCGTTTTTCCTAACCAAACCACTGACCCATTTGTTCCAAAACTAGCCAAATATTAATCACAGTTAGAACAATAAAGCAGAGCCAGCCAATGACGGTCACGCTCTTTTTATTCACAAACTGACCCATAATTTTCTTTGAGGAAGTGAAATACAGCAATGGTGCCATTGAAAAGGGTAGCACAACGGAGAGAAAAACTTGTGTGCCGGTAATCAAGGTATCCAAATCATGCTCGTTACCACCATACAAAACAGCAATGGCAATCACAGGTATGAGAGCGACGCCACGCGTAATCACACGCCGCAACCACATCGGAATCTTAAAGTGTAAGAAACCTTCCATGATGATTTCACCGGCCAAAGTTCCAGTAATTGTTGAATTTTGCCCGGACGCCAGCAGCGCAACAGCAAAAAGCGTTGAGAGAAATGGCGATGCAATCGCACCCGCCATTTGCTGATTTTGCAAAGCCAAATACATGCCTTTGAATGATGCCAATTCATTAGCATGGCCATAAAAGAGAGCCGCGCCAACGATTAAAAGCAAAGCATTGACAATAAAGGCTAAGGTCAACTGGCCGTTTGAATCCCAGGCCATCCACTTGATGGCCTCTTTCACTTCAGCGGGATTTTCCTTATCAACTTGACGAGTCTGAACAATTGATGAATGCAAGTATAGGTTGTGTGGTGTCACCGTGGCACCAATAATGCCAGCTGTTAAGAACAGCGGACTTGATAATCCATGAATTGCCTGTGTCGAAACCACTTCTTTTTGTGGTAGCAATCCACCAAATACGCCTGCCAAATCAGGTTTTGACAAGAAAACCAAATATAAGCAAACCAATAAAATTGTTAAAATCAGGGTCATGACAATCGCTTCAATTTTACGAAAGCCGAACTTCATCAGCCCTAGCAATAAGATGACATCAAAGGCCGTCATAATCACGGTCAGCAAGAGCGGCCAGTCAAAGAGCAGGTTTAAGGCAATTGCCCCACCGACTACTTCGGCAATATCTGTTGCGATCAAGGCCAGTTCTGTAATGAACCAGAGAAAATACCGTGTCGCTTTCTTCGTTCTTTTAGCCGTTGCCTGTGCTAAATCTTCTTGGGTTACAATCCCTAATTTACCAGCTAAATACTGTAACAGCATGCCAATGGCAGCTGACAGCATCACGACTGACATCAAGAGATAGTGGTAAGATGCCCCACCCTGAACGGATGTCACCCAATTGCCAGGGTCCATATAGCCGACAGCGATTAATGCGCCCGGCCCTGAAAATGCGAGGAGGCGGCGCCAGAACGAACCGGACTTTGGAACGGCAATTGTACCGTTCACCTGTTCCAGGCTTTTATTCTGAGTACCGCCTTGCATGAGCAATGCGCCATGTGGCTGATTATCTGCGGTTTGTTGTACCATCATGATAATGATTCTCCTTTGGAAAGTTAGATTCCTCAGGAAGTTGTCAAACGAATTAAGTTGTCTTGAAAATCATCACTCTCTTTTCGACGCCAGTAATAATCACGCAAAAAAATGCCGAAAAAGGCCCGCAATTTTGTGGCCGAAAAGGATGCAAGTGCTAAATAATTTTCATAACGTCCGCCAAGCACAAACTTGAAGTCTTATGAAAGCTAGTTAACCCGATTGGTCTTCCTAAGTTCTCGTTAATCATACACTGATGAGCGCTCAGGTCAAGTCCAAACTGATTTTTACGCCAAGTGGTCATTAAATTTTTAAAAGAAAAACGCCATGAAATTAGTCATCCTGGCGTTTTATCTCTTTTATTAAATTTTGTCTTGAACGAAGGTTTTATCAGCCAATTTTTTTCGAATGGCCCCTTTAAATGACATTACAATTTTCTTCGTGTTCTGCTGCTTCTAACTGAATTGTGACGTGTTGAATGGCAAAATCAGCCTTCAAATCGTCTTCAATTCGAGTTAAAAATTCCTGACCGTGATCATCATCAAAAACGTTATCATCAACGGATAAATGGACCGTCAACGCCGTTTCGGTGGTTGAAAGTGGCCAGATATGCAAGTCGTGCATCGCCAACACCCCTGCTTGATTAACCAAATACTCGCTGATGGCGACTTCATCAACCGCCTCCGGCACCGCGTTAATCGCTAAGTTGACGGTTTCACGCATGACCGGCCAAGCAGAAGCCAAGATAATCACCCCAATAATGAGCGACACGATTGGGTCAATCATTTGCCAACCAGTTAAATCAATCAACCAACCGGCTAGGATAACGCCAATCGAAACGCCAGCATCCGATAGCAGGTGTAGATAGGCCGTTTTTGCATTTAAGTCTTGACCGTGCTGGTGGCCGTGCTCATCGGGCGTACCCGAAGCCTTAAACAAAAGGGCTGTCGATAAGTTCACCACAATTCCGATTGCCGCCACGATAGTGATAATTGTTCCATTTGTATGAACTTGTCCCGGAGTTATTAAGTCCCGAACGCCTTCGATAAAAATCGTTCCGACCGCGAAGAGCAGCAAAATCATATTAAAAATCGAAGCTAAAATCGATACATTATGCCAGCCATAAGTCTTCTTCTTAGTCGCCTTAATCGCAAACACGAGAACGGCTAACCAGGCAATGACCAGTGCCAACACATCAGAAAGATTGTGAAAGGCGTCGGCAAACAAGGCCGTCGAATGGGCAATTTTGGCAAAGACCAATTCACTTAAAACAAAGACTAAGTTGACAGTAATCCCGATAATGTAGGGCTTTTGTGACAGCTGTTGAGGTGCTGCATGCCCATGATTGTGTTCGTGTATTTTCTGTTGACTCGGTGTTCTTGGTGCATGAACGGCGGCATGTTGCCGGTTGTCTCCTTGATCATTCGTCATAAAAATTCCTCCTGAAAAACATATTAATCTTTTTTCATATAAAATACAAATAAAAAACCTTAGTCTTAAAAACTAAGGTTTAAAATAACGAATTCATCTTCAATTAGCTGCAGGGGTAACCACCAGTTCCTCAAAGAACTGACCAGCATCACCGACGATTTGGTCAACTTGACTTGGAACTGGTATTGCAGTCAAATTAACCGCCATTAGCTTCGCAGCTGGATTGGCGTAGGCCAAGAGTCCAGCAAAGGGGTAGACCCGAAAAGACGTCCCAACAACGACGACCAAATCAGCCTGTCTAACCCAGGAAATGGCTTCTTCAACATGCTTTGGCTGCTCCCCATAGAAGGTAATATCCGGCCTGATTTTTGCGTGATCAGATGGCCGATACAGACTTTCTTGGTATTCGGCTAATGTCGCCTTGGCGCCATCTTTGGGGACATACAAGTTGTAGAGTGAGCCATGAAAGCGAATCAAGCGGTCTTGTTTGGCACCAGCGGTAACATCCAAATCATCAATATTTTGAGTGATAATGCGGCCACGGCCCGCTTTAGTAAAGGCTGCCATCTTTTCATGAATGACGTTTGGCTTGGCAGCTGGAAAATAAAGATTTTCCTGCATAAACTGATACTGAATTTCTGGAATTTCAGCAAAGGCTTGGTCAGACAAAAGGTACTCCGGCGCCAGGTTCAATCCCTGATAAACACCATTTTTTGACCGATAGTCTGGAATCCCTGACAGGGTCGAAACCCCTGCTCCGGTCATAAAAACAATCGATTTTGCTTGATCAAAATTTTCTTGAATTGCTGGGCTAACAAGCATTGTCTCCCCCTCCTTCAATCACAATGTTACTGACGCAAAATATATGGCAAGGCCAACTTTGTTAGCAGTTCCTTAACAGAAGTTTGGTATAGTTCGGTGAAAAACTTTGGTCGATCAGCCTCATCCTTTGGTGGTGTTACCACAAAAGTATTTTGGTGGTCTTGCTTGCCAACACCGACAAAAGCCGTTTCCTTCGTTTGGAAATCAGTCATTTCGGAATGGAAGACTTCATAAAGGTTGGCCACTGGTCCATCCAACTGGCGCTGTGACAAAACAGGCGTCAAAGTCACGTACTGGTTGGCATTGACCGTTGGTAATTCCAATTCAGTCAAACTTTCATCCAATCCCGTAAACAAGCGCACCATCTGCTTACGAATTTGTCGAGAATCCTTCAAATTAGCCGCCAAAATTGGTGCAACTAATTTTTCAGCCTGAGCAGTGGCCCGGGGATAATCCTCTTTTAGTGTTGCGAGAGTGTCCGCTGCCAAATCAGACAAGCCGGCCTTATCAGCCACCGCCAAAAAGACTTGTGCATCCAAGACCGTTAGCAAACGGAAAAGGTCCTCACCATCAACGTTAGCTGCTTCGACTGACAATTCGTCCTTAACACCGGCTAAGAAAGCAGTCACTGTATCAGCCGTCAAAAATCCCTGCTTTGCCAATTCTTGATAAGTGATGGCATGCAGAACAGTCCGATGCAAGCGGGTTGCAATCGTGATTAACTGTTGGTCCAGGTCCTCATCTTTAAAGGTCAGAGCAAAATAAATTTGTGGTGTGATGCCATTCAAGGTCAGAACTAATTGCAAGAGTTCATTGCCCAGAACAAAATCAGCTTCCGTCTGGTCGGGCACCTCAATCAACAGACGGTCTGCTAAAGCAGACTGTTCGGCACGGTCCATTCGGAGCATTCCATCTTGGCTCTGCCCAATTCGTGTCATCACGGTACCAGGATAGACCTGATTTGCCTGCTCTAAGAGCTCATTTAACTTCGGATTCATGGTGACGCAGTTCTCCTAATAACTTTTTTGCATTTTCTTCGTTAATTGCTGGTGACTTGGTTAATTTCTTAGCCAATGGCACAATCTCGTCTGTCGTTGCTCCGACTGAAATAGCCAGTAAACGAGCTTGCATCCGCATGTGCCCAGCCTGAATGCCCTCGCCAGCAATCGCTTTTAGGGCAGCTAAGTTCGAGCTAAGGCCAACAGACAAAACAATCTTCTTCATTTCATCCAATGTTGGATTGCCCAACAAGGCCAAATTATCTTGTGCCTTCGTCAGACCAGCGATGGCCCCGCCGACGCGACCGAGGTTCAATGGCAGAGAAAACTCTCCCTCCAAAAATTCATGATCGTCGCTCACCCGCCAATTGGTCAATGCTTGATACTGACCACTTCGACTAGCATAGGCATGTCCCGCGGCTTCAACCGCGCGCCAATCATTTCCCAAGGCCAAAACAACGGCGGATAAGCCGTTAAAGATTCCTTTATTTTCTGTCACTGCTCGGTCCGGGTCAACCTTGGCAAAATCAGCTAAGTCAACAATCCGCTGTGCGGCATCAAAGCCACCCAAGGCAGTGACAGGCACGCGGCCAGTGACGCTCACAACACTTTGATGACCTGCATTGGTCAAAATCGCCCCTAAAATTTGGTCATCAAAGGGTTCAAAAATCAATCGAATACTCTCCAAAATGGTGTTGACGGCGTTGGCCCCCATCGACTGGCTCGTATCTACTAAAATATCCAGGCTTGCCCGGTGACCACTAACATGACGGAGATTAATGCTCCGTAAACCACCACCACGCCGATAGAGACTGGGCTTTGCCGCTTCAGCCGCTTGAAAAATTTCGTATTTGTTAGCTGCTATAAAGGACTGCAGCTGCTCAAAATCAATGTGTTCAAAGAGAATTTGACCACCCAGAATTGCCTGACTGGTACCAGCACTTTTGAAGCCACCGCCCATCTTAAAGAGGCGGGCACCGTTATTGGCCGCCGCAATCACGGATGGTTCCTCGGTGACCATCGGTACCTGATAAGACTGGTTATCCAAGACTAAATGCCGAACCATTCCCTCTGGCAAGGCAAAATCAGTCAAGTAATTCTCAACTAAATCCTGGTGTGCGACCTCTTGGTCTTTTACGAACCGCGCCATCAATTCTTCTGGCAAGTTCAATAAGTCGAGTCGTTCTTCTGGCGTTAATTCGTAAAATTTTTTAGTCATTGATTTGCTCTTTTTCCTCAAACAGGCTTTCGATTAGGCCTTCACGAACACCAGATTCTGAGAAGATTACCTGGGGGGCGTTTAACACACTAATCAGGTTCAATACCGGCAATAGGCCCGATATGATAATATCGGCCCGGTTTTTCTCCAGTCCGGCGAGGTGCTCGCGCTCAGTTCGAGACATCTGAGCGATTTGATGAAAAATTTTGCCAACCTGGTTGGCAGGCATCATGAAACCGTGGAGGGCTTTTGGATGATAAACCAATTCCTTTTCTTCAGCCATCTTTGCCAATGACCGATTGGCCCCACCTAAAAGAATAACCGGTAGGTTTTGACAGTCATCGATAAAGTGCAACTTGCGATAAGCAACCTGAATGTCGGCATTCGCCTGCTGAATGTCAGCTTCATCAATGACATCAGCCAAATGATAGCGCTCCGAAAGATTGACAGCGCCAAAGGGAACCGAAACCTCAGCTAACGCTTGGCCATTTTTGAAGGGGATTAATTCAACCGATGCGCCACCCGTGTCTAAAATGACACCATTAAGCACATCTGGCAGTGCTTCTCGAACGCCAAGAAAATCATAGTGAGCCTCTTCTTGACCGGTCAAGACTCGGAAGCTGATTTCCGCTTCGTCTTTAACCCGCTCCAAAAATTCCGCTTGATTTTTGGCAGAGCGAACGGCAGCCGTTGTGATGGCATAGACCTCACTAACTTCGTAGTCCTCAATTTTTTGTCGATACTTTTGCAAGACTTTAATGGTCCGAGCCATAGGCTCCTCTTGTAAAATCAGATTCCGTCCCATGTTTTGCGAAAGTCTTGTGTCTTCTTTGACACGCAAAATTTCTGTATACGTTTCATTTGTGTGCAACTCCTCAATGACTAAACGTGTTGAATTGCTGCCCAAGTCGATAATGGCAATTTTTCTATCTTGCATATCAGACCCCAATCGTTTGATTATTAATCAGTATAACACGAATAATCAGAAAGAAAAAAGCCAGCCAAGGCGTTTTCATCGCCTAAAGCTGACTTTATCGTTCAAAGATTTATTGAACTAATTTTTCATTAATTTGTGCTAATGCATAAGCTGCTGAACGCAACTGATCTGATGGCACATCACTAGCAAACTGAGAACCAGTCTCCTTATACTTCAGGCCAAGTTGAGACCTTAAGAGGTTCGTGATTCGCTGCTTTTCTGTATCAGGTACCATCTGGTAAGAAACACCTTCGTACATGACTCCCTGACCTTGCAGATGATCAGAAACTTGGTTCTTCACAGCGCCACGGTACTTCTGGGCGATTTTAACAATGTCGTTAAAGGACAAATCAGTCTGAGCATTCTTTGAAATTGCCTTAACGAAACTTGGATCAACCAATGTCTTGATATTCACTGCCTTCTTTAGCATTGCTTCCAATACCAAGCGTTGACGCTGTTGACGACCATAATCACCCTGCGGATCATCATAGCGCATCCGTGAAAAGGCCAAGGCGGCATCACCGTCCATCACTGTCTTACTTGCTGACCAAGTCACACCGTTATCGGTTGACTTCTCGTAAGAAGTAGAACCCTTGTGGAAACGATACAAATCAGGACCGTAATCATGAGCCGTTTCTTGACTGTATTGGAAGGAAAGTGGGGATTTAACTGAAACACCACCAACCTTCTTAACCAAGGTTTCCAAGCCCTTCATATTAACTAGCGCATAAGTATCAATTGGCACGTTTAAGTAATTTTGAACGGCCTTCATGGAAGCACCAACGCCATCCAGACTATAAGCAGCATTTAACTTCTGTGGGAAGGTATCCTCATCACCTGGAATTGCCGTCATAATATCACGCGGAATTGAAACCATCGTGACCTTATTTTCCGTTGGGTTAACGGTGGCTACCATCATTGAATCACTCAAACCTGTTCGATCACGATCAAGTTCTCCAGTATCAGTTCCCAAAATCAAAATTGAGAATGACTTGCCCTGGGCAATCAAACTTGAGACATCTCGGGTCTTTGAAATTTTAGCCGATTTTTGAATTGAATCAATGGAACCTTTATATTCACTATAAAGATAGGCACCCCAGCCAATCACACCAACCACAATGGCAAGCAGGATATATAAAATCCAACGCTTCACACGACTTTTCTTTTTCTTTACCTGGCGAACCTCGTCAAATCGCTGTTGCCGTGAGAATTCATTATTATTTTGATCTGCCATAAGAACTTCGACACTCCATCTTTTCTGCCGTATTTGCGCATTTAATAGCTGCGCTCTCATGTTTCCTTATCTTACCACAAATGTAGTTGAATCAATAGAATATGGAACTATCTGTCTACTTATCGTCCACATTTAACTTTTTCCTAAACAAAAAAACACCTACATACTAATGTAAGTGTTTTAGTTTAAATTAAGATTAATTGCTAGAATTAGCCAGCGATACCAACGATAGTACCGTCAACGATTCCAAAGCCAACCTTTGTGAAGCTAGCGTTCATCAACCAGTTACGGTGAGCTGGTGCAGCAATCATACCAGTTTCGTTGTACCATGCATCAACAACTTGGCTTGGAGCCCAGTCGATGGCAACAACTTCAGGTCCAGCAACTTGTTGCATGTGACCAGTTGGCAAACCACCGTTAGCAACAGCGTTTTCAGCACGTGATTGTGCACGAGCAGCCAATGAAGCATCGTATGATACAGGTGCCAAACCGGCAGCTGCACGCTTAGCATTCATGGCGTTGATGATTGTTTGAACTGAACCGCTAGCACCAGCTGAGTAAGTGCTGTAGTCAGTTGATGAAGTAGTTGTAGCAGCTTGTGCTTGAGTGTTTGTAGTTGTAGTAGCTTGTGTTTGAGTAGTTGCTGCAGAAGCAGTAGCAGCGGATGCTGCAGCAGTACCAGCAGCTTCTGTTTGAGCAGTTGCTGTTGTCGTGTTAGCTGCTGCGGCTGCAGCAGTACCAGCGGCTGTACCATCAGTCTTGATGACGTCGCCAACATAAATCAAGTTAACGTTCTTAATGTTGTTCTTTGAAGCCAAGTCATCAACAGTAGTGTTGTTGTTGGCAGCGATTTGTGACAAGGTATCCCCTGCCTTAACAGTAATATCGTTGGCTGAAGCAACTGCTCCGGCACCTGCAAATGCAGCTGCACCAGCCACCGTCGCTAAAATCGTTTTGGTAATATTATTCTTCATGAGAGACATCTCCATTTTTTCTGCTTATGTTTTGATTAGTAAGTGCTTAACTTACGCTTAATCTATATATTCATTTTAGTCATTGGTTATTGCTGGCCTCTTTCTGTAATATTACACCGATATTACATTTGACTCTTTTGAATTACAAAGAACCCTGAAAGAGCAACGAACCGTAGGTAAAACCTGCCCCGAAACCGGTCAAGAGCACCTTTTTGTTTGCTAAATCCGTACTTTCTCGTAGTTGGTCAAAGGCCATCGCAATCCCCGCAGAGGACGAATTACCATACGTTTCGACGTTCGTGACGAACTTTGCCATTGGTTGATTCAAGGCCTCAGCTACCTTTTCAATCATCCTCAGGTTTGCTTGGTGCAAAATCACATAGTCCACATCATCGATTGTTAGATTTTGATCCGCCAAAAATTCTTGAATATGGTTAGGAATCAAAGTCGTGACCTCCTGATAGACCATCCGCCCCTCCTGAAAGAAAGCATCGATCTTTGGATAGTTATCGGCACTCAAGGATGTCAAAGGCTCAATCCGACCGGAATGAACCACATCAGCATCCCCTATCGTGTGCAAGTCAGTCGCCACAACTTCGCCTTGTTTGCTAGGGGCTAACAAAACGGCTCCAGCACCATCGCCAAAGAAAACAGTACTCGTTCGGTCACGAAAGTCCATCATCTTCGAATTCACTTCGGCAGCAATCACCAAGCTATACCGGTATTGCCCGGTCTTCATAAAGTTATCGGCCGTCGTCAAGCCAAAAACAAAACCAGCGCAAGCAGTTGACAAATCAAAACCAAAAGCCTTCTTAGCTCCTAAATTTCGTTGCACCAATGCAGCCGTTGATGGTGCTAGACCATCCGGCGTAAAGGTAGTCACGATAATAAAGTCAACTTCTTCAGCCGAAACACCAGCTTCGTTTAGCGCTTGTTGGGCCGCCTTTGTTGCCAAATCAGATGTGTTTTCCCCTTGCAAAGAAACATGCCGTTCCTGTATTCCAGTGTGACTGACAATCCACTCGTCCGAAGTATCAATCACTTTCGCCAAGTCATCATTTGTCACAACATCTTCTGGCACATAATGACCACTGGCGATTATTTTACTTCCAAACATATTATTACCTATATAAATAAAACTAATCCATCTTGGAACTTCGTCAATATGTGTAATTCGTCTTACTAATTTACACGGCTCATATTAACCTAACATAAAATCCCCACCAAAGGTGAGGATTTTTATTACTATTCGGTTATTTTACCCTTGCGCTTGTAAATCAGCAATGCGCTTTTGAGTCGAAGCAAGCTTCTCTTCCCAATCAGCCAGCTTTTCACGTTCGGCAGCGACAACCTTTTCGGGTGCTGAGCTGACAAACTTTTCGTTTGAAAGCTTGCCAGTCGCACGGGCAACTTCCTTTTGGAACTTGTCAGCTTCGCCTTGCAAGCGGCTGATTTCCGCTTCAATATCAATCAAACCAGCCAATGGTACGTAAACTTCCGCGCCAGTAATGACTTGTGACATTGCTAATTGCGGCACAGTCACGTCCGTATCAATCGTTAATGATTCTGGCTTCACAAATCGGTCAATGTAGTCCGCATTCTCGTTAAAGATTGACTTCAATGCTGAATCCGTGACCTTGATAATGACGTTGATTGGCTTTGACATTGGTGCCTTTGCTTCGGCACGGATGTTTCGAACGGCCACAATCAAATCTTGCAAAGACTTGAAAGATGAAGCAGCTTCAGCATTGGCCAAAGATTCTTGGTAAACGGGGTAGGATTGAATCCCGAGGTGTTCGTTCTTGCCCTTTTGCTGTGGCATTTCTTGCCAAATAGCCTCGGAGACAAACGGCATGATTGGTTGGAGCAAACGCAGTGTTTGATCCAAAACATAGGCCAAAGTCTGCTGAACAGCTGTCTTATCACCATCACCATTCAACGATTCCTTGGTCATTTCAACGTACCAATCGGCCAAATCAGACCAGATGAAGTTGTACAAATCACGGCCAGCTTCACCGAATTCAAACTTCTCGAAGTTTTCAGAAACTTCCTTAACCGTTTCGTTCAAGCGGTCCAAGATCCATTGATCAGCCAGTGTCTGTTGGTCCTTAGCTGGCACTTCAGCCTTTGTGTCGTCATCAAGGTTCATGATGACGTAACGAGCAACGTTCCAAATCTTGTTAATGAAATTCCAGGCCGCATCCATCTTTTCATAAGTAAAGCGAACATCTTGGCCAGGTGTTGAACCCGTTGCCAAGAACCAACGCAAGGCATCAGCACCATACTTTTCAATCACGTCCATTGGGTCAACACCGTTTCCCAATGACTTTGACATCTTGCGGCCTTCGCCATCACGAATCAAGCCGTGAATCAAAACGTTCTTAAATGGTCGTTGCCCAGTAAACTCTTTTCCTTGGAACATCATCCGGGCAACCCAGAAGAAGATAATATCATAACCAGTTACCAAGGTATTCGTTGGATAGTACTTGGCATAGTCGCCATCCAAGTCATTTGGCCAGCCCATTGTTGAAAATGGCCAAAGGGCTGAAGAGAACCAAGTATCCAAAACATCTGGATCACGTTCCCAGTCATCGCCAGGCGCTTCTGTCCCAACGTACATTTCTTCTTGGTCCGTACCCTTGTTCTTGTACCAGGCCGGGATTTGGTGCCCCCACCAGAGCTGACGAGAAATAACCCAGTCACGGATGTTTTCCATCCAACGAGTAAAGGTGTCTTCAAAACGACCAGGAACGAAGTTCACCTTTTCGTCAGCATTTTGCTGCATGGCCAAAATTTGCTCAGCCAATGGCTCCATTTTAACGAACCATTGTGTTGAAAGACGTGATTCGATTTGAACTCCTGTCCGTTCAGAATGACCAACTGAGTGAACCAGTGGTTCTACTTCAAGCATGAATCCTTGTTCTTGCAAATCAGCGACCATGGCCTTGCGGCCTGCGAAACGATCAAGGCCAACATACTTGCCAGCGTTTTCGTTCAAATGAGCGTCTTCCGTCATCGTGTTGATGCGTTCCAAATCATGACGGTTTCCAACTTGGAAGTCGTTTGGATCATGGGCTGGCGTAATCTTAACCATTCCAGTTCCAAAGTCTTTTTCAACATATTCATCGGCAATGATTGGAATCTCACGGTTAACAAGCGGCACCTTAACCGTCTTACCAATCAAGTCCTTGTATCGTTCGTCTGATGGATGAACAGCAACGGCAACGTCTCCAAACATCGTTTCTGGACGAGTCGTGGCAATTTCGATGTAGTCCTTCCCGTTCAAGGTTGTGCCATCCGTAAATGGATACTTGACGTGGTAGAAAGCGCCTTCATCATCTTGGTAAATCACTTCAATATCGGACAAAGCCGTTCGAGCCTGTGGGTCCCAGTTGATGATGTATTCACCACGGTAAATCAGGCCCTTGTTGTACAAGTCGATAAAGACCTTGTTAACCGCCTGGTTTAATCCTTCATCCAATGTAAAACGTTCGCGACTGTAATCCAATGACAGGCCCATCTTGCCCCATTGTTGTTTGATGGTCGAGGCATATTCATTCTTCCAATCCCAAACTTGTTCGACAAACTTTTCACGGCCCAAATCATAGCGAGAAACACCTTGTTCACGCAAACGTTGCTCAACCTTCGCTTGGGTAGCGATACCAGCATGATCCATTCCTGGCAACCACAAGGTATCAAATCCTTGCATCCGCTTCTGCCGAATCAACATATCCTGCAAGGTCGTGTCCCAGGCATGACCAAGGTGCAACTTACCGGTAACGTTTGGCGGTGGAATAACCACTGAGTAAGGCTCTGGCTCTTGGCCCTGAATGGCCTGATTTGCTTCTGGTGCAAACAAATCATTATCCAACCAGTCTTGGTAACGGCCAGCCTCAACGGCTGTTGGATCGTACTTGGTTGACATTTCAACTTCACGCATAGCAAATCTCCTTTAATCGTAATGTGGCCCGGGGTCCAAAATAAAAAGCGCCCTAATCTTTCGATTAGGACGCTTACACGTGGTACCACCTAAATTGCTATCGACAACTTTGATAGCCACTCATTCATTAACATTTTTAAGGCCAAAGCAACCTTCCACATTAACAGTCCTAGTTTTCACCACCCACTAGGTCTCTAATAGCTGCGCTTGTGTACTCCTCATTGGCTTCCCTTAGTGTACAAAGGACCATGAAAATAGTCAAGCTAATTTTGTACTAAAAACCCGGGGCTCGCCCGGGTTGAAAATTTTAGTGATTTGTTTGTGTCGTGTTTTGGTTGGTATTTGTATTGGTGTTTTGATTTGTATTGGTGTTCTGATTTGTCTGAGTATTTTGGGTATTCTGTGTTGATGATTGTTGCTGCTTATCAATAATAGATTGTGACATTGCTGCTCGTGATGATGAGTCGGCAGCAGCCTTCGCATTAGCAGCATCTTGTGCAGCCTTTGATGATGCAGCAGCTGCAGAAGATTGTGCAGCTGCTAATGCAGCAGCATTTGAGGCAGCCGTGTTGTTAGTCGAGCTTGAAGACGTTGTTGTATCATCTGTATCGTCTGAATCAGATGATGAAGAGTCCCCAAAGTCATAAGTATGCTTCTTAGATGATGAATAGGAGAT
This sequence comes from Fructobacillus evanidus, assembly GCF_963580165.1. Taxonomy (NCBI): domain Bacteria; kingdom Bacillati; phylum Bacillota; class Bacilli; order Lactobacillales; family Lactobacillaceae; genus Fructobacillus; species Fructobacillus evanidus. The sequence continues at coordinate 148,384 of NZ_CAUZLM010000004.1, forward strand.
ATCAGGTGTTGGCGAATCACTTGACTTCTTAGATGAAGCCGCCCCAATCATGTAAAAGGCCACCCCACCAACAATCAAGACAAGAATTAACCAAAACCACCATTGCTTGTAAAATCGACGCTGACGACCATCCGTCTTTCGTCGTTGAGAACGAGATAACATAAATAGACCTTCCTTTATTCAGTAACCATTTTCAGTAAAAACCGCTTATTAAGCTAAACATTCTTGGATTAAATTGAAATATAACAGCTGAAGTCATCAGGCTGCCCTTGGTTATACTTATCACTAACACCAATCATTTAAAAAATGATGTTTTCCGTGTCAACCTCTCACTAGCTAAACTAGCTTCACTTTCTTATTTTAGCAGGCTTTTGTGAAAAGAGCCAATTTTCAATAAAAGAAAAAGCACCCTGTCGGGTGCTTTTTAAACAAATTTTTACCAAACAAAGATTCCAACCATTGCTGCAGAGAATAGCGAAACCAAAATTCCAGACAACAACAAGTAAACAACGTTTTTAGCGATTACTTCGTTCTTTTCCTTGTTAACCAAGCCCTTGAAGGCCCCGATAATCATACCGATTGTTGACAAGTTGGCAAATGACGTCAAGAAGACCGTCAAAACTGCCTTGTAGTGTGGTGCATAATGAGCAATTTCACCAGTTACCTTACCCATAACAACGAATTCATTGGTAACCAACTTCGTTCCCATGAATTGTGCCAAATCGAAGGCCGTTTGGTTGCCGAAGCCCATTAACCAGGCAAATGGGAACATCACAATCCCCAAGATGTGTTCCAATGACAACCAAGGGTTTACCCAAGCCAAAATCTTGTCGACAAGAGCAGCCAAGGCAACGAAGGCAATCACGTTGGCAGCGATGATCAAGATCAACTTACCAGCGCCCAAAATTGAATCGCCCAAGAATGAGAAGAATGGTTCACGTGCTGGCTTTTCAGCCTTTTCGATTTCTTCTTGTGCTAATTCTTGAGAACCAGATTCAGCATTTTCTGCTGCAGGAGCAGCAGTTCCGATTGTCGCAATGGTATCTTCTTCCTCAGTTACTTCAACCGGGTTCAAGATTGATGTCACAATCAAAGCGTTGATCACGTTGATTGGCACAGCAGTCAAGATATACTGTGCAGGCATCATTTGCATATAAGAACCAAGGATTGATGCCGTCACACAAGACATTGACATCATAGCCAACGTCAAGTTACGTGAAGCCTTCATCTGGTTCAATTGAATACCGGAAACCGCGAGCGCTTCTGTGTTTCCCAAGAACATCATTTCAACTGAGAAAAATGATTCGAACTTAGGTTGACCAGAAAGCTTTGACAAACCACGACCAACCCACTTAATAATAAATGGCAAGACCCCGATATAAGTCAAAATGTCGAACAATGGCACAACCAAGAGGATTGGCAACAACGCTGAAACAACAAAGTTTGATGGCAAAGCCATTCCGGTTGGCTTCAAAGCAAAGTCGATTCCAGCACTGGCAGCAGAAATCAAGCTGTCAAAGCCAGAAGCGGCTCCCTTGACAATGGTCCGACCCAATGGGAAGCCTGTCAAAAGCCAAGCTAAGACCAAATTGGTGACAACCATGATTGAAACCGACTTCCAGTTAATAGCAGAACGGTTTTTTGAGAACAAGACGGCCAAGGCGATAAACACCAAAAGACCGATGATGTTGATGAACAAATACATGATGTGATACTCCCTTAAATTTAAAAATCACGGTTTCTTCAAACATATCAATTATAGCACGCAAAGGCCCTTTCTGCCCCGTTCCAAAGCGATTTAATTTTCATTTAAAGCGAACGTTTCCTTGAAATCAACTGTTACGTTCGCCTTTTTCAGGCGTATACTAGATTAGTTACAAACCGGTGCGTTGCTTCCGTCACGGCACCTAAAAAACAACAAGGAGAAAACAATGATGGAGAATGTAAAGAACAAGACGAGCTTCTGGCTGATTTTTAAGGAGACAATGTCTCCTAGAAGAATCATCCAAGATCTAGCTAGCCTCAGTAAGATGACCAAGGCACTCTTATTATTAATGATTGCTGCCCAAGTCGCCACCTTTTTAATCGGTGAGAGTTTTAATGGGATGGCCTGGTTGACCGTCTCAACTGGGGTTAGTTCGCTAATCAACCTTGCTCTAGTCGACCAGGGGAAGCAAAGCAATTATTTCTGGGGGTTAATTGGTACAGCAACATGGATGATTGTCGCCCTTTTTTCAAGAACTTATGGTGACTTCACCTCCCAGGGATTTGCCTTTATCATGCAGTTCATTGGCATTGCGGCATGGGCTCGCTATCGCGGTAGTGCCGAAAAGGAACTTCCTTCCCGTAAACTAACGCTGCATACCGCCCTCATCACCACTTTAATCACCATTCTTTCCTATATCACGGTTGTTGCTTTTTCAAAGCATTTTAACGGCCTACAAATTTACCTGGATTCGGCTGTCCTTCCATTAAATATCGTAGGACAAATCCTCATGACATATGGTTTCCGTTCTCAGTGGATTGCCTGGCTGGTTTCAGACGTCATCCAAGTCGTCGTCTGGTACCGCAATATCTTTTTGATTCACGACGCCTATGCCAGTTCCATGTTTGTCTTGCAGGTCATTATCTTAATTAACGCCCTCTATGGTACCTGGTATTGGTACAAGAAGGCTAAACCCGGTAAGCCTTCCTTATAAAATCAGTTTTCAAAATCACGCACGCAAAAAGACGGCGATTGCTTCCATGCAACCACCGTCTTTTTAATTTACCCACTACTGCCCCAGCTGGACTCGAACCAGCGACCCTCGCATTAACAGTGCGGCGTTCTACCAACTGAACTACGGAGCAATTAATTACCATACATTTATAATACATAACGTTTCATAATTAGTCAAGGATTTTATGAGATATTTTTAATTTAATATTCATCAATTGGTGATAGTCATTCTGAACAACTAAGCTTGCTCATCTTTTTATTCTAAGTTATAAAATAAAAAAAGTGTTGGTTGCCAAGTGACAACCAACACTGATTTGGCTAGGACTGCCCCAGCTGGACTCGAACCAGCGACCCTCGCATTAACAGTGCGGCGTTCTACCAACTGAACTACGGAGCAATTAATTACCATACGTTTATAATACATAACGTCTAATAATTAGTCAAGCCTTTTATTAAAAATATTTAATCTTTAGAACCATTATCGGTGCAAACGTCATTCTAATGCGCAACAACCTTTTCAAATTGAGTTTGAATCGAGTCTGCTGACTTCTGCAACTTAGCCAATTCTTCTTCCGTCAAATCCAATTGTGAGTAGGAAACAACCCCCTCACGACCAACAATAGCAGGATAAGAAAGATAAGAGGCGAATTCAGGACGCTTGTGAGAAACTGGCATTTCCGTCTTTGCATCCTGGATGACTGTCTTGGCCAAACGAATGGCAGCCGTCGCAATCCCATATGAAGTATAACCCTTACCATCGAAAACAGTGTAGCCTCCGACCACAGAGTCTTCTTCGATAGCAGCCAAATCAATCCCTTGTTCTGCCGCCAATTTAGTAATTGGTTGACCCTTCAAAGACACCGTCGACCAAGCCGTAAACTGTGAATTTCCGTGTTCACCAAGATTGTAGCCCGCAACTGAACGAGGATCAACATTGAAGGCCGAACCAACTGCCCGGTGCATCCGCGCTGTGTCCAAAAGTGTTCCTGTTCCGAGCACCTTTTCCTTCGGATAGCCAGTTTCTGCCTGGTAAACAGCGGCAATCGCGTCACAAGGATTCGTAATCACGACCAAGACCCCTGAAAAATCAGTCGCCTTCAACTTGGCTGAAACTTCCTTCACCTGCTCAACGTTGTGTGGCAATTCAATAAAGCGATCATGTTCGACGTTATCGTATTGCAATTCAATCTTACCAATGGCTGAAATAATGACGTCTGCATCCCCCAACGCTTGGTAGTCATTGACAGTCACAGAAAAACTATTGTTCAAGTTCGTTTTTGCATCTTCAAAATCCAAGGCGTCCGCTTGGACTTTCTTTTCATTTTTATCAATAAAGACGTATTCATCCGCCACGCCTTCAGCAACTAGGCCATGAGCCACCGTTGAACCCACATGACCCATTCCAATAATTCCAATTTTTCGCATCGACATTTCCCCTTTTCTGTTGTTGTGCCAATGATAATCATTCAAAACACGACCGTCAAGGGTTTTATGAGAAAATTTTAATTTAAAGTCCGATTAGGTCGATGACTGCAAACGAAATAACACCAACAACAACCGTCAGCAGGAGGTTTTTACTGACCACAGCCGTCGCCACCGTTGGTAAAGAGGCCCACAGATTTGACCAATTGACACTTGGAAGGTGTCCCAGATGCTGCACAAATAAGCTTTCAAACCAAATCCCAGCCATAATAGTGATGGGGACAAAACTTAAAAATTCAAGGACCCCTTCTGGTAAATCAAACTTTTTCAGCATGACAAAGGGAAATATCCGCGATACCCAGGTCACGAGACCACAAGTAATAATTGTGAATAAAATATAGTTAGTCAAAGACACGTTTCATCACCATCCCAAATAAACTGCCACAAATCGTCACCAGTAAGACAACAAAGTTCTTTGGTACAAAAATCAAAAATAGGTAAATCAGTACCAACACAAAGATGACCACGGTTACTTGCAAAACCAATTTGATGGTCTTATCCGAACTGATTTGCGCCATTAATAGTCCAATAAACATGGCCGTAATGGCAAAATCTAAGCCAAATTTTCCAGGATCGCTCACCAGACCACCCAAGACGGCACCCAAAAAGGTGCCTAATAACCAACTCGCATACGAGACCAAGTTAACCGTGTTAAACCAGGGAAAGCTAAGCCGATTTTGGCTAACATTGACCTTACTCATCCCCAGAGCAAAACTTTCGTCCGTGACAAAGGTCCCCAGCCAAATATTACGCCAGAGCGAATAGCGGTTGAAATAGGGTGCTAGCGTCATACTCATCAAAATCATCCGCGCGTTGACCAGAAAAACGGCAAAGTCAATCGCCGCTATCGAACTCTGGGACCCAACCATCGTGACCAAAACAAACTGGGCCGAACCACCGTAATCAATTGCTGAAATCAGCACGATCAACCAGGTACTCAGCCCCGCCGCTTTCGCCACGATGCCAAAGGCCATACTAATGCCAATGTAACCAAAGACGGTCGGCAGGGCATCTCGCCAGCCGGCCTGAGCTGTTAAAGTATCATCCATCCCACTCCCCCTTTTTCATTATTTTTTAATCTTTTTCTCTAGAAAATTATTATAAGGGAGATTTCAAACACAATCCAGACCAATGCATTTAGACAAAATAAAAACCCACTTAGCAGAAATACCGCTCTTCGTGGATTTCGCAACGTGGGTTAAAGGGTGCTAAACAGTTCAGGCAGGCACCCGTCTTATATTCTTGATAAGTTAATTCTTGACCGCAGCGCCCACAGAGAACCGCCGGATTGGTCGCATCTTTTGCCATCGGCACAAAGTGGTGGTCTCGTAATGTATCGTGGCATTGGTAGCAAGCAAAATATTCTTCGCATTGGGCACAACGCAGACCGGCAATATCAACATCCGAGTGATAATGAACACAGGTCCCGGTGGTACCAATGTCAATGCCAACCATCGCCACTTGTTTAGCTCCAAAGAACCGCTTAGTCATGTTTTTGCCATTCATTATCAAAGGCTGACTGCAATAATGCCACCTGGTCTTGGTATGGTGACAAGAGTTCCATCAGTTCTGCTGCCGTCATTTCCTCCGTCACTTGACCAACTGCCAAATTCAAGCGGAGATTGACAGGTAAACGGTTGACCTTCACCCCCTGCAAAACCAGTGAGAAGGCCAAATCACCCTGAAAACCACCATGACCACCAAAGAAAACGGTCGCAACTGGCAACCCTCGCCACTCGGCGTAAAGGGTATCAATGGCGTTCTTCAAAACAGCTGGATAGCCCCAATTGTATTGAGGGGCCACAAATACCACCCCATCATAACTTTTAATTTGTTTCGACCAATCAATCGTTGACTGATTTTGATAATGACCTTCAGATGGTAGTTCGGGCTCATCCAAAAATGGCAAAGCAACGGTGGCTAGGTCGACCACCTCGGCCTCCATCTCTTGGTTACTTAACAAAGGAGCTAACCAATAGGCTAAGCGCCGACTAACACTCTTTGTTCGATTACTTCCGACAATCACAGCAATTTTTTTCATTTTTTCTCCAGTAATTTGAGGGCCTTTTGAAAAATAAACAGGTCCATTTACGAGATCAACAAAGTCGATTACAAAAGAGCTCTCGCGGCTTTTTGTCTTGGTGCTTATTATAAACTTTTGAATCCGCACAAAAAATAAATTTTAAATTCACTGTTGACTCATATTTTTTTAATGCTATACTCATAACCAAGATAACAACTGCAGTGATTGGATGAGTAATCCGCAAGCGATTCTACAGAAAACCGTGATTTGATGAGACACGGTGGATTGGCTACGGATGAAAATGGTCCAGGAGCGGTTCATAGTGCGGCGAGTCCTCTGCGATAAGCTGGCTACGGCTAACAACCGTTATCATGTTGCGATATAGCCCCCATTGGTGTATCGACTAAGGCTGGTCATTAGACCGGCGAAGTAGAGTGGTACAGCGTTCACATGCGCCTCTAGGTTCAGATTTAAAAATCTAAACCTGGGGGCGCTTTTTAGTGTCTAGAAAAAGGAGAAAAGACATGACAGAAACAGCAGTAGCAACATTGACCAAGACCCCCGTACATTTCGATATCGTCGGCTCATTCCTCCGACCAGCCCGCCTGAAGCAGGCCCAACAAGACTTAGCCGATGGCAAAATCAGCCAAGCAGACCTAACCAAAATTCAAGATGAAGAAATCAAGGATTTGGTCGACAAGGAAATTAAGGCTGGCCTCCACTACGTTTCAGATGGTGAATTCCGTCGTCACTGGTGGCACTTGGATACTTTCTGGGGCTTTGAGGGCATCAAAAAGACGAATATCGCCCATGGCTACCTTTTCCATGATGTCGAGACACGAGCCGAATCAGCCCAAGTCGACGGCAAGATTCGCTTTACAAAGGACCATCCTGATTTGAAGGCCTTCTTGTACTTGAAGGAAATCACGAAAGATTTGGATGTTATCCCCCGTCAAAGCATCCCCTCTCCAGCTCAGGCCTATGCTGAGTTGGTTCGCGGTGAGGAAAACATTGCTGCTTTGAAGGAGTTTTACCCAAATCATGAGGACCTCGTTCATGATTTGACCACTGCCTACCATGACCTTTACCTTGCGCTCTATGAAGCTGGTTGTCGCGACATCAAGTTAGATGACTGTACTTGGGGTATGCTCTCCGATACTGATTTCTGGGCAGAACAAAATGTCGACCAAAAGGGAATCGATGAACTCCAAGCAGAATATTTGAAGATCAATAACCTGTCATTGGAAAACTTGCCTGAAGACCTCCGTGTCAGCACACACGTTTGCCGCGGCAACTACGCTTCAACTTGGGCCGCAACTGGTGGCTATGACGCTGTTGCCGACACCCTCTTTGCCAAGGAAAACGTTGAATCCTTCTACTTGGAATTTGATGATGACCGCTCTGGTGACTTTGCACCATTGGCAAAGGTTCCAGCCGGCAAGGAAGTTGTTTTGGGCTTGGTAACTTCAAAGAAGCCTGAACTTGAAGACCCTCAAGTGTTGATTGACCGAGTTAAGGAAGCTAGCCAATACGTTCCTTTGGAAAACTTGGCTTTGAGTACACAGTGTGGTTTCGCTTCGACTGAAGAAGGCAATCACCTAACAGAAGATGAACAATGGGCCAAGATTAAATTAGTTGTCGACACGGCCGAAAAAATTTGGGGATAGGCGGACACTAATTCATGAAACAATGGCAGAAATGGACGGCAGCGGCCGCCCTAGTAGTGGTTATCGGTGGAGGGCTGGCAACCTTTAATCATTTCAAGACGAACGCCTCCAAGGAAGACTCGGTTTTGAATTATTCTTTAGATAGCGATATCCAAACGCTTGATATCTCAAAGAGTTCAGACCAGTACTCCACTACCATCTTGGGTAACACCGAATCAAACTTGCTGCGGCTGAATGCCAAGGGCGAACCAGTTCCTGATTTAGCAAAATCCTACAGCGTTTCGAGCGACGGTCTCACCTACACCGTCCAGTTACGGTCTGACTTGAAATGGTCAGATGGCTCCGCCCTGACGGCCAAGGACTTCGTCTACTCCTGGCAACGGTTAGCCGATCCAAAGACCGGTTCCCAATATTCCTATCTAACTTCCGGTGTGCAAAATGCCGATGATATCATGGCTGGTAAAAAGCCGGTATCTTCATTGGGGGTCACGGCAAAGGGTAACACGTTGACCTTTAAGCTTGAAAAGCCAATGCAGCAATTCAAGTACCTACTGAGTTTCGCTCAGTTGATGCCACAGAAGGAATCCTACGTCAAGGACCAAGGTTCTCATTACGGTACCACCGCGAAAAATCAGATTTACTCCGGCCCCTATAAGCTAGAGGGTTGGAATGGCACCAATGAGTCCTTCAAGATGGTCAAGAACCCCGATTACTGGGACGCTAAAGACGTCAAAACCAAGCAGGTGAACTGGCAAGTCATCAAGAATCCAGAAAGTGCCGTCAAACTTTATCAACAAGGTAAGATTGATCGTGCCAAGATTTACGGGACACCGGAAATTTACGAAGCCAATAAGAATAATAAGGCGGCAACCACGACCCCGCTGGCCGTTTCTTCCTACCTCGAATACAACCAAGCCAAGAATCCATTCTTAGCAAACGAGAAAATTCGTCAGGCACTAAACCTGGCAACCAATCGCCAAGCACTGGCTGACCAGGCCAGTGGTGGTACTCGTTACGCCGCAACAGGCCTGGTGCCAAAGAACTTGGTGAAGGCCACAAACGGCCAGGACTTGGCAAGCTATGTTAACCCTGGTTACAAATATGATCCAACGCAAGCCAAGAAGCTCTTTAAGGAAGGTCTTCAAGAAGTAAACAAGGGCAAGATGAATGTCACGATTGAGACCGATGCCGATGCAGTCGTTTCCAAGAGTACTGTTGATTACCTTAAGCAGGCTTGGGAATCAACCTTCGGTTCCGACATTTCTGTCACGGAAAAGATTGTCCCAATCAAGCAGCGGATGCAAGATGCCCAGAATGGTAACTTCGATATCACCTTAACCAACTGGACTGGTGATTACCAAGATGGTGTCAGCTACTACAACATGTTCAAGACGCCAACAACCGGTACTAATAGTGGCCAATTCAAGAATGATGCCTTTACGGCCGCTGTGAATCAAGCGGAAAATCAGGATGCCAATAAGCCGGCAGCCCGGGACGCTGATTTCAAGAAGGCTGAAGCCGCTTTGAAGGACCAAGCAAACTTGAACCCATTGTATTCATGGAAGCGCATTATCTTGAACCGACCAAATGTGAAGGGTGTGGTCTTAAACCCAACCGGTCTGCAATTAGACTTGACTCATGCTTACCGCGACTAACCCTTGGCACATTCTTTAACCAATTCATTCTAGGAGCAACATTATTAAAAGAGCAGAACAAAACCAATCAATGAACACCAACCAGCTGATTGCACTGTCACTAGGTGGGGTGATTGGGACCGGGATTTTTATGAGTCCCGGTTATTTCATTAAAAGTGCCGGCGCCATCGGAACGGTAATCGCCTATCTGATTGGAGCCGTCCTCGTTTGTCTGGTGATGCAATGTCTCAGTGAATTGTCCGTCCACCAGCCAACTACCGGTGCCTTCCACGATTACGCCAACCAGTATATCAATCCTGGGGTCGGCTTCGTTGTCGCCTGGCTTTACTGGCTCACCTGGACAATTGCATTAGGATCTAACCTGTTAACGATGGGCGTCTTAATGCAACGTTGGTTCCCGCAAGAACCAATATGGGTCTGGTGCCTTTTCTTCGGCCTCATCATGTTTATCTTAAACATTGGTAACCTTTCTTGGTTCTCCAAGAGTGAATCTATCACCTCTTGGGTTAAAACCTTTGCCCTCCTCTTCTTTATCATCATTGGCTTTTTAATGGTCACAAGGTTAATTCCTGGCCACCATATTCAAACCGCTGCTAATTTTGGCGAACTAACCAAAAACGGTTGGTTCCCACACGGCATCGGTCCGATTTTGGCCACCGTTTTGACCGCTAATTTCGCCTATTCTGGGGCTGAAATGATTGGTGTGGCCGCCGGTGAAACCAAGAATCCTGAAAAGGCCATTCCAAAGGCCAGCCGCAGAACCCTCGTGTTGCTGATCACGCTCTTTATTGGTGCCATCTTAATCATGGGTGCCCTCTTGGCGCCTTCTGATAACGCCCTGGCAACAAGTCCCTTTGTGGCTATTTTGGGCCAAGCCGGCATTCCTGGCGCTGCTGATATCATGAACGCGATTTTAATTATCACGCTGTTCTCAGCTTCCAACGCCGGTGTCTTTGCCGCCTCACGGATGATTTGGTCACTAGCCGATAAGGGTGAAATTTCACCAAAATTCGGTAAATTAAGTCGCCACGGCCTCCCGGTTTACGGCTTAATCCTGACGATGGCCGGCGGTGCCTTGTCACTTCTTTCCAGTGTTTACGCTGCGCAAACGCTCTATTTAGCCCTCAACGCTCTTTCAGCCTTTGCCGTTGTCGCGGTCTGGATTGTGATTGCCTGGGCGCAATTAAACTTCCGTCAGCAGTATCAAAAAGAGCATGATCTCAAGGACCTGAAATATAAGGCGCCCCTGTATCCGTTAACACCGATTATCGTGATTGTCGTTTGCCTCGCCTCCATTATTGGCATTGGCTTTGACCCCAACCAACGGATTGCCTTGATTATCGGCGTTCCCTTTTCACTCTTTTTGTACGGTTACTACCAAATTTTTCAAACTAAAAATAAAGGACAAAATCACCATGAATTTTCACGATTGGGCCAAACAACAGAAGACGATTTTATTTGATAGTTCCATGGGACTGGGGCTCAGTAACCAGGGCTTCGATACGAACAATCCCCTTTGGACGGCGAAAGCACTGATTACCGACCCCGACAAAGTTTACCAAGTCCACCTCGACTTTTTTAATGCCGGATCGAACATCACCACGACTGATTCCTACCAAGCATCAACTGCTGGTTTTGCCAAGCAAGGACTAGGAAAAGACGAGGCTGAAAAGTTAATCAAGCAATCCGTTGCCTTGGCCGAAAAAGCTAGCTTTGACAGTACCGGTCAACAAGATAAATGGGTGGCCGGCAATATCGGTCCCTATGGTGCCTACCTCGCCAACGGTGCCGAGTATACTGGTGACTACGGTGACATTACGGATGACGGTTTAAAGGCCTTTCATGAAGACCGGCTGAAATGGTTAGTTGAGGCTGGAAGCGACCTGATTGCCATCCAAACCGTTCCCAGCTTTGCCGAAATCAAAGTTCTTTGCCAACTGTTAAATCAGTACCCGGATGTTGACGTTCTCTTTACCTGCTCCTTAAAGGACAACCAGCACATTAGCGATGGAACTGATTTGCGCGAAGTACAGGCCGTGTTGGAAGCACAGGAAAACGTCATCGCTTACGGCTTCAACTGCTTTAAGCCTGAATTCACGGAAGATGCGCTAGATTATGTGTCGGCAACTGCCAAGACTGAGAAAGCCATCGCAGTCGCTCCCAACGCTGGCGCCGACTATGACCCCGTCACGAAGACGTGGGGCGAGCCAAACGAAAAAATCTTTTCGGAGAAAGCACCAAGCTGGCGCCACCACGGCGCTTCTTGGATTAGTGGTTGCTGCGAGATGATTCCCGCAGAGTTGAAGAAAGTTCGCACCGTCCTCTTTGAAAAATAATTGCCTTTGAGAAAGCCCGTTCGACTGAGCGGGCTTTTTTGACCCCAATCTTGTATAATCTAAATACTATAATTTTGGAGAAAAACAATGCAACTTTATTTTTTATGCACTGGTAACTCATCCCGTAGCCAGTTTGCGGAGGCTTACGCTCGCCACTATGCACCGGCCGATTGGTCAATCAAGAGCGCCGGGACAAATCCACATGGCGTCCACCCCAAGACCATCGAGGTGTTAAATCAGGAAGGCTTTGATACCAGTCGTCTAACATCAGATGCCATTGATGATGATTTTTTAAACTTAACTGACTACGTCGTAACACTTTGCGGTGATGCCCGAGATCATTGTCCAATAACACCGGATTCCGTTCAAAGAGTTCATTTTCCCTTGGCTGACCCTGCTGGGGTAACTGGTTCCGATGAAGAAATTACTACTTTTTTCAAAACAACCGCTGCCGACATTAAACAGTTAATGAAAACCTTTATCACTGATATACAAAAAAACGCCTAAGGACAACTCCTTAGGCGTTTTTACTAACTAAAATTAATTTATTCGTGATGGTGATCATCGCGGCGTTGAGGATATCCATCCTCATCACGACGACGTTTCCGATCAATTGGACTCACCTGATCATCGAGTTGAGGGTTCCAGCGGTCCATCTTTGGCATCTGATTTTTAACTTCCAGTTGCCGAAGCTTTGAAACGGTTTTGTGCTCAATAAAGAGCGGAACAACCTCTTCAACCGTGTCACTCAAGCGCAAACGGTAGAAGTAACGCAGATGAACAGAATGGGATTGCAACCAAATTCGACCACCGATTAAGAAGCGGTCCCATGATGAAATCTTGGAAACAGCCTTTAGGTCGGTGTAGTAGTTATTGGTAATCACATACTTAAAGTCACCAATACTCCGGTTCTTATCCAGTCCGTAGCGAATCTTTTGTGGTTCCAATACACCCTGCTTAACCAAAACCTTGGCAATTTGGTGAATGTAGTATTCAACCTGTGGATCAACTTTGAAACCAAGATTCAAAACAACTCGAACCATATTTTGGCTACCCATCAAATCAACCGAATAGCTCTTTTCGTATGGGTTAATGGATTCACGAATCGTGACGAACCAGTAAACCTTGGCCCGCTTTGGCCGAGCGCCCAATAGCGAGTAGATAACTGATTTCTTAATTTGATAATCATCATGAACGTTGACGATATAAACCAGGTTCTTGGCCATCAGTGGCTCTTCCGCGTCATTGGATAACTGCATCAACTGACGACGGTAGTCCTTCAAGGACAGATAATCGTTGTTATAAGACAATGCTTCGCGGCGCTTGTTTCCATAGAACCAGAAAACCATCACTGACAAAATCAGCAACATCAAGATCACCGTGAAGTAGCCACCGTGAATGAACTTACCAAGACTAGCAATCAAGAAAAGGGTTTCCAGCAAGCCGAATGGAACAGCAAACAGAATCGCCAAACTTGTACGCGTCTTAAAGCGAATAAACTCGAACAATAGCGTCGTCGTCATCAGCATTGTGACCGTGATGGCCAAGCCGTAAGCTGATTCCATATTATGCGATGTCTGGAAAAGCAAAACAACGACCACACCGGCGACAAAGAGCATCCAGTTGACAATCGAAATATACATCTGACCACGGAAGTCGTTTGGATAAGTAATCCGCAACCGAGGCATAATCTTCAACGAGATGGCCTCTGATACCAGCGTAAAGGCCCCCGTAATCAAAGCCTGTGAAGCAATGACGGCTGCAATGGTACTCAAGATAACGCCGACCAGTCGCCACTGATTAGGCAAGATATCAAAGAAGAGGTTCAAGTTTGAACCACTGGCATTATGCATGATTACCCACGCACCTTGACCCATATAGTTCAGAACCAATGTGGTATAAACGAATGGCCAACTTAAATAAATGTTGCGCTTACCAACGTGCCCCATATCCGAATACAATGCTTCGGCACCGGTTGTGGCCAAGAAGATATTTCCTAAAATAAAAATACCTAAGCGGTTATCCGGGCTAAACAGGGTCTGCACGGCGTAAACAGGCGAAAGGGCCTTTAAAATTTCAGGATACTGAATGACTTGCAAGAGACCAAAGAAGCCGATGAAAGAAAACCAAATCAGCATCATCGGACCAAACATCCGGCCAATCTTGGTTGTTCCCTTTCGCTGCAGAGTAAAGACAATCAACAAAATCGTCAACACCACTGGCACAACGAAATCAATCCCTGTCGGGAACACCAGAGAGCCAAACTTCTGCCCCTCTAACCCTTCCACGGCAGACGTGACGGTCACAGCAGGCGTCAAAGCCCCATCGGCCAGTAGGGCTGCCCCACCGACCATAGCTGGGATGATGAGCCACTTCATGTTACGATTGCGAACCTTACTATACAGGGAGAAGATACCACCTTCACCGTGGTTATCCGCCTGCAAGGCGATTAAGACATACTTAATCGTCGTAATTAGCATCAAAGTCCAAAAAACAAGGGAAATTGATCCAATTACCAGGTTCTTCATATTGTCGGTATGTGCATTACCGGCAATAATGGCATTCATAGTATATAGAGGAGACGTTCCAATATCACCATAGACAATGCCTAAGGCGATCAGGAAGCCACCATACTTTAACCGCTTCTTTGCTGAATCAGTCATTTCTTCTCTCCTATAAAATCAGTCGTTGATGGTCACTTTCTGCAAGACTTTTGAGCGCCTCAAAGAACTAATCTAATTTAGATAAAAGTATTTTTCAATCTATTTTTCTTGGTTTTTAAATCAGTTTTCCAACATCAAGAGCTCTTTTGTTGCGCAACTTTTTTTCCACCAATCAAAGGAGAGTTTAACTCGCTTAGAGAGAATATACAAGGAAAAATATTGCTTTTCGTTAGTTCTTTTTTACCAATATTTTACTTTTATTTCAACAAATGCTACTTTAAAAGTGAAGTGTTAGAACTTCTTAGAGAAAACGCGGTACTTATAGGAGAGAAAACAAGATGAAACATATTAAAATTATTGCGGGTGTGACAGCAGCCGCTGTGGTTGTTGGCGGAAGTTTGGCCTATGCTGATGGCCATTCTGGTCATGCACAGCATAAAAACAGCACTGACCAAGCTAAGGTAGTAAAGGTCAAAGACGGACAAACGACTAGTAGTAACGGTAGCTCCTCAACTGATTCGTCATCAGGCTCAGATTCAGATTCCTCAAAAAAGATTGAATTAGTGAAACAGGCAATTATCAACCATGGTTTTGCCATCACGCCAAAAACTTATAATGGCCTTGGAATTGATCAAGCAATGGACCAGCCAGGTGCACCTCAAGATTTGGTTCATGACTATGTTCAGATGCTTTATTTTACAGATGGTAATGCCGTCCGTACTACTGGATTGGGTACGTATATTGGTGAAACAACTGAGCATTACTCTGTGACCTCACAGACTCTAAACCTTGAACTTCCTAGCAATGTCCAATACAAAATTCCCTACCATATCGATCATGGCACCGTCGTTTTTGATAGTTGGAATCAGTCATTTGACAATCAAAACACCTTTAATTTCGAATTAACTTCCAATCCAGATGCCAAAAGTTTAATTGATAGTAAACCTATGCAAGATGGTCACGATACTGGCAACACAAATACCAATAATAATTCTTCTTCCGATAATAGCAATTCGAGTGATTCAGACAACAATAATTCAAGCGCCACCGATTCAAACAACTCCGACAACAACGTAAGCAACTCAAATGATAACAACGACAGCAATAACGGCAATTCTGATGACAGTAACGATTCCAATACTGGCCAGAGCACTGACGATAACAATTCCAATAGCGACAACAATAGTACATCGAACTCGGACAGTAGCCAGTCGAGCTCATCCAGCGATGACGACACCAATAATAACTAAATCAATCCAACCAGAGTAGTTTAGGTGAACAAATCGCCTCTATCTACTCCACCAGCACAATAAAAGACATCACCTAATCCATGGATTAGGTGATGTCTTTTTCGCTATTAACAGCAATCGTGATTAATCATTATCGAAATTATCCCGGGCAGCTTGGGCCCAAACTTCATCAATCATGTTGTTCAGTCCACGCTGGTCGCCGGCGATGCTTTTTTGAACAGCCAAATTCACATCCGATGCAAAGGCGGCTGGTGACTTAATGTGATGAGCCACAGAAAAAGTCATCAACACAGCAAAACAAGCTGAAGCCACAGCAGCAATAATTTTTGATTTTTTCTTTGGATCGAACATCAGCGCTGTCCTTTTGTCTTGCTTTAAGCTAATTTTTTGTCAAACCACTTCGCGATTAGTGACAGACCATAGTTTAACAAGAAGTATACCACCGTCAAGACCACAAGAACAGGAATAATGTAATTCGTATTCTGAGCATAAACAATTTGGCCTCGGTAAGTCATTTCAGCTAACACGATTCCGGACGCCAAACTCGTATCCTTCACTAAAGAAATCAGCTGCGAAATAATTGGCGGAATCATCTTCTTATAAGCCTGTGGCAAGACAATATACCACATCGTCTGCATGTTGGACAAACCGTTTGCTCGCGCGCCCTCAAATTGGCCGCGGTCAACCGCTTCCAGCCCACCACGAACAATTTCAGCCAACATAGCTGACTCAAAGAACGTCATTGCGGCCACAGTCGCCCAAAAAATTGGCAAATGAATGCCTAATTGTGGCAAGGCAAAGTAAGTAAAGAAGATAATCAACAACAGTGGCAAATTACGGACAATGTTGTTTAACGTGCCAACAAATGATGAAAAGAATGGAATCTTTTCAAATTGAATAATCCCCACAATGGAACCAAACAAAAGACTCAGGACAACCGAAATGGCTGAAACGCCAACGGTAATGCCTAAGCCACCAAGCAGATAGCCCATGTTAGCTGAGGTAAAAGCATTAAAAAAATCAGACATCACTTCTCCTCCTTAGGCGTCCTTTTTCAACTTGGTTTCCAAGTGCTGGACATAGTAACTCAGTGGCATCGTAATCACCAAATAGAAGACACCAATAATGATATACGTCGTAAAGGTATCAAAAGACGAAGCCGCCACTAAGTTACCCTGGTACATTAAATCCAACCCACCAACAAAGGCTAAAATGGAAGAATTTTTGACCAGGTTGATAAACTGATTTCCCAATGAAGGAATCGCGACCTTAAAGGCCTGGGGTAAAATAATCACCCGCATGGCTTGGTTAAAGGTCAAACCGTTTGCACGAGCCCCCTCCATCTGACCAGCTTCAATTGAAAGAATCCCGGCACGAACGGATTCGGCGATAAAGGCGGACGTATACAGCGTCAGCCCGACCGTTCCGGCGGTAAAGCCAGTCATCTTAATCACCTTCGCTACTGCCAAATACAAGAAGAGCGTGATAATTAAGAGCGGAATATTTCGAAAAACCTGGACGTAGATATTGCCGATGATGCGACCGGTCTTCGAAGATGAAACCTGCATAATGGCAAACAGCGTTCCCAAAACCAGTGACCCGATTAAAGCAATGATGCTCGCTAAAAGCGTGTGTCCAAATCCTTGGACAAACACTGAAAAATATTGATTCAAAAGGCTCATTTATTTACCTCCAAATCATGCCAATCCAAGCCAGGAACGTTATGGAACCATTTTTCAACCAAACGGTTGTATGTACCATTTTCCTGCAAGGTCTTCAAAGCACGGTTAGCCTGCTTTGTCATTGGCTTTTGATTATGGTCAAAGGCCATTCCATATGGTGCTTTGGTAAAGACCCCACCAACAAGGTGATAGTCTGGATTTTCGGTTGCTAAACCGTAAAGAATGGCATTATCCGTTGACAGTGCCTGTCCCTGTCCTGATTTCAAAGCCTGCATCGCAGAAGCATAGTCCTGCAAGGCAATAATTTTAGCCTTTGGCGCATACTTCTTCGTTTCTTGGGCGGCGGTCGTTCCGACAACAACCAACACCGTGTACTTCGGATCGTTCATATCCTTGACAGATTGAATGCCTGAGTCCTTTTTAACCAATAATGACTGGCCGGCGTTAAAGTAGACGTTCGTAAAGTCAACAATTTTCGCTCTTTCCGGCGTAATCGTCATCGTCGAAATCAGTCCATCGATGTTCGTATTTTTCAGCAACTGAATTCGTGAAGCGGAGGAAACTGGCACAAAGGCTGCTGAAAGTTTCGTATTGGTTTGTTTAGCGATTTGGGCGGTCATCGCCTTTGCCAAATCAATTTCAAAACCGGCCGGTTGGGCAGTTTTCGTATCCATTAGGCCAAAAAGTTTCGTATCAGCCTTAACTCCCCAGGTAATCTGCCCCTTTTTTTCAACCCGGGCCAGGGTATCTTGGTGCGTTTTGTTTTTATCAATCGTCACGCTGGCCCAAAAAGCCCCTAGCAAAATCAGGGCAGCCAAAATCAGCGAGGCAATGATTCCAAAACGGCGTTGTCTAATCTTTTCCATACGCTTTGTCTAACTAAGTTAATCTAGCTAGACCCTTCCTTCCATTTTAGTGATGTTCAACCTGGCTCAAGAACTTCTTGGCCCGTGGTTCTGTTGGATTCTCAAAGAAAGCTTCCGTTGAACTATCTTCTAAGATTCGGCCATCTGCCATAAAGATCACCCGGTCGGCGACCGCCTTGGCGAAGCTCATTTCATGAGTCACCACCAGCAAAGTCATATCCGAATCGCGCGCAATATCGCGCATGACATCCAACACATCCCCAATCATTTCGGGATCCAAGGCAGAAGTTGGCTCATCAAACAGCAAAGCCTTTGGCTTCATTGCCAATGAGCGAGCAATCGCTACTCGTTGCTTTTGTCCCCCGGATAGAGCAGAAGGCATGCTGTTCGCCTTATCGGCTAAGCCAACCTGTTCCAACAATTCCATGGCAATTCGCTTGTTTTCAGCTTCATCGCGGTGCAAAACCAAGCGCGGTGCCAACATAATATTTTCCAAAACCGTCTTATTGTTATATAGATTAAAGTGCTGGAAAACCATCCCGACGTTCTTACGAATTTTATTAATATCCGTCTTGGGGTCATGCAGGTCAAACCCATCAACCAACAACTGTCCCTCTTCGATTTCTTCCAAACCGTTGATTGTGCGAATCAAGGTTGACTTGCCGGAACCAGAAGGACCAATCAGGACCACCGTTTCACCCGCGTCAATTTTCAAGTTCACATCATGCAAGGCGTGAAAATCCCCGTAGTACTTTTGTACATCTTTGAATTCAATCATTGACATCGCTTTTCTCCTCGACAAAAAAGTAGCCTTTTCCTAACTGCAGGAAAAGGCGTTAAGATTAATACGTACATTTTACCATTTATAGCCCCCCTACGTTAGGTATTTTAACTAAAAAACTTGAAATCAATCGGCTTCTACTGGTTAATTGTCATGTAGCCGAACTAAGGAACACTGATTTGTCCAAAAGAAAAAACCGTTCAACGAAAAGAGTGAACAGTTTTCTTCATATATAATAGGCAAACAATTATGCCAACTTGTGATCAAACCACTTGGCGATCAGTGACAAACCGTAGTTCAACAAGAAGTAAACCAGGGTCATCACAACCAAAACGGGCACGATGAAATTCGTATTTTGCGCGTAGATAATTTGGCCACGGTAAGTCAATTCCGCAAGAACAATTCCGGATGCCAAACTCGTATCCTTCACTAAGGAAATCAGTTGCGAGATAATTGGCGGAATCATCTTCTTGTAGGCCTGTGGCAAAACAATGTGCCACATCGTCTGCATATTCGACAACCCATTGGCGCGCGCACCTTCAAACTGGCCGATATCAACAGCTTCCAAACCACCACGGACAATTTCAGCCAACATTGCTGACTGGAAAACCGTCATGGCCACGACCGTTGCCCAAAAAATTGGCAAGTGCAGGCCTAATTGTGGCAAGGCAAAGTAAGTAAAGAAAATAATTAACAACAACGGCAAGTTACGGACGATGTTGTTGATTGTTCCAACGAAACTTGAGAAGTAAGGAATCTTTTCAAAGAAAACAATTCCAATAATGGAACCAAAAATCAGACTCAAAATAACCGAGATGATTGAGACCCCAACGGTAATTCCTAGACCGCCCATCAGGTAGCCGAGGTTTGCCTCTGTAAAGGCACTAAAAAATCCTGACATTCTGCGGCCTCCTTATGCGTTCTTCTTCAATTTATGTTCAAGATGCTGGATGTAGTAACTTAATGGCAAGGTAATGATCAGGTAGAAAAGGCCAATGATAATATACGTTGTAAAGGTATCAAAGGAGTTCGCTGCTACGATGTTTCCTTGGTACATCAAGTCCAAACCACCAACAAAGGCCAAAATTGATGAATTTTTTACCAGGTTAATAAACTGATTTCCCAATGAAGGAATCGCCACCTTGAAGGCCTGAGGTAAAATAATCACCCGCATTGCCTGACCAAACGTCAACCCGTTTGCTCGTGCCCCTTCCATCTGGCCGGCTTCAATTGAAAGAATTCCAGCTCGAACGGATTCGGCAATAAAGGCTGAGGTATACAGCGTCAAGGCAATTGTTCCAGCCGTAAATCCTGTCATCTTAATCACCTTCGCTACCGCCAGGTAGAAGAAGAGCGTGATAATCAGCAAAGGAATGTTTCGGAAAACCTGGACATAGATATTACCGATTGTGCGGGCCGTCCTTGAATTCGTGACCTGCATAATCGCAAAAATTGTTCCTAAAATCAGTGATCCCACCAAGGCAAAGATACTAGCCAACAGGGTGTGACCAAATCCTTGGAGGAAGACCGAGAAATTTTGTTCAAACAAACTCATTCGTGCACCTCCAAATCATGCCAATCCAAACCTGGTACCTGGCCGAACCACTTCTTGATCAATTGGTTGTAGACACCATTCTTCTTCATGGTGTTAATTGCCTGATTGACTTGGTCAACCATTGGCTTTTGATCATGGTCAAAGGCTGCCCCGTAAGGACCGTTGGTCAACGTACCACCAACAACCTGGTAGTCTGGATTTTCTGTCGCCAAACCATACAAAATAGCGTTATCAGTTGAGATCGCTTGTCCCTGACCAGCCTTCAATGCCTGCATGGCTGAAGCATAGTCTTGCAAGGCAATCGTCTTGGCCTTCGGTGCAAACTTCTTAATATTTTGGGCTGCAGTTGTTCCGACAACCACCAAAACAGTCTTACTTGGGTCATTCAAATCATTCACTGATTTGATACCCGAGTCCTTCTTAACTAACAATGACTGACCCGCTGGAAAATATGGTTGACTGAAATCAACAATCTTTGCCCGTTCTGGAGTAATCGTCATAACACCGAAGACCCCATCAATGTTAGTGTTCTTCAGCAACTGAATCTTGGAAGCAGTTGAAACCGTCACGAAGGATGGTGTCAACTTTTCACCGATTTGCTTACCAATTTGCTTGGTCACAGCCTTGGCCATGTCAACATCGAACCCTTCGGACTGACCAGTCTTCGTGTCCATCAAACCAAACAGCTTGGTATCAGCCTTAGTCCCCCAAACAATTTTCCCACTCTTCTTTACTCGAGTGAGGGTATCTTGGTGCTTAGCATTATGTGCAACCGTTTGTTGCGCCCAGAATAGACCAAGAACAATGGCCAAGGCTAAAATAATGGTCGCGATTAAGCCAAAGCGCCGCTTCTTTGCTTTTTCCATAAAGCAATTCCCCTTTCCCGTCTTCTTAGTGGTGTTCCACCTGGCTTAAGAACTTCTTCGCCCGCGGTTCTCGAGGATTTTCAAAGAAACTAGCTGTCGAATTATCTTCCAAAATGCGACCGTCGGCCATAAAAATAACCCGATCAGCCACTGCCTTGGCAAAGCCCATTTCGTGCGTCACAACCAACAAAGTCATGGATGAATCTTTGGCGATGTCACGCATAACATCCAAAACATCCCCAATCATTTCGGGGTCCAATGCAGAAGTTGGTTCATCGAACAAGAGTGCCTTTGGCTTCATTGCCAAAGACCGGGCAATGGCGATTCGCTGCTTTTGGCCACCTGATAAGGCCGATGGCATGTTGTTTGCCTTATCAGCCAAACCAACTTTTTCCAGCAATTCCATTGCGATTCGCTTGTTTTCGGCCTCTTCGCGGCCCAAAACTAAACGCGGTGCCAACATGATGTTCTCCAACGCCGTCTTGTTGTTATACAAATTAAAGTGTTGGAAGACCATCCCGACATCTCGACGGATCTTATTAATGTCGGTTTTGGGGTCGTGGAGGTCTTGACCATCCACAATCAACTGCCCGTCTTCGATTTCTTCTAAACCGTTGACGGTTCGAATCAAGGTCGACTTTCCTGACCCAGAAGGGCCAATTAAGACAACAGTCTCACCCGCATCAATTTTTAAATTGACGTCATGAAGGGCATGAAAGTCACCATAGTACTTTTGTACATTTTTGAATTCGATCATTGACATCGTTTTTCTCCTTGCAACATTTATTCTAGTCGACCGTAACTGGGCCAAGCTTATTTCCATCTTACGGGTCAACGTCCTAAAATCTGACAAACTTTGTCAGCTAACATAACAAAATAATGAAAAAAGTTTAAGTTTTTTCTTATATTGACCGTCTAAAAGCTAACAAAAAGAGCAAAAGAAGACAAACGTTCTGCTTTTGCTCTAAAATAATTTACTCGCATTTCAACCTTGTTATTAAACCCGATGACCCGTCTCCAATGTCTCTTCCATTTTTTCAACTAATGGTTCGACAGGAAAACGATTTTTAAGGAAATCAAAAATGGCTAAGATGATTGGTCGAACAACCAAGAAGAAAATCGGTACAGCAACAAAGAATGTTTTCACCCAATTCATCAAGTAACCAGGCAGAAATTGCGGATACAGCTTGCGGTATATTTCAGTTAACCAGATCATCATGATGGAAACATTGAGCATAATCACGGTTAATGGAACAGTGTACTTTTCGGATAAATGATTTTTAATAAATTTTGGATAATGCTTATGAAGCTGCATAGTAATCGGCAGAGTCACAAAAGTTCGCAGGCAATAAATAAAGACTACGATAATGGGGTACATGAGCCAAACGCGCTCAAGCTTTCTTTCGGAAAAACCAAAACGAATAACAGTATTATATGTGGACATGATGGCAACCATCACGATTGGAAAAACCCAAGCAAGGGTATTAGGGTGGTACAAAAGCTTATGTAAAAATTTTGATAACGATTTCATCTAATAGTTTTCCTTTCATCGATTATATTTTTCCACCAAAAAATCAGCTAGGGTGACCCGCTGGCAACCCTAGCTGATTCAACAGCAGGAAATGTCAAAGTACTTATATTTCAACCATAACAGAAAACCTGATATTTGTCTAAATTTGTTAATATTTCTACCTTATCACAACAAATTATAAATTAAAAAAAGCAATTCAGGGTTTGAATTGCTTTCTCAAAGTTGTATTCATTTATGTTATGCCGGCAGGCTTTAGCTTTAACGCTGATTTTTACCAATCATTCGAACATTCGCAAACTTATCGGTTGGAAAGACCAAAACCAGCAAAATTAGCAAGGACACGATATCGTTCAGCAATCCATTAGAGCCAATAATATCCGACAAGATATCAATAGCAAAAACGACCCAAACTAAGACAGCATTCAATCCGGTGTCTCGAATGCGTCGAACTTCCAGCGATAACGATGGAATTATAATAGCCAAAAACACCAATCCTGAAACAACTAGCCAGACGATGAGGCCACCAGATAAGGTCGTTAACCAATGCCAGATATTTAATTTTTCATCAGCTGGTGCCAGGCCAGCAAAAATGGTGGCAACTACCCAGAGAAGTGCCAGAACACTACCGAGTAAAACCATCCACCAATATTCAGCTCTAGTTGCAGTGCCGGTAAAATTAAAATAGTTTTTCCAAAAGCTTTTGAAAGAAGCGCCCATGGTCATTTATATTGTTCTCCTTCTCTGTTCCTGTTGATGTCCATTGTACGCAAGCTTGGAAAGGCATGCAAGGTGGAATAGAGTTGGGAAAAGGATTTTTGATTCCGACCTTTTTCTGCTCACTGCTTTAACGAGAGGCGCTTTCCCTGTGCTTTCGCCTGCGCTTCGGTCATCGTGATGATGTTGGCCTTATTAGTACGAGCTGGCATTGAATCGGTACTATACCAGTAGACATCTGATTTTCCGCCACCGGTGACATAAACTGTTCTATCGGATTCACCGCTATTGCCTTGATCAGACTGAGTAAGTTGCGCAGCAGGCGCTGTAGACTGTTCTGTCGGGGTGATCGATTGTGCTACTGAAGCATCTGATTGCGTTGCAGGAGCTGCACTTTGCTCCTGCTTTTTTGTCGTTGATGCTTTTGACTTACTTTTCTTTGTTGCAGCACTTGTACCGGACTTTGCAACCGTATTTGTCGCTCGCCCACTAGCATAATCAATCGTTCCGTTTGGTGTCACATTATCCAGGACAACATGGGTGATACCATTGCCATCAGTTGATTCCTTCCCTGAACCAAGCTGGATTGTAAGTGTCTTACCCGAGCTATCTAAGCCAACATAATCCAACTTGACTTGGCGAGGAATCAATTCATCCCCTTGATAAATTGGCGTTACTTGATAGTCTAGCCAGTAATTAGGATGGTTAGCCAGCCAAGAATCAAGACGATTTTCATAGAAAAGCATGGAATCTTGATTACTATCGTTCATCCCCTTATAATTACCAGCATTCATCCAAGCCGTTTCTGGTACTAAGTTTTTGGGTTCATCATTCAAACCACTAAATTGGTATCCAACTAAATGACCTCGGTTCATTACCCAAGCCTGTTTGGTTCCATCACCATAATAAAACTTAAAATTGTGCCACCCAACTGGATTGTACTTTAATTTTGCTGCTCGTTTAACTCTTGGTTCATCCTTATCCTGCAATTGAATATGAGAATAAGTTGCTCGACCCAATCGATCCAAGTCGCCCATGACCATTTGCCGCTTGCCGGCAAAGGCTAAAAGGCCACCATCTGTTTGCTGCTTTTGATCAACATTGGTACTGGCACTTTGCGCAGTCGAAGCACTACTTGAAGCATCAGAAGACTTTTTAGACTTCGATGTCGTTGTAACTGATTTTTTCGCCCTTGGCTTGTCGTCCGCCTGTGATTGATCGGCAGGTGTCGTTACCCCGGCAATCATAAAAAATACCAGCGTTGCAACTAGCAGCCACTTACCTCGCTTTTGCAGCTTTACCCCTGCCCGCTTATTTTTCACCCATTCGACCATTAGCCAAATCAGGAACACCAAAAATAACATTATGAAAAAATCATTCATTGTTTCTCCCTCGCTCTTAGCGTTTTTTTTGCGCACGTTGTTCAAGTTTATGGAAGAAAATACTAAATTTATTATTACCTTTTTAGTAACTCAAAAAGCTGTTAAAATAACTCTCTCTAGTACCTCTACCTGCACTTAATCCAAAAAAATATACATTTTCTATTCTACAGTATTTTTTTTCTAATGTGTATCAGTGTATAAATATTCAAAGAGACTGCAATAAAAAGTAATTTTATATCGACGAAATCATAACAAAATTTTCAACCAATATTTTCTCTGGTACTATTTGATTAATTAAACTTGATAAATCGGTTTTATACTTTAGTGACGAAGGTTCTGACATATTTCTCCGCCGCGCCATAATCAACAAAAGCTCATTTTCAACTCTCACATTGCAATTCAAGCCAGTGCTAAACTCTCCACAACAGCTTGATTAATAAAGGAAAAAACAATGAAATTCAATAAAACCATCCCCGAATTATCCGTCTTTAGCCTTGAACAATCAAAACGCTTTTATCTCGATACTTTAAAATTTAAAGTTGAGTATGAACGACCAGATGAACATTTTGTTTTCTTAAGTAAGGATGGTAACCAGGTCATGCTGGAAGAAATTCACGATAACGGTTGGAACACCGCTGAACTCACTTATCCTCTGGGACGTGGTATCAATTTATCATTTGAAATTCCAACAATTGATGATTTTTATCATGCAATTATTAGCAGTGGTGTGCCTTTATTCCGTGAGCTAATGATTAGCCGATACGAAGGTGTTGACGGTTTGATTGTCCAAAAAGAATTTTTGATTCAAGATCCAAATGGCTATTTGCTGAGATTTACGGATTAAAAAAGGCTGGCACTCCAACGATCAGCATATGTTAAGCCGTTTTAAGTTATACTGTTTGTAATATCACACCCAGTAACTTTCAGAATCTCGCAATACTGATTTTAAAAAATCAGCCTTTATTCTGATTTCAACTCTAAACAATGGCAATACGAGATTAAACAGGAGAAATTATGTTTACAGGAAAAAATGTAAAATTATCGCATTACCACGAAGGTGATGGCAACGATTTCGCCAACTGGCAATGGGATGAGAACTTTATTAACCCATTGTCTGATGACGTCATTCATCCCTTTACAGCAGAGGACTGGGAAAAAATTTTTCGCAATTCTTCTAGAAGTGACGAAAATGTTGAGTTTACCGTTCGCAAAGTCGATGATGACAGCTTAATTGGGTTTGTCAGTCTATCAAATATCAGTATTCGTAACCACTCTTGTGAACTAGGTATCGGTTTTCCAAGAGAACAAGACCGGTCTAAAGGCTATGGTCAAGAAACACTGTCCTTGATATTGAACTATGGTTTCAATAACCTGAACATGCACAAAATAAAATTATCGGTCTTCCCTTTCAATACCGGAGCTGTGAAAGCTTATACTAAGGCTGGTTTCGTCAAAGAAGGTACTTCAAAAAATGAAGTCTTCTATGATGGTAAATGGGTTGATTTTGACCACTACGCTATTTTTCAAGAGGACTGGTTGGCTGGTAGTAAATCAAAAGAATGAATAGCATAGATTAAAGAGTCCGCCCCCTATTCAAGTTGCAGACCCTTTAATATCCTTTTTCAACTAGCGTACCTCATGAGTTATACTATTTTTTACGGCAAAGCAAAGGAGACTTAATATGGCCATTACATTCGGTAAACCAAATGAAAATGATTTAGATAAAATTATGGATATTGAACATTCAGGTTTTTCTGAGGCTGAAGCAGCTACTAGGGAAAGCATGTTAGCACGCATAAAAATTATTCCGGATACTTTTATTGTTGCCTATGATGAACAAGGAAATCCTGCAGGTTATATTGTTGGTCCAGCGTCGACAGAACGCTATATTTCAGACGAACTATTTGAAACTTCAGTTCCTAATTCAGCGCAAGCACCTTATCAAACTATTCTGAGTTTGGTAGTATCGCCAGAAAAACAAAAAATGGTCATTGCAGGTCAGCTGTTGCAACAATTGGCTGTCCTTTCTAAACAACAAGGGCGTCAGTTAATAACCCTCACGTGTTTAGAAAAATTAGTTCCTTTTTATGAAAGAAACGGTTACCAAGTCGATGGTATTTCTGATTCTCAGCATGCTGGTGAAACTTGGTATAACATGACTAGAAAGCTTTAATTACCATTATCATCAAATATAATTTCATATTTTAATAATAGTAAATGTTCAATAGAAAAAGCTTACGATATCAAATCGTAAGCTTTTTTGTCGTTTACCTGTACTTTTTTGTCCCAAAAAAGTACCATTTTGATTAATTTTCTTTGACTTCTCTTGATTTTCCTTGAGTACTAAAGTGGTACTTTTCAAGGTTTCTGACTGCTAATGCCTACTGTTGTAGGCTTCTATGGAGAAGAAGGGACTCCAGTTAATCACTGGTGTAATGGGCTTTGTCACTAATATTGTACCTTTTTCTGTACTTTTGCCCTTGCTAACTGATTAATCCAGTCAAAAACTCCCCTGTTTGCTCCTTGGCTTTTTTCGTTATCTCTGCATAGATA
Organism: Fructobacillus evanidus; assembly: GCF_963580165.1. NCBI lineage: Bacteria > Bacillati > Bacillota > Bacilli > Lactobacillales > Lactobacillaceae > Fructobacillus > Fructobacillus evanidus. Next base: position 176,109 of record NZ_CAUZLM010000004.1, read on the forward strand.
TTTAAGGTTATATTGGCGTCAGCATGGCCCAAATAACTCTGTACCTGCTTCACGCTTGCGCCTTGCTCCAGGGCTAACGTGGCCCAAGTGTGGCGGAGGCCGTGCATTGCTACCCCATTGGCTACATTGTACTGATCGCTAACTTCATGTAACCATTTATTAGGCCTTAATGATTGCAACGGCTTCCCATTGTTGTTAAATACAAAATCAGTCGGCTCATTGCGTTGGCTCAAGTTATACCAGTGTGAGAGCACCCTAAGCATATCAGTAGCAACTTTGATTGTTCTGGTACTTGTCATGCTCTTAGTGCCCTTAATGTAAGTGCCACCATGCAAGCCACGGCCTAGCGCTTGTTCTATGTTGATATAACCGCCATCAAAGTCAACGTGTTGCCACTGCAAGGCTAGAACTTCCTCTGTCCTCATACCAGTAAAGGCCACCAGCCTCAAAAGCGTGTAAGCCTGCCGATTAATCTGACAATATTGACTATCTAGCACCCCAATAAAGTTACGGAACTCATCCCCATCCATGGCCTTCTTTGTTGGTTGGCTTTTTCGTTCCCTTGGCATATCAACCTTAGTAAACGGGTCAACCTCAATCATATCCATCTTTACAGCTAACTTAGTAAGTTGATTGAGGTAACCAACCACCTTTTTATATCTTAGAAGTTTAGCCTGCATTGTGTTAAGATAACCCTGTAATTTGATTGGCTCTATCTGATTAACAAGCACACCCCCCCAAACTGGTAAGATGTGCAGATCAAAATAGTTCAATACTTTGGCTAAGGTACTCTCTTCTACCGTATTCTGGTAGCCATCTAGCCAAATTTGATAAAGCTCCCGAACGGTTAGCACGTTCTTGGGGGCTTTTTTATTGTATTTACTATTACCATTTTCAAACAGAACTTTTTCATTATAAAACCATGCTTGAGCTGTTCGCTTGCTTGAAAAACCTCGTTTCTGTACGCGTGCTTTGGTCTTGTCATAGTTAGTCCCGAGCATTCCCGACACTTCCCACGACTTACCTTTTTTACTTTCAACCTCTTTTAATTTCATTTGTTCGCCTCTCTGATAGTTCTAGCTCCTTCAAAGATTAAGCAAAATGAAAAAGGCGTGATAGTTCTTGATTACTCTTGACTACCACGCCTCTTATTTTGCCACCGTTTTTACTTTTGCACAATGTAATAGCTTAAGTATTCCTATTTAATTTGTTCCGCTAATTTTCCAAAAATGTTCCGCTATAAAAACGCTGTAATCCTTGTGGCTCTAAGGATTGTTTCGATGTTCCAAATGTTCCAGGTCGTTTTTTCCTTTATATGCGTATATACTTTATATACCTATATATACAACTAATAAATTATATGGAACAAATGGAACAAACACAGTTAATACCTAGAGACTCTAGGAGTGACGCATTTACACCATTGGAACACTAGCGGAACAAACTTTATCTATTAGTTTCCTTGAACGCTTGGTATAACTAGCTTTATAGCTGTTTTTTTATTTTTTGTTGTATCGGAACACTTTGCGGAACAAATCAGCAAAATACTATTCCTTTGTATACTTTTTCAGGTCCAAGCCAAGCCAGCTTGCTTGTGGGTTTTCGGTATCGCCCTCTGGATGGTTTCTTGTTTTAGCCCCAATATATCCCAGCAATTCGAGTTTTTTATTAAATTGCCGTTCTTTTATTTTGCTTTGTTGTTTATTGTCAACTAACCAATCTCTAAATCGTGCATATGCTGTCCCTTTCTTTATTCCACCGTCTGCCCCTTCAGGAAGCGGCGTTTTGGCCTCGGATAAAAACAACGTTACTAAGTCCTGTTCAATTGCCCAAGCTTCAGTTAGTTCTTTAATTTCATCATTAACAGTTAGATGGCCAATGTCTCTAGCTTGTTTAAAGGCCTCAATACACTCAATGGCAAAGCTCCCAATTTCTTTAACAGCTTTAGACTCGGACCATTTTTTTGAACGTTTCTCGGCCTCTTGCGGGTTATCTCGCACCTTTGGAGCTACCACAGGTACAAGGTGAATACGTTGAGCCAGTGCCGAACTCATAGCGATTTTAGGACGGCTATTAGTTGCAAAAATTAATTTTGCGTATAATTCGACACTGATAGCGTTTGTTCCTTTTCCTTCAACTTCCACCACGTCGCCCCCCGTTATGGTTTTAAGGGCGTCTGGCGTACTAATAACCGTGTCGGGAATGTCCAAATGGATATTCGCCAACTTCCCAATGAGGTCAACCGTTCCAAATCGTGAACTTTTGCCATTGCTACCTGTCAGGGTATCGATGTCTTTAGCTACCAAGTTGGCTTTTCCAATAAGCGGGAGTATGATACGGCTAATAAAGTAACTTTTGCCTGTTCCTCCTATTTCATCGAGAATAATTGTCAGCGTATTAAATGTGTGTTGCTCTGGTATGAAAGCATAACCAACAATCTCTTTTACGTATTCCCATGATGGGCCAAAAATGTATTTACCCCAAACGTTAATATTGGTAGTTGTTCCTTCTGGCCTTGCTTCATAGTCATGACCATTTACTAAATAATCAGTAGGAACATTTACCCCTAGCATTTCGCCCGACTTTAACAAATATGTGCCGTTTTTAAAGGCCACTCTGTCCGTTTTCTGCTTAATAAATGGATTGTATTGTAATTGTGCTTTAATAATGACAGTCTTGGCTGTGTCTTCCATTCGCTTCACACTATAAAAATCCACTTCTTTCAGGTAGTCCATCGCATACCGTTTGGCATTCAATAACGCCCGTTCTTTTTTGGTATCTTCCCAATTCACGCCATTATAGCTGTAATAATTAAAGTCATTACCAAATGGGACAACCTTGATCGGATGTTTTTTTAAAATTGTTTCTGCCAGTAGTAAATGATTAATATTTTTAGGTTTGCCATCACCGTCAACAATTAGCCATTTTGGTTGCTTTTCAATTTTTGCCATTAATTCCCCCTAGTCTTCCATCTCAAAACACAACTCGCCCACCTTATTAGTAATATCAATGGACAAACTCGAGATATTTTTTAATATCTTGTCGCTGTCGTATTCATCCACTTGTTTATTTTTAATTGCAACTGCTAACAGCTTGGAAATGGCGTTAATTTCTGATGATAAACCTGATATAATTTCAAGGTCTAATTTATATACCGTTGTTACTTCTTGTTTTTTCATGATAAAATTACAGTTAAATAGCCACTAAAAAGGCGTTTAATCCAAGTCATTCCCATACTGTCGCCAAACTTTCAGGGGATGTCTTTTTTTGTGCCTTTGTCATGGATTAACTAACTTCCTTTCTGTTACTTTCGTGCCCTGTCTTGTTTGCCGAGTGTATAACCGACTTGTACACCACCTAAACCAATGAGGGTAAAGGTGGCAAGCGTGATTAAAATATTGATTATTTGCATGTCATCCCCTTAGTTCCAGTTTTCAATGGCTTGGTCAATCTCGTCCCTGTCGTATACAGTTCGGTAACTGGTAATATGTGCCTTAACTTTCCCTGTGGCAATGAGATGCTTCCTGAAGGTGTTCACTGCACACCCTGCGTACTTAGCCCCATCCTTCAATGTTAACCACCTAGGCCACTCTGTGACCGTCTGTACTGTTTGCTCCATTGCTATACCTCCTCTAGTAGCCAGTCGTTCAACTTGTCGAACGTCCGTTCTTGTGCCGTGTCTACCTTACGATTGATAATTCGTGAGATAGTCACGCTATTAACTCCCGTCTTTTCTGCTAACTGCCCATAGTTCAGGCGTTCTCGTGCCTGCTTAATCGTTAGGGCGTCAACAAAGCTTTTTGTTAATGCTTTCATACCGCGCTCCTTTCCATGCATAATATGCATATGTTCATCAACAATAATATTATGCACTTTTTACATTGTCAAGAGGATTTGTTTGCATTTACTGCATAAGTTGTTAAAATCTAACTATATTAAGTCTTACAAAGGGTGCGCATATGGAACAAAATAGGATTAAACAATTAAGACAAGAGCAAAAGATTAGCTTAACTAAGCTTGCCTCCATTGTTGGCATATCACAGCCCACTCTTTCGAGGTATGAAAGTGGGTACATTAAAAACGGTAAGCATGAAGTATGGCAAAAACTCGCTGATTTTTTTGGTGTGCCTGTTGGCTATGTACAGGGGGTTAGTGAGTACAAGAGTCCTTTTAATAATGTTTTTTCTGCCCACAATGAAAACATTGAAGTTCCGACAATCAACGAACAAGAGTTATCAAACATAATTGATTACAAAAATAATATTGGGAATGAAGAATTTAATAAAGAGTGGCAAAGTCGCCAAACAGACATCAAATCAAATAATGTTGGTCCTATTCTTGATTTAGTCTCTAAAATTGAAAGTAGTAACTTAGAAGAAAATATTGACTATAACCAGTCTATTACTAAGTCGGATTTGCGTTCCTTAGTGTTAGATATAATAACCGACATCGTTTTATTAGCTGATGAAGATAGGTTACAAATATTGTTAGACATAAGGAATTTAACTAAAGAGCAAATTTTAAACACAATAAAAGCAACACACAAAGCTAACAATAATTTGCCAACTGACGGACGTAACGGTATACCTAAATAATGAGCTCAATAAGCACAAAAATAGCCCTACTCGATTGAGTAAGGCTTAATGATATACAGCAATCAAACACCGATATCGGGGATGGTAAAAGTTCACATGAAGGAAAAATATTATGATAACAAGACTAGAGCTAAGAGATAATTTATCCACTGCCATTAAAAAACTCGAATCACAGTATAAGTATTACAAAAAAATTTCATCAATTTTGAGTATGCTGAATATTACATTATCTTCTAGCATACCGATTATCATTTCATTATCCGAAAAAAATGTTCACTTGCTTATTATTGTTTCAGTATTTTCAGCTATTATCACACTAATTCAAACAACTAAGTCAACATTCAAAATTGAAGATAAAAAGAATTTAATGGGAACAGCTCTAATTACAATCAAAAAGGAACAATTACTTTTCGATATTCACGCTTCCCCTTATGATCAAACGGACGATGAAGATGTAAAAACATTAGTTAAAAATATTATTAATTCGTCTGAACAATCACTTGACGACTTTTTTGATTCTGTGAAATAGTCATAGGAATGTTCACAACAGCCACATTATAAATATTAAAGGAGAAAAAACATGATTGCACTTATTGGATTAGCACTCGTATTTATTGGTATCATTGTTCTTATTTTTGGTAGCATTGCACCACTGCTTAGGCTTTACTTCGGTGATAAAAGTGTCATCACTCAAATCATCTGGGGTTCTTTAATTTTCATTTTAGGCGCTATTATCCTTCTTATGAACGCCATTCATATGAGTTAATATAAGACGTTCTAAACGATTAACCTAAAGCCAATAAAAAAGTAATATACACCTAAGGGATAGGCTATTGTTCCTAAACTTAAATGTTTGCGTTGGTGCGCCATGCAATAGCCGTTATTCCTGTTATTAAATATCTGTGGGCCTGCATAATTGCGGGTCCTTTTTTATGTGGGGATGATTAACAACCGCACTTAGATGTGATGTTGTGAAGTGCTTTCCCCTTTCGCCAATCGTGGCGAATGTGTCAGCTTTTAGTTTTTGAGAATTCTGATTGAGGATAAAGTAGACCGATCTACAAAAATGAAGTACTTTAATACACTAACAAACCGCACAGAATATAAAAAATAACACTGACCATGATTTTAAATGTCCCACGGGACTATCTCTCCCTGAAGGCTTGTTAGGGCGTTATAATTTCCGTTTTCAATAATTACATGCGCCTTCCGATTACTATATGTGCTTTTATTAGCCAATGAATAAACCAAGAAACCGATAACACCAGGTACAAAACTTAATAAAATCCACGATGATCCAGAACAAAACAATACTATGATAATTGTTGATAGACTAAAAATAATACCTGAAAAATTCGCTTTAAATGCATCCAAAAAGGTAATTTTATTATGTTTTTTAGGAGTTGTTCGGAATTTAGCTGACACACCAAATAATGATAAAAATGCTGCCTTCACAGTAATATAATACATGCCACCATATAAAAAAGCAGCTAAACATTCGTACTTAATTACTTTCCACAAAGTCCAACCAGATAACTTTTGAAACCATCCATCTGCAATAGATTGTGAGAAATAAACAATCAGTGTTGGAATTAAAAAAAATGTTTGCATTCCCGTATGCACGTGCGCTAATGGGAAAACAATCGAGCTCAACGTTAATGAGAGATATTCCAAAGCAAACAGGATATCAGATAAAACAAAGGATAACAAATCTAACTTTTGGGTTTTGGATAACACTTTGGTTTGCCAAATCTTCTTACCGTATAATTTCATAAATTCAAAATTTGCTGAACTGAACTTAGCTGATCGTGTCATTAAAGCCGCCTGATTAATAGGAAAAGCTTCGTTACCATAAATTTGATGGACAAATTGTATGTTAAATCCTTTAAATAACGCTTCAACACTAAAACATAGGTCTTCAGCAACGGCTTGTGGAATTTGCCCAACGGCTTCAAAACATTCTTTTGAAACAATTGTACCGTGTCCCAATTCAATATCAACACAATCACCCTTGGATACTTGGATAACCTCACCATTGTTATCCTTTGATAAAGTCCCTGAAAACATCGATCGAACAGTATTTTGAACTGGCCAAAAAGAGTTTCCTGACGAAGAGAAAAGAGATTGAAATTCATTTAGATTCTGACCAGAAATGTGATTAGCTTGCACAATCCCAAGCTGGCGTTGCTCATGTTGTTGGGCAAACTGAAAAAATTTTAATGTTTTTTCAACAAATTCCTTTTCTAAAAGCTCATCAGCATCTAAAATAACAAAATAGTCATAATCATCATGGAGCTCGTGACATAAGAAATGATTCAAATTACCAGCCTTAGCGTATCGATTATTTACATCATGAATTAACTGAACATTTGAATGTAACTGTACGTATCGTCTCACTTTATTAATGTAGTAATTATCTGTCGAGTTATCTAAGATAACAGATTGACAATTAGTATACGTCTGCTGAAAACATTGGTCTGCAGCATAAGGTAGGAAGTCGTTATATGTTGTATATAACAATAAAACCTTGGGGTAAAAATTATCCTGTAACGCTGTACTTAATACGTTATTTTCATATGCTATTACATCTTGTTTTTCACGCTGATAAACCACTGGAAAAACAAAGTGAAGAATGCCAAAGTAAAAAAATATACCCACAAACAGCTGATTAAGAATGATTAACATTGAGTAATACGGGTGTCCGGCATAATAAGTTGGCAGCACTCCATATCGAAAGGTAAAGTATTCAAATATAACCATTGTAATTATCCAAATAGATAAAATCATTTTGTAGGTATACGGTTTCGAGCGTTTATTTTGATACTTCCATACTGAAGAGAGTATTTTAGTATTTCCTTGTAACGATGCTTTTCTCATGATAAAAAATCTCTTTTTATTATTAATAATACTTTACAGCTACAGATACCCTTTATTTACTTGGCACCTATGAGTAATGTTGTATAGCCCCCGTAATCATTTTTATATCGCCTCCTCTATCCGCTTTTATTAAAGACAACTCGCACATACTATATACTTTACATATACTACATGTTCAAAATTTTTTGTTTAGATTAAATACAAGTAACGTTTATTACTGTGGGAAATTTATAATAAAACTCTTAACTTCGTTAGCCTCTTATCCTTATCCACCAAAACATAGGCCCTGAATTTAAAGTATTACCTGACCCGACTTTATGACGGAACAGGTTTTTTAATTTTTCGCAGAAAGTTGTGAAGGAGTCAGCAATACACAGACCACTTTAATTAAAGTGCTCAAAACAGGGATGTGTTTAGCGCCCATTTTTGCGCCTTGTCCTTTTCCAATATTTTAGCAATAAAAAGACAAATGCTGTTCATATTCAAACCTAAAAAATCGACAAAAACCGAACAATTGAACCAAAACACACCAAGTTAAACCACACACCCAACACCCTGTAAACGCCACTGCTGAGCCATTTTCGCCAAAAGTTGCGAAAGTTGTCCACCTTTGGACACCCCCCCTACCTAAATTTTTTGAAAATTGGCTTTTATGTAAAATGACGATATGTGAGCGCTCTCTTGATTGGCCGCGTATGGGGGGGCTTGTTCGAATTCTAGCCAGTTTGCTTGCAAATGGCTATGAAGACAAATAAAAAAAGCCGTGGTGGGCTTCTGAGAGCTACCTAGTGGCTTGTATTCTTTCTGTTTGTTTGATTGACCTGGCCAACCGTCTCAAGTCTCTGTTAATTCTTTCAATCTCGGCCGTTGGTGCTGTGATGTTGTAAAACTCGCCAAATGGCTTTTTGTTTTTGTAGTGGTCTTTTTCCATCTCGATGATTTCGGGCGCTAGATCCTTGGTGTAGTTATCCAAGGTATCAACCAACTCAACCCAAAAATTAAAGTTCTCACGGCCGTACCTTCCCATATTCTCTTGGTGAGTTTCAGCATACTCAAGCATAGCGTGTGCCTTGCCCTTAAAGTAATGTTCTAATAGCCGTGTTGGTGTCACTCTAATCATCCCCCATAAGTGCTTTTAAGACTATTGTACAGCACACCAAACCAACAAAAAAAGACGACCCGAAGGCCGTCACAGAGCTAGAACATGCTTATTTTTTCTGTACCTTTTTCTGTACTTTTGCTTGATTTCTCTTGATTACCAAAAAATCAAAATCGCTTAACACTGGGATTTGTGACCCCTCTTGACTGCTCTTGATGAGCAAAATGGAGAAGAAGGGATTCGAACCCTCGCACGCTTTAACACGTCTACACCCTTAGCAAGGGCGCCTCTTCAGCCTCTTGAGTACTTCTCCGTAACAGATAATATCATAACAGATAATATTTGTTACGGCAAGCACTTTTAACGATTCTCGATTGCCATCACGGACAAATTGAAGTTGTCCCACAATCCTTGATCGTCATTCTTAAAGTCTTCAATCAAAGAGCTGCCCCTTGGCTTGATAGTTGCGGAAAGCTCATGATAGACATCATAAAGCTCCAACTCCTTCTGATCGTTCCACTTAACCGTGTAAAAAGTACCATCCATCCGGTAGTCCAAAATTTCTTCCAAACCACGCAAAAGAGTCCGCTCAATCATTTCTTCTTCCGTGACCGCTTCACCCCGGGCATTCAAAATCGCCACTTGGTCCTTTACCTGTTGATAATCATCAGCAACTTCCATGTTATCCATTTTGTGGCCGCCTTTCATTACTCTTTTTTGCTGTTCTATATTATAATTGAATATATCTATTATACTAAGGTGATTTGAATGACACAACTCGTGACAACAGAAGAAATGCAGGAACTAGACCAATACACAATGACAGACATCGGTTTGTCAGAAGATGTTTTGATTGAACGTGCCGCTTTAGCCGCCTTGGACGTCCTTGGCGCCGGTGCCTATGACCTCTCCAACGTCTTGGTCTTAGTTGGCTTGGGCAATAACGGTGCCGATGGAATTGCCCTCGCGCGCTTGTTGCACCAGCTGCACATCCCTGTTTCATTACAGTTTGTCGGTAATGCTAACAAGGCTAAGCCTGCCGTCAAGCACCAACTACAAATCGCTGAAGCCTGTGGCGTTCCCCGTTCTGAAAAATCAGACTTCAAGCAAGCTTCATTGATCATCGACGCCATCTTTGGTACCGGATTAAACAAAGATTTGCCAGATGGCCTGCAAAAGATGGTCAAAGCAGCCAACCACATCGAAAGTACCGTTGTCGCCCTCGACCTGCCAACTGGCGTAAATGGCTCCACCGGGCAAATTATGGGTGCTGCCCTGAAGGCCAAGACGACGATTTCCTTTGGCTTCATCAAAGCTGGTGTTACCAAAAATCCAGGCAAAAAATCGGCCGGACAAGTCCTGGTCAAAGATATCGGGATTGTCGTCCCAGAGGACTTCCAGTTTTCCATTAAAGAACAATAACAATGCGACAAAAAAGCCAAACCCTTCGGGGTTTGGTTTTTTTTGTCGCATTTGATTACTGCTTATTTATGATAAGTCGAACCCGCTGAAATCATCATTGCTCGATAAATCTGCTCAACCAACACCAAACGCATCAGCTGGTGTGGCAGCGTCAACCGTCCAAAGGAAAGTAAGAGGTTGGCGCGCTTTTTAATGGCGGGGTCCAGCCCCAGGGATCCACCAATAATGAAGGTTAGGGTGCCATGACCCGTATTTTTGGCAGCTTCTAATTTCTGCGCAAAGTCTTCCGAGGCTAGCTCCTTCCCCTCAATCGCTAAAACAACGACAAAGTCCCGCTCACCAATTTTACCTTGGATTCGTTCCGCTTCCTTTGCCATAATTTGTTGATTTTCAGCTGCCGATGCTTTTTCAGGTGTCTTTTCATCCGGCACCTCAACCATTTCCACGGTACCAAAGCGATTCAGCCGCTTCGCATACTCCGCAATCCCCTTTTTCAGGTAATCTTCTTTTAATTTTCCAACCGTTAATATTTTAATTTTCATTTTAGTTTCACCACTTGTTTTGGTCTAAAAACAAAACTTGCTTCCTTTCATTCAACTTATCCACTCTTTTATCCACTAATCCCCAGACTTATACCCGTCAAATCAGTTCATATAGACCAATTTATGTCGAATTATCCCCAAACGCACCACTTATCCACAGGTTTTGGGGGTAACTTTTCCAAAAAGAGAAAGGCGATAAGACTGGGATTTTTGAAAACTTATCCCAATTTTTCCCCATTCCCCTTTTTACGAACAAAAGAGCACATCTGTTCCCCTGCCAATTTTGTGAACATTCGTCTTTTCACCGCATAGTCCAAAGTTGTCCTTGTGATAAAGCGCTAATTAACGCCTTTTCCGTCTTAAAAAGGCGAATTTAAGAACTCTTTTGGGCCTCGACTATTCATTTTACCGCAAATCAACCGAACAGACATTCTAAAATTGGTATAGTCGCTAATTTTAATGCTTAAATGACATCTTTTAAATCAGTTTTAAGGCCGATTCACTTGCTTAAATTGATCCACGGGTGCAAAAAGAAAAGTTAACAAAAAAGCGGATAACTAGGAACATAATTCCAAGTTATCCGCCTTCATTTTTAAGACGCCTCACGCGCCTTCAGAGCCTTCAAATAGGCTTCAAGGGTTAGATGATGCTTCGTCATATACTTCGCGTTTGTGACCCCAACATACCGGAAGTGCCAGGACTCATAATCAATCCCAGTCTCTTTAATTGATACCTTATCCTTTGGATAACGAAGAATGAAACCATAGTCAGGTGCGTGGTCAATTAACCAGCGCTGCGAAGCGAACTGGTCCATCTCGCCCGTTAGGCCTGGATACTTCGCTAAAGCATCATTTCCAGCTAAATCAATGGCCAAACCAGTTTGGTGTTCGGATGAACCAGGTGTTTGCACAACCTTCTTAGTTTCGGCCAACGCCTTTTCCTCCGATTCACCATTCTTTTCGTTGTTTGCTAAGACGTTCGCAAAGACTTCCTTTTGATATTCAATCGACCGGTAGCCTGAAACTAAGGTGGTATCATAACCAGCTGCCTTGGCACCAGCCATAAAATCAATCACGCTTTGCTGGATCTTTTGGTTAACAACCTTGTCCCCAACCTTAGCCTGGGTAAAATTGATTTCCTGATTTTCAGGATGTTGCTTATTGATTAACATCAGGTCCCAGTCAGTGCTTTTCACACCCTTTGGCAGGCTAGTTGTCGTTGCCTTTGTCTGTGACTGGCTCGTTTTCTGGCCCTGACTTTGCCCATGTGATCCAAGTACCAACCAGACTACCACCGCCAGTAAAATCAGGCCAGCAAGCACCGCTATGATTCGTTTTTTATTTGTCATCAGTGAACCTCCCACGGCCTTACGATACAAAAAAAGACTGGAATAAATTCCAGTCTTTTGTTTTATGATGGTCAGTCAGGGGCTCGAACCCTGGACCCACGGATTAAGAGTCCGTTGCTCTACCAACTGAGCTAACTAACCATGGATGTCTTTCACAACAAAAGATATCATACCATATATAGCGACAGTCGGCAAGCTTTTTTGCCAAAAAAGTGGAATTTTCTAATTTAATTTTCTTCCGCTAGCTTAGCTTGGGCCAAATAGAAGCAGCCAATGATACCAGCATTATCACCAGTCGAAACGGGGACAATGTAGTCATCAAAATCAGGTGTTGCCAAATAGTTACGGAACTTATCTGCAAAGGCCTTCCGAACCATTGGTAACAAATTTTCACGATGTGGAACCCCACCACCAAAGATAATCTTATCGGGGCGGAGGATGACCGTAAAGTCAACAGCCGCCTGAGCCAAGTAGTCGGCCTCGATTTCCCAAGCGATATGGTCGTCTGGCAATTCCTTAGCCGTCATTCCCCAACGTTCAGCCATAGCTGGTCCAGCTGCTAACCCTTCCAAACAGTGGTCCTGATGGAATGGGCAATGACCCTTGTAATCATCCTTTGGATGCTTTTGAATCATAATGTGACCAGCCTCAGGGTGACCGCAGCCTGTCAAAAAGTGGCCACGGTTGATGATGCCAGCCCCAACACCAGTTCCAATCGTGAGGTAAACCATTGACTGATTTTCCTTCACAGCTCCCGTCTTATACTCCGCCCAGGCGGCGCCATTAACGTCGGTCGTCCAATAGTAAGGAATGTCACGCCAGGCCTTCATTCGACCCAAGAAATCGTAACCTGACCAGCCACGCTTTGGCGTATCCAAAACACGGCCATAAGTCTTGGACTCCGGATTAATATCAATGGGACCAAACATCGCAATCCCTATTGCCTTGATATCCTCAAACTGATCAAAATAGGCAATCACCGCATCAAGCGTCTTTTCACCGTCTTCAGTCGGAATCGACTGACGGTCAACAATCTTCATATCCTCATCACAGACAGCTAAAACAAACTTCGTACCGCCGCCTTCAATTGCTCCTAATAGTGCCATGGCGAACATCCTTTCCGCTTTGTTTTGAACCGGAGGTTGATTTTATTCAACACGTTTCTTTATCTTTATTGTAAACGCTTACAGACAAACAAACAACACTTTTTTGCTTTTTCATTAATTATATTGCAAAATCGCACTAAAAAAAGGCCTTTTTGGCCTTTTAAACTTTATTTGCGGTCATCATAGCCGTTTGGATGCTTTTCTTTCCAATTCCAAGCAGTTTTGATGATGTCCTTCACGTTATCAAACTTTGGTTGCCAGCCCAAAACTTCTCGAGCTTGCGTTGAATCCGCCACCAAAATATCAGGGTCACCAGGACGGCGAGGGCCAACCTTGGCCTCAATGTTGACACCAGTTGCTTCACGGGCTGCTTCAACCATTTCCTTAACAGAGAAGCCCGTCGCTGATCCCAAGTTAAATTGAGCTGATTTGTTACCCTTAGCCAAGTAATCCAAGGCCAAAATGTGAGCATCTGCCAAATCAACAACATGGACGTAATCACGGACATTGAAACCATCTGGCGTGTTATAGTCATCCCCAAACATTTCGATGTAATCACGTTGACCAGCTGCTGCTTGCAAGATGATTGGCACCAAATGTGTTTCTGGGCCATGGTCCTCACCAATTGAACCATCATCAATTGCACCGGCCACGTTAAAGTAGCGCAAGGCCACCCACTTGATGTCATAAGCTGAATCGGCCCAAGCCATCATCTTTTCCATCATCAACTTTGATTCCCCATAAGGGTTGATGGGGTTTTGTGGGTCAGTTTCCTTAATCGGAATGTTGACTGGGTTACCGTAAGTGGCAGCCGTTGATGAGAAGACAATCTTCTTCACATCAAAGTCCTTCATCACTTCAAGCAAAGTCACCATTCCTGCGGTGTTGTTATCAAAGTACATCAATGGTTCGGCAACGGATTCAGGCACAATTGAGAAGGCTGCAAAGTGAACAACGGCATCGATGTTCTCTTTTTCAAAAACTTCAGACAAAGCCTTCTTGTCGCGAATATCGACTTGGTAGAACTTGGCTTCTGGTGCCACCGCTGCTCGGTGTCCCTTGACCAAATTATCAACAACAACAACATCCTGGCCTTGGTCTAACAACCGACGCACCATGTGCGAACCGATATAGCCAGCGCCACCTAATACTAATACAGACATCTACTTTTCCTCACTTTTTTGTCCGGGTCGATCCATCCAGGTAATCACGGCTTCTGCCGAAATGCCATCTTCTTTGACGACCCGGTGTCTTGATTTATTATCTGCTAAAATTGCTTGCGATTCAACTCGGTGACCGTAATGGACTTCGTTTTCATAACGAATGGTCAAATTAGTCGCCTCATGGTCTTTCAAGAACTCAAAGGGCAACACATCCAGCATCCACTCCAAGTATTTGGAATTGTTAACGTGGCGGTTCCCGTCAATGTCTAAGAAGCGCACTTGATAAGGGCGCCTAACTTGAACATCTTCATCCTTGATTTTATCAACCTTGACCATCTTGTCTAAACGACGGACCTCTTGCCCACCATAAGGAACCACAAGATCCTCTGGCAAACGCTTCATTCGCCTAGTCTCTAGGTCAATCAAAGCCCAAAGGGAATCAATGTCAATAATGACCTCACCATTTGCGTCCTTAAAGTAAAAACCACGCATGGCGAAGTAAGAAGACCATTCCCCGGCCTTGGTCTCAATCGTAATTTTCTCACCTAATTTGGGCCGACGGATAATCTTTAAATCGTATTGTAAAATGACCCAACCCAAACCGCGCTTATCAGTTTCAGTATAGCCAACGTTCAAGTGCTCCCCTTGAAGCCGTGAGCACAAGATGGCCAGATTCAAGACCATTGGTAATGAAAGCTTTCGTGTCAAATCAACCTGATAGTACTCAACAGGTCGTGTAATTGAAAAAATATCAGCCATGATCTTCCTCGATTTGATGATAAATTTTATAAACCTCTTGCCGGTTTAATCCCCGGTCCTTGGCCACCTGCTTGATGGCTTGATTGGGCTTTTGCCCGGCCGTCACTAACTCTGCCACCGCTTGATCAACAGGAAGGTCAGCTGTTTCAGCCAAGACCTGTGCATCCTCTTGCTGTGGTTCGGCCATTTCTTTTAGGTCTTCAGCGCTAGCGCCTGCAACCATCAAGACAAATTCCCCACGGGCCTGATTTTCAGCCAGCCAGTCCGCCAACTCTTTCGTAGTCCCGCGCAAGAATTCCTCGTACCGCTTTGTTAATTCCCGGGCCAAGACGACTCGGCGATTGGGGCCACAAACCGTTAGCAAGTTTTCCATCGTCGCCTTCAGGCGATGAGGGGCCTCATAAAAAATCAGCGTCTCTGGTCGACGAGCAAGATCCGCCAAAGCGGCCTGCTGCTCACCCTTTTTTCGTGGTAAGAAACCATGAAAATAGAAAGGCTGCGGCACTAGGCCAGAAGCAATCAGGGCCGTAATGCCGGCTGAAGCACCTGGCACGGGCACAACTGGAATTCCAGCAGCAATTGCTTGAGCCACTAACTCTTTCCCCGGGTCTGAGATGGAGGGCAAGCCCGCATCTGAAACCTGGGCAACCGACTGTCCTGCCAAAAGGTCTTGAACAATTAGTGGCGCCTTTTCCTGCCAGTTATGTTCATGAAGGGCAGTCTTTTTAGTATGGATATCGAAGTAATTCAATAATAGCTGTGTGTGTCTTGTATCCTCGGCAGCAATCACATCAACGGTCGACAGCACTTCGATTGCTCGATTTGACATATCCTGAAGGTTACCGATTGGTGTGGCAACGAGATACAGCGTCCCCGTTTTTTGTTCTGCAAAACTTTTTTGTACCTGCATATCATCCTATCCCAAGGCTATTGTGATTTCGAGCCCTAGCTTTTCTAACCGACTTTGCCAAGAAATATTAACGTTTTTCAATTGGTCGGTTTGCAAAATCAGCTTTCCCACCGCTAACAGCTGTTCAGGTCGATAGCGTTTAACCATTTCCTTATAAAAACCAAGCAACTGCGGAAAAGCCAATTGGTTTTGGTCAACATAAGAATAAACGGCTAAATCGCGACCGAGCGACTGGAGCCATGCCAAAACCTGATTTTCCTGGTCCTTAGCAGTCACCAAGGGCAAAAGCTGTCCCTGTAGGTAAGCCATTAAGGCGACATCCTGCGTCATTGCCAGCTCAAACCACTTGAAAACCTTCGTCTGGGCCTCCTTGGTAAAGGCCTCCTTCGCAACCTGGCTATCCAGGTTGACTTGGTCGGAAGCCTGTAGGTTCACCAACTGGGCGCGCGACCGAATCGTTGCCAAGACATCGCTGGCTTTGTTTGCTAAAAGCAAAATCAATTGCGGTCCCGCCGGCTCCTCGATAAACTTCAACAAGGAATTGGCCGCGGCTGTTGTTAACGTATCCGCCTGGTCAATCACGAAAATTTTCCGCTGTCCTTCCAGGGCGGTTGTCGTCAGCTCTGGGACCAGGGCCCTGATTTGCGCAATTTTAATCGCTGCTCCCGGTTTTTCGGGTAAAACGGTCACAAAATCAGGATGGTCAAAGGCTGCCAAACGTTGCTTCGTCAACTCATCTTGGCCAAGAACAAAGGAAGCCAACGACTTCGCCAAGGCAATTTTTTCAGCATTTCCAACACCAGCTAACAAATAAAGGTGTGAAAGTCGGTCCTCTGCGACCGCTTGCTCAAAATGGCGGTAATTAGCCGGGTAGGCCGCTTCTGCCATTGCCTGGAAGTCTTGGTCAACAAGAGCCGGTTCGGCGGTATTTTGGGCTGTTTGACCCTTGTTACTGTTTTTTTTAGCCATTAAAAATTAGAACTGGTAGAAATCATCAATTGTCTGCGTGAAGACAGTGGCACCACCCACTTCGACTTCAACTGGGAAAGCACCTGTCCGCTCTCCCTCAACGCTAATTGGTGGTACCATAAATTGCTTCCGCTTTTGTGAAATATCCTTAATAATTTGCAGTACTTCCTCGACCCGGTCCTCATCAATAGCAATGATGAAAGTCGTGTTACCTGACCGTAAGAAGCCACCGGATGTGGCGAGACGGGTTGCTTGAATCTTAGCCTTGACGAAGGCGTTGGCTAACTTTGTTGCATCTTTATCTTGAACAATGGCATTGACTAATTTCATCTTTTTACCTCCAATAGGTCGCTAGGACCTGCTTGACTTCTTCAATTACAGCTTGAACATCTTGGTTGGCGTTGACCAGCTTGATTCGTTCGGGACTTTTTTCCACCAATTCCAAATAAGTTTGACGGACCGTCTGATGGAAAGAAAGTTCCTCTTCATCCAGTCGGTCAATCTTGCCCTTTCGATTGGCAAAAATCCGCTCCAGCCCAACCTCAACCGGCAAATCCAAGTAAATCGTTAGGTCTGGTAGTTGTCCCTGCGTGGCAAAGGCATTTAATTCAGCAATCCGGTCAACCCCAAGACTACGCCCACCACCTTGGTAGGCCAGTGACGAATCAAGGTATCGGTCTGACAAAACGACCTTCCCCGCAGCAATGGCCGGCTGGACGGTTTGGACAAGGTGCTCACGCCGAGAAGCGGCATAAAGCAGTGCCTCCGTCCACGGATCCATCGCTGGCTTCGTTTTTTCTTGGAGAAGCGTTCGAATTCCTTCGGCCACTGGTGTCCCACCGGGTTCTCTGGTTACTAAGACATCCGCCTGAGCTAATTTTGCTAAGTACGGACGCACCGCCTCAATCACCGTGGTTTTTCCTGCGCCTTCTGGACCCTCAAATGATAAAAAATGCATCTCGCTCATGGGAAGCTCCTATTCCTGTGGCTGTTGGTAAATCAACGGTTGCTTCGCTACCGCTTTGCGGCGCCGAGCCTCATTGTAAAGATACGAAAACTTCGCCTTATCGACTGCCGTTTGGGCCTGAATCATATGCCCGTTGACCCGCGAATCAACCAATGCCGTTTCGGATTCTTGCGCTTGGTGATATTCTAACCGCGCTTGATTAATTTGACTTAAAAGCAATTCGTCAAACTCTTCTTTAAGAAAACCTGTATTCACTTTTTTCTTTTTATTAAACATTAGAGCTCATTTCTGCCTTCGATGGACTTAATCAAGGTCAGTTGGTCCGCATAATCGATATCAGCTCCAACCGCTAAGCCAGTAGCTAGTCGAGTCACTTTAATATTGGCTGGCTTCAAAAGCCGGGCCAAATACATCGCAGTGGCTTCACCATCGGTATTGGCGTTTGTCCCAACAATGACTTCTTGAATCTGTTCATCCTTTGAAAGGCGTTTAATTAAAGATGGCAGATTAATATCCTCTGGCCCCGTTCCGGCACTGGGAGAAATCACGCCATTTAAGACATGATACAGTCCGTGGTATTCCCCCGTCTGCTCCATTGCCATCACATCCTTTGGATTTTGTAAAACCAAAACCGTACTCTGATCACGGCTGGGATCGGAACAAATGGCACAGGGATTTTCATCCTTTGTTGTTATATTACCGCAAATTTCACAAAATGTAACTGATTCTTTCGCCGTTGCCAAGGCGTTTGCAAAGGATTTAACATCCTCTTGGTCCATCCCCAATGTGTAAAAGGCTAACCGGCTGGCAGTTTTTGCCCCAATCCCCGGTAACTTCGAATATGAATCGATTAATTTTGCAATTGGTTCTGGATATTGCATGTCCTATTTTCCTTCATCATCTGTTTTGGTCACAACGACCAAATCGTCCCCAAAGAGGTCCTTGGCTTCTTGTACTAAATCAGGACCCTGGTTAACATTTTCTTGGTCCGCCACCTCAGTCACTGCAGCCACCTGGTCGTGGTTAGCTTCTAAGACAGTTGGGGTCAAGTCAGCGAGCGAAATCTCGATTTTTTGTCCCGACCGCAAGGCTGCCACGTAAGCAGCCCGGTCATTTTGCCATTCGTCTTTGCTCCGTAAGACCAAGGTTTCGGGCAACTGATTTTCCCGCAATGCTGCTGCCAAATTAGCCAGCAAATCGGTATTCTGTAAACTGGCGTCCATAATGGCTGGAAAATCAAAAGCCAAAATCAAGGCCTGGTCAGAAGAGGCCATTGGTTCAACCGTCTGCAAGACCGCCTGGTCTTTGACTGCAAAGCCCTTGACTAAGTCAGGCCAGATGTTTTGTGCCTGTGTCAGCCGTTCACGCTTTGCTTGAGACAAGACCGCTTGAACGGGCTCTTGACCGGTATAAACTGTTGGTAATGCTCGAGAAACTGGTTCTTTGGCTTGGCTGACTTGTTCTTGAGTGTCCGCTGCGCTTTGCGTTGGCTCTGCTACTGGCCGGCTTACCTCAGGTTCAACTGGTGAACCCGGTTCTTCACCGGCAAAATCGGCATCCGCCATTAAATCAGCGTTCTGATCTGGCCTTGTGCTTGGTACTGCGTTCTGCTGAACCGGTTGGTCAACAGCTGCGGTATTAGCCGGTCGGACTTGTACTCTTTCCGCAACCTTGGCACCACTCGCTGTCGCTTGCTTCGTTTCCACAGGCTCAGCAGTAGCTGGCTTATCCTGAACGGATGCATTTGCCTGAGCAGTTGGTTTGCCTTGTTTCTCATTTGCGCCATTCATCAGCGGTGTTTGAGTCGACTGACCCTTTGAGGTTGGCTGGTTTTTTTCTTGGTCTGAAAGCGTCAACTTGACCGTTAAGATTTCAAGGTAAATATCGCTTTGCTGTGAGGCCGCCAATTGGGTTTTAACATCGTCGATAACAACGAGCATTTGCTGCAACTGGTCTTGAGAGATTTTGCTTTTAAAGGCCTTTAACTCTTCTACCTTGCTGGTTGCCTTGACCAAATCCGGTGCTAAATCAACCAGCATCACATCCCGCAGGGTAGCCATCAAATCAGCTAGGAAGCGATTAGCATCCTTTCCTGCCAACAAAATCGCAGACAAAGTGGCCAAAGCGGCCGCTGTATCCCGGTCTAATACCTGATTTAAGTAAGTCAGTAATTGATCGATTTTGACCGAACCGGTGACTGTTAGCGCGTTTTCGAGCGTAATTTTTTCGGGACCATAGGCAATCACCTGGTCCAAAATGGACAAAGCATCGCGCATTCCACCTTCTGCGGCAGTTGCCACAACATCTAAGGCCTGGTCTTCATATGCCTGATTTTCCTGGTGTAGGATTTCAATCATGCGGTTCTTAATCGTTTCGTTTGAAAGGCGCTTAAACTCGAAGCGCTGTGTCCGCGACAGGATGGTAGCGGGCATTTTTTGCACTTCAGTTGTCGCCAAAATAAACTTTACCTGAGCCGGTGGCTCCTCTAAAGTCTTTAAAAGCGCATTAAAGGCCCCCGTCGATAACATGTGGGCCTCATCAATAATATAAATTTTAAACGGTGCTTCAATCGGCGCGTAATTAGCCGAATCTCGAATGGAGCGGATTTCATCAACCCCGTTGTTTGAAGCCGCATCAATTTCAATAATGTCAGGGTGGGACTCATTTGCCTGGTCTTGGCCAATGCCGTTGACTTCACGAGCAAAAATCTTAGCCGCTGAGGTCTTTCCGGTCCCTCGCGGACCCGAGAATAGGTAGGCGTGACCCGTTTGCTTCTGCTCGATGGCGTTCTCGAGCGTCTTGGTAATCACTTCCTGGCCGACCATTTGCTCAAAAGTCCTTGGCCGGTACACCCGGTAAAGTGCTTGATATGCCATGGTGGTCCCCTCCCTTACAAAAAAAGCCGCCGTTTGGCGGTTTTACTATGTATACAAGCACAAGGTTAATCAATCTTAGAGCTGCTACATTTCTGTCCTGACTCGGTTCGAAAGGCAACCCTTGCCTGCACTGTTATTATAGCGAAATATCAGGTTTTTAGCAAGCGTTTTCCAGAAGAAAAATCAGCCTGGAAACCTGATGATTACTCACTTTCGGTCAACTTTTTCAATTCCTTTGCCGCTCGCTTTTTTGCCTTTTGCTTTTGGCGAATTTCTTGAAAAAAGTCCTTCAATAAAGCCTTGGATTGATCAGCCTTCACACCGACATAAGTTTTGACTTGATGGTTTAACCGCTCGTCCTCAAAGACATTATAGAGAGACGAGACAGCCCCCGCTTTTTGATCTTGAGCACCATAATAGACCAGTGGAATCCGAGCATTAATAATGGCCCCCGCGCACATCAGGCAGGGTTCTAACGTCACAAAGAGTGCCGTATTTTCCAGTCGCCAAGTACCGAGCTCCTGATTTGCCTGGTTAATCGCCAATAATTCAGCATGACTACTGGCCTCTTGATCAATTTCTCGCCGGTTGGAACCGGTCGCAATCACTTGCCCGTCTTTGACAATCACGGCGCCAATTGGCACTTCGCCAATTTCACCGGCCCGCTTCGCTTCCGCTAAAGCAATATCCATAAAATAAGCCACTTGATCAGAGCTTAAAGTTGGGATTTCAGCCATTGACTGCCTCCAAGACATAGTAGCCCTTATTTTTACCGACAATCGAAACGTCATCGAAAACAGCTTTGAGATTCTTTTGAGCTGATGGTGCGCCCTGCTTTTTTTGCAAAACGGCTAGTAGCTTCCCACCCGGTAATAGATGATTTTTGGCTTCCTGAAGCATCGCTGTCACTACCGGCTTACCAGCTCGAATTGGCGGATTGACCAAAATTAAGGCATATTGGTCCTGAATGCCTTCGTAAATATTGGATTGAAAAATCTTCACCTGGCTGCCCACCCCGTTTTTGTTGGCATTCTTTTGGGCCAAATCAAGAGCGCGCTGATTAACATCAACCATGTCAACATTCTTATTCAGCGCCTTGGCAATAGCAATCCCCACTGGACCGTAACCAGTTCCCAAATCCAAGACCCGACCAGCTGGAAAATCAGTTTCCGCTGCGACAGAAAGCATCGTCCGTGTCCCAAAATCCACCGTTCTCTTAGAAAAAACGCCGGCATCCGTCGTGAAATGCAAATTATTGCCTAAAAGTTCAAAATCAAAATCCTGATAGTCATGGGCTGCATCTGGTTGCGCCGTGAAGTATTGTTCACCTGAAATTTTTTCCGTCATTGCGTTGTTATCCTCTGCTCTTATTTTACTAAAATATGTACAAAAAAAGAGCCCCTAAAGGCCCTTTTTCTAAGATTACTTCAAAGTAACTGAAGCACCGGCAGCTTCCAAAGCTTCCTTCAATTCGTTAGCATCGGCTTCGGCAACGCCTTCCTTAATAACAGAAGGTGCGTTGTCAACCATGTCCTTAGCTTCCTTCAAGCCAAGACCAGTTGCTTCACGAACTGCCTTGATAACCTTAACCTTAGCAGTACCTGCTGAAGTCAATTCTACGTCGAAGTCTGACTTAGCAGCTGCGCCGTCGGCACCAGCAGCACCAGCAGCGGCTACAGGAGCAGCAGCTGAAACGTCAAATTCTTCTTCGATAGCTGAAACCAAGTCAGCCAAGTCCAAAATTGTTGCATCCTTCAATGATGCGATAATCGCGTCTTTATCAAAAGCCATGATTAATTCCTCCAATTAGTTTTTAAATAGTTTGTAATTTATAGTTATGCTTATTCAGCAGCTGGGGCAGCTTCTTCAGCTTCCTTCTTTTCCTGCAATGCCTTAACAGCATAAGCGAAGGAACGGATTGGGAACTGGAATTCGGCCATCAACTGACCAAGCAAACCTTCGTGAGAAGGCAATGAAGCGTACTTGTTGATTTCATCAATACCAGCAATACTTCCGTCAACAACACCACCCTTAATAACGAGCTTGTCATTTCCGTCAGCAAACTTCTTCAAAATGCGGGCTGGGGCAACAGCGTCGTCGTTTGAGAAGGCAACGGCTGATGGGCCAGCAAACAAATCGTTCAATTCTTCGAAACCGGCTTCCTTAGCAGCACGTTCCAAAACCTTGTTCTTGATAACTTCCAAGACAACGCCTTCTTCACGCAACTGTGAACGCAAGTCAGTTGATTCGGCAACAGTCAAACCACGAGGGTTGACAACAACAGCGGCTGAAGCGGCCTTAAATTGATCGGCAACTTCTGAGACCTTCTGTGCTTTGATTGCAATAGCTTGTTCACTCATATGAAATTCTCCTTTCAAAGATTTTTTTGCAAAAGAAACCCGCCTGCAAAAGACAGACGGGTAAAGTTAATTGATAACTTCCTCGGCAGGATATTAAGGTGCAAGCACCACCTGAGTCTTAGGCAAAATTGATTTTATTTACTTATTTATCTTAGCAGTTTTCAGCTAGGCTGTCAATTAAAGAGAAGCCAAGTCCAAAGTAACTGCAGGACTCATTGTTGAAGACAAAGCAACGTTTGAAACGTAAGTTCCCTTAACAGCTGCAGGACGAGCCTTCAAAACAGTGTCAGCAATTGACTTGATGTTTTCAGCCAACTTTGCATCGTCAAATGATACACGACCAACAGTAACAGCAACGTTTCCGTCACGGTCAGTACGATAAGTCACTTGACCACCCTTAGCATCTGAAACAGCCTTGGTAACATCCATGGTTACAGTTCCAGTCTTAGGGTTTGGCATCAATCCCTTAGGACCCAATGCACGACCAACACGACCAACTTGTGCCATCATGTCAGGAGTTGCCACAGCAACGTCAAAGTCTAACCAGCCATCTTGGATGCGTTGTACCAAGTCAGCAGCACCAACAACGTCAGCACCAGCAGCTTCGGCTTCCTTTGCCTTGTCGCCTTGAGCAAAGACAACAACAGTCTTGTCCTTACCAGAACCGTTAGGCAAAACAACAGCACCACGGAGTTGTTGGTCAGCTTGACGAGTGTCAACGTTCAACTTGAAAGTAACTTCAACTGATGCGTCGAACTTTGCGTATGAAACTTCCTTCAACAAAGAAATTCCGTCTGCCAATGCGTAAGCCTTTTCAGCTTCAACCTTAGCAGCAGCTTCTAAATACTTCTTACCATGCTTTTGTGTCATTATTCTGCGTCCTCCTTGATTGCTGTTCCTTCAACAGTCAAGTCCACACCGTCGACCGTAACACCCATTGAACGGGCTGTTCCTTCGATCATCTTCATGGCTGCTGTTACGTCGTTGGCATTCAAATCTGCCATCTTGTTTTCAGCAATTGCACGAATTTGGTCCAAGGTTACGTTACCGGCCTTAGTACGGTTAGGTTCACCAGAACCCTTACCAACAATCTTCCGCAATTGGTCAGCTGCTGGTGGAGTCTTAGTAACGAATTCGAATGAACGATCATCGAAAACTGAGATTTCGACAGGGATTGTTGAACCAGCTTGGTCAGCAGTCCGTGCGTTAAATTCCTTAGTGAACTGTGCGATGTTAATACCGGCTTGTCCCAAGGCAGGTCCAACTGGTGGAGCTGGAGTTGCTTTGGCAGCGGCAATTTGCAGTTTCACAACATTGATAACTTTTTTAGCCACGATATATTTCCTCCTCGTGTTGTGGTAGAACGTAGCTTTAGTGCTACTTCCACGCATGTCTTTGACATACCAGAGTAGTATAACAAAAAAAGCGCCCCAAGTAAAGGACGTTTTTTCTGAAATCCCGTTAACAAAGGCATTTGTAACTGGTCTAAACTTTAATTAAAAGTTTGTATCGATATCATTGAAGCCAAGTTCAGTTGGTGTTTCGCGACCAAAGACTTCAACCGTTGCTTCAACTTCTTGCTTTTCATTGTCAATGGCACGGACAATTCCTTCCATCCCGTTGAATGGACCAGCAACAATCTTGATTGTTTGGCCAACTTCGATGTCCAAGTCAACAGTTGCTTGACCAGTCATACCCATTCGCTTCATCAGCAATTCGACTTCTTCAGGTAACAAAGAATTAGGCTTTGATCCAGCTCCGTGAGAGCCCAAGAATCCAGTAACGCCTGGCGTGTTACGAACAACGTACCAAGCTTCATCGGTCATGTTGCCATCTTGTGGAGTGGCCATTTCGACCAAAACATAACCAGGAAAATCGTTTTCGATAGAAGTCTTTACTTCACCGTCTTGAACAGTCGAAACCTCTTGTTCCGGCACCAAAATACGGAAAATTTGGTTGGCCATCCCCATCGTTTGTGTTCGTGATTCCAAGTTTGCTTGGACCTTGTGTTCGTAACCTGAATATGTGTGGACAACGAACCAAGCTTTTTCGATTTCTTCAGTCATGGTTATTTTGGGCGAACGCCCTTCCTCCTTGAATTGCAAATAAAAAAGAGTCTGCTGACTCTTTTAACTGCCTTTAGTATACTATATTCCGACTTATCGTGCCAAGAACAAATTAACACCTTGTTGCAGGAGCCAATCTGATGCACCGATAATGATGGCGAAAACGATTGAGATGCTAATCACAGCAACCGTTTCCTTTGTCGTTTGTTCCATTGACAGCCAAGAAACTTTGCGCATTTCTGCAGCGACATTTTTAAAGTATGTAATCATGGTTTACTACCTCACTTTGTTTCTCGGTGGAGCGTATGCTTTCCGCAATGGGGACAAAACTTTTTCACGCTCAAGCGCTCAACCCGTCCCTTTGCCAGGGTGACGGTGTAATTTCTTGATCCACAGACCTCACAGGCCAATGATGCTTTTTGACTTGGCATAAAGTTACCTCACTAACTAGCATCATAGCATCTTTAGGCCTGATTTTCAACATTCACTCGTAGAGTCGCCGTAAATAAGCCTGTTTCAATCGATATTGAACCCTGGTAACTTGGTGATTCGATTCATGTGGTTGCAATAGGATTTGCCCATCGCCAATCAGAAAACCGATAATTTTTGCCACTTCACTGTTACGACAGTTTAAAACTTCCACTAGTGTCTCGCGGGCAATACATTGTTGTTCTGGCGTTCCCGTTGGTTCAGTAACCACTACCGGCAAGTCTTGGCCGGCATCGAAATGCGTCATCGAGCGGTTAAACATTTCCTGTTTCGTATTTTGTTTACGAATATAGTCAATGGCTCGGTTACGTAAAGAAGCCATTAAGTAAGTTGAAAATTTCGCTCTCGCCGTGTATACATTATAGCGTTTTAAACAATTTAACAGAGCTTCTAGAGCATCGGCTTCCCAGTCATCTGCTCGGCAAACATTCGTCAAATAATTACCGTAAACTAACCAAACCATCCCCACATGACGATGATAAAGCGTGGCAAAGGCCTCTTCATCACCCTGTTGTGCTAAGAGCACCTCGTAACTCCCTTCCCTCAACTGCATTTTTTCCATTAAAAAAGCCTCCTTTTTCAGGGGGCTTTGTGAACACAAGGGCCCTTAGAGAGGGTGCCTTGAGCTATATCCTTGATAAATTAATAAACTAGCAGCCACGCTGGCATTCAACGACTGAACGTGACCAATCATCGGAATCGTTAACATACCGTCAACCTGTTTTTTCAGCAAGGGTGAAATCCCCTTCCCTTCATTTCCAATGACCAGCGCCGTAGCACCTTTGGCGTCCCATGTTCGATAATCTTGTCCGGCCATGTCGGTACCAAAAATCCAAACGCCACGTTCTTTCAATGTCTTGACCGTTTGCACCAAGTTTGTCACACGACAAACCGGTACGTGTTCGATTGCACCAGTTGAACTTTTGGCCACCGTCCCAGTCAGCTGAACTGCCCGACGTTTGGGAATGATAACACCGTGGACACCCGCTGCATCAGCCGTTCGCAAGATGGAGCCAAGGTTATGGGGATCTTCGATTTCATCCAAAATCAAAAAGAAAGGGTCCTCATTTTTGCTCTTGGCCTTATCAAACAGGTCGTCTAAGCTGGCATAAGTAAAGGCGGCTACTGACAAAACCAAGCCCTGATGGTTGCCACCGTCGGCTAACTCATCCAATTTTGCTTTAGGCGCTTGTTGAATAACAATCCCCTGTTGCTTGGCTAATTGACTAACTTCCCGCTCTACTTTTGGCTGTAATCCAGGTTGCAACCAAAGCTTATTAATCGCTGTTTTCTGTTTTAAGGCCTCAACAACGGCGTGGTGACCGTAAATAAAGGCTGGTGCTTGCTCATTAGACATTGTTCGTTCTCCCGCTTTCAACTTGGTCGAAAATCCATTCCATAATTGTCTGTAAACGCTCTTCTTGCTTAGACAAGTATAAGTAACCAATCATCGCTTCCACACCAGTCGAAATCCGGTATGCCACAACGTTGGTATTTTTAGCCTTGGTATATGATTTGGCATTGCGACCACGCTTAAAGTAAATTAATTCATTTTCCTTCAACAGCTGATCATTTTCCATCAATTGATACAAGGCGGCGTGTGCTTTGGCTGAAACGTAGTGCCGCGACTTTTTCTGTAAGTCGTTCACCTTTGTTAAGCCCATGGCGACCAGGTGATTGCGGACCGTTAATTCATAGATTGCATCACCAATATAGGCTAAAGACAGCCCATTCATTTGTTCATAGTCGAGTTGTTCCATTCAAAATCCTTTTCAATTTTGGTCCAACTAGGCTAACTACACCTAGACAGTACCAAGTTTGTTATGGCCCAGCAAGCAATCAGGCTAATGTTGTCCTGATTTGACAAAATTGGGGCCTAAATAACATCTCTTTTAAAAGACAAAACACTCGTTTCAGCCGAAAA
The DNA here is from genome assembly GCF_963580165.1 of Fructobacillus evanidus. Lineage (NCBI taxonomy): Bacteria > Bacillati > Bacillota > Bacilli > Lactobacillales > Lactobacillaceae > Fructobacillus > Fructobacillus evanidus. Next base: position 203,581 of record NZ_CAUZLM010000004.1, read on the forward strand.
TTCACTGGCCGATAACGAATGATTGACTTAGCGCTTATTCTTTTGTTGACGCATTCCTTGCACCATGCGAATTGTCCACATTGACAAAAAACCAACAATAATCGCCGCAATCAGATGAATCGCAATTTCACCTTGTTTTTGAATTGGCCAAAATAAGAGTGAAATAATCATCAAAACAGTCGCCGTAATCATCGCCTGTTTCCATTGTGACCAAGTGGTCACCTGGTATTGGTTATGTGGAATCGATTGCGGGAACAAACGAAATTGGATTTGTTCACCAATTGGACTAAATGCAGCGGCATAGAGAATCGCGAAAAAATAAACAAACCAATTTTGATTATAAGCCTCGTTACCGGTTTCAATGCGGACGAACAGCAAGATTAACAAGAGCACCACCGGAATGACCGCCATTGCCCAAAGTTGTTTTTTATTCAGCTTTTGGATCCAATCAATCCAGTCAATTTTTACTTTTTTCATGCTTGCCTCGTTTTTAAATCTACTCTTAGTCTACCGTACTCAGAGACTTTGGACAATAAAAAAACCAGCTTTCGCTGGTTTTCCCATGATTCTTTTATTCTTGACCGTCAATCGTTTGGGCGACTTGGTCCAAAGATTGAATATCTTTTTCTTCTGGCTGGTCAACAACTTCACCAACAACTTCTGGCTTAATCTTCCGATATTCAGCCATTCCAGTACCGGCAGGAATAATCTTACCAATGATAACATTTTCCTTCAGACCGACAAGTGGATCGTTCTTGCCACGGATAGCAGCATCCGTCAAGACACGAGTTGTTTCTTGGAATGAGGCGGCTGACAAGAATGAATTTGTCTCCAAGGCAGCCTTTGTGATTCCAAGCAAGACAGGACGAGCCGTTGCAGGAACCTTACCAGCAAACAAAGCTGGTTCGTTAGCACGCTTGAAATCAGCGATATCCATCAAAGTTCCAGGCAACAAATCAGTTTGACCCGGATCCATAACACGTACCTTACGCAACATCTGACGAATCATCACTTCGATGTGCTTATCAGAAACTTCGATACCCTGCAAACGATAAACCTTTTGGATTTCTGACAACATATATGATTCAGCAGTCAACGTATCTGTTACGGCCAACAATTCCTTCGGGTCAATTGGTCCTTCGTTGATAGCATCACCACGGTTAATCATGTCGCCTTCACCAAAGCGCATCCGAGCAGCCAAAGGCAATGTGTAGGTGCGAGTATCAGTCTCACCTTCAATTGTGACTTCCTTGGTGCGTTCAGCTGGATTTTCCTCAATGGTCGTAACCTTACCAGTTACTTCAGAAATTTCAGCACGTCCCTTAGGGATACGAGCTTCAACAATTTCTTGCACACGAGGCAAACCTTGCGTGATATCGTTTCCACCGGCAACTCCACCCGTGTGGAAGTTACGCATGGTCAACTGCGTACCAGGTTCCCCGATTGATTGAGCGGCAACAGTACCAACGGCTTCACCAACTTCGACTTCTTCACCAGTAGCCAAGTTACGTCCGTAATCCAAGACAGAAACACCGTGCTCTGTCGTTGATGTAAAGACAGAACGGATAGTGACTTCTTCGATACCTGCAGCATCAATCTTCTTCGCTGCAGTTTCATCAATCATTTCATTGCGAGCGACAATCTTTTCACCTGTTTCAGGATCAAAGACAGTCTTCATAGCGTAACGACCAAGAATTCGGTCATACAATGGTTCAACCACTGAGCTACCATCAACAATGGCCTTAACAGCAACACCACGGTCAGAACCGTTGTCGTATTCACGAACGATAACGTCCTGAGCAACATCAACCAAACGACGAGTCAAGTAACCTGAGTTGGCCGTCTTCAAGGCCGTATCAGACATACCCTTACGAGCACCGTGGGTTGAAATAAACATTTCCATAACCGTCAAACCATCACGGAAGTTTGATGTAACTGGCAATTCGATAATCTTACCACCAGGTCCGGCCATCAAACCACGCATTCCGGCCAACTGAACGAAGTTCGAGATGTTACCACGAGCACCTGAATCCTGCATCATGTAGATTGGGTTACGAGTGTCGAAAGTAGCCATCAATTCGTCTTGGATAACATCCTTGGCCTTTGACCAGATATCAATAACACGTTGGTAACGTTCTGAATCTGTAATCAAACCACGACGGAATTGCTTTGTTACTTGTTCAACTTCAGCGTGCGCATCAGCCAAAATCTTTGGCTTGTCAGCCAATTCCGTAACATCGGTCATGGCAACTGTCAAACCAGATTGGGTTGAAATGTCATAACCCAAGTCCTTCATGCGGTCCAAAAGCAATGACGTTTCCGTCACCTTGTAACGCTTGTAGACTTCCGCAATGATGTCAGACAAGAAGCCCTTCTTGAATGGCTTAATGATTTCACGATCTGCTAAGAATTCGTGAATATTCTCCCCTGGTTCCATAAAGAAGTCATCAGAAACTCCTTGGAAGTTATCATCAGATGGTTCGTTGATGAATGGGAATTCAACTGGCAAGATTTCGTTAAAAATCAGCTTACCAACTGAGGTTACCATAATCTTCGACCGTTGGTCGTCAGTAAATGGCTTCTTTTCTGAGAATGAAGAAGTCTGGATACCAACACGAGTTTGATAGTGAACTAACTTGTTAGCAAAGGCGATACGCGCTTCATCAACAGATGAGAAGATCATGCCTTCACCTTCACGACCAGCTTCTTCAGTCGTCAAGTAGTAGTTACCAATCACCATATCCTGTGAAGGAGCGACGATTGGCTTTCCATCCTTTGGTGCCAAGATGTGGCCAGCGGCCAACATCAGCAAACGAGCTTCCGCTTGCGCTTCATCAGACAAAGGCACGTGAATGGCCATCTGATCACCATCGAAATCGGCGTTATACGCTTCACAGATCAATGGGTGCAAACGCATCGCCTTTCCTGAAACCAAGACCGGTTCAAAGGCCTGAATTCCAAGACGGTGCAATGTAGGTGCTCGGTTCAAAAGAACTGGGTGTTCCTTGATAACGTCTTCCAAAACGTCCATGACGTCTTCGTCGGCCTTATCAATCTTACGCTTAGCTGATTTCACATTGCCAGCAAGGCCACGCTTCGTCAATTCGCGCATGATAAATGGACGGAACAATTCGATTGCCATTGGACGTGGCAATCCCATTTGGTTCATCTTCAAGAATGGACCAACATCGATAACAGAACGTCCTGAGTAATCAACACGCTTACCCAACAAGTTCTGACGGAAACGTCCTTGCTTTCCCTTCAACATGTGAGACAAAGACTTCAAAGGACGGTTACCAGGACCAGAAACAGGACGGCCACGACGACCGTTATCCATCAAGGCATCAACGGCTTCTTGCAACATCCGCTTTTCGTTTTGAACAATGATGCCTGGGGCATGCAAGTCAAACAAACGCTTCAAACGGTTGTTACGGTTGATAACACGACGATACAAATCGTTCAAATCAGAAGTGGCAAAACGGCCACCTTCCAATTGAACCATCGGACGCAAGTCAGGTGGGATAACTGGAATAACATCCATGACCATCCACTCTGGCTTGTTGTCTGATTGCAAGAAGGCCTCAATAATGTCCAAACGACGAACCGCACGAACACGCTTTTGACCAGTTGCTTCTTGCAATTCATGCTTCAAAGCATCGGCTTCGCCAGCCAAATCAACATTGGCCAACAATTCCTTCACAGCTTCGGCACCCATGCCGGCCTTAAAGTTTGCACCGAATTCCTTCTTGTAGTCACGGTACTCACGTTCAGTCAGCAACTGCTTCTTTTCAACAGGAGCATCCCCTGGTTCAACAACGACATAAGAAGCGAAGTAGATAACTTCTTCCAATGATCGAGGTGACATATCCAAGACCAATCCCATTCGTGATGGAATTCCCTTGAAGTACCAGATGTGGGTAACTGGGGCAGCTAATTCAATGTGACCCATGCGTTCGCGACGAACCTTGGCAGAAGTAACTTCAACACCACAGCGGTCACAGACGATTCCCTTATAACGGATCCGCTTGTACTTTCCACAAGCACATTCGTAATCCTTTGTTGGGCCAAAGATTCGTTCATCGAACAAACCATCTTTTTCAGGCTTAAGAGTACGATAGTTAATCGTTTCTGGCTTCTTGACTTCTCCATGAGACCAGTCATGAATTTGATCAGGTGAGGCCAGACCGATTTGCATACTCTCGAATTTATTAACATCGATTGCCATCTATTCGGTCACCTTTCTTTTAATTATTCTTGTTCATCAGTAGAGTTTTGACCAGCGTCTTCTTCTACCTTATCAAAGGCTACCTTAACTTCTTCGTCATCGCGGTTAAGCAAATCAGGGTTCGTACGAGCCAACTTTTCCAAAGCATCAACTGGCAAGACTGAATCGTCTTCGTCCATCTGCTTCAATTGAACGGCTTCACCTTCGTGGTCCAAGACACGCATGTCAAGACCCAAGGCTTGCAATTCCTTCACCAAGACACGGAATGATTCCGGCACACCTGGCTTAGGGATGGCATCGCCCTTAATGATTGATTCATAAACCTTGACACGACCCGCAACGTCATCTGACTTGTAAGTCAAGATTTCTTGCAAGGTGTAGGCAGCACCGTAGGCTTCCAAAGCCCAAACTTCCATTTCTCCGAAACGCTGTCCACCGAACTGAGCTTTTCCACCCAATGGCTGTTGCGTAACAAGAGAGTAAGGGCCGATTGAACGGGCGTGAATCTTATCGTCGACCATGTGGGCCAACTTCATATAGTGCATCACACCAACGGCAACGCGCTTGTCAAAGGCTTCACCAGTTTGTCCGTCATAAACAACAGACTTACCATCTCGTGGCAAACCAGCTTCGGCCAATGCTTCTTCGATTTCATCATCTGAAGCACCATCGAAGACAGGGGAAGCAACGTGGATACCTAACTTCTTAGCGGCAAATCCTAAGTGCAATTCCAAAACCTGTCCAATGTTCATACGTGATGGCACACCCATGGGTGACAACAAGATGTCGATTGGTGTTCCATCTGGCAAGTATGGCATGTCTTCTTCAGGAACAACGACTGAAACAGTACCCTTGTTTCCGTGACGACCGGCCATCTTGTCACCGACTTGAATCTTACGCTTCTGAGCGATGTAAACACGAACCATCATGTTGACACCAGGAGCCAATTCATCACCATTTTCAGGTGTGTAAATCCGAACGGATTGCACAACCCCGCCACCACCGTGTGGTACCTTCAAAGAAGTATCGCGAACTTCACGAGCCTTTTCTCCGAAGATGGCGTGCAACAAACGTTCTTCGGCTGACAAATCAGTCACACCCTTTGGTGTTACCTTACCAACCAGGATGTCGCCATCCTTAACCTCGGCACCAACACGGATAATTCCGTTTTCGTCCAAGTCCTTCAACTGTTCTTCACCAGTATTAGGAATTTCACGTGTAATTTCTTCAGGGCCAAGCTTTGTATCGCGGGCCTCTGAATCGTATTCTTCAATGTGAATTGATGTATAGACGTCTTCACGAACCAAACGTTCGTTCAAGACAATGGCATCTTCGAAGTTATAACCGTGCCAAGTCATAAAGGCAATGACTGGGTTTTGTCCAAGGGCCAATTCACCCTTTTCCATTGATGGACCATCGGCCAAGACCTGGTCACCATCGATTTGTTCCCCAACCTTCACGATTGGCTTTTGGTTATAGTTCTTACCACCGTTTGAACGGCGGAACTTCATCAATTCGTAGGTATCCAATTGACCATCTTCGCGACGGACACGGATTTCCTTGGCATCAACGTATTCAACTTCACCTGGCGCAGTTGAGATAATCGCAGCACCTGAATCGTGAGCAGCCTTATATTCAACACCGGTACCAACGATTGGGGCGTGTGGGTCGAGCAAAGGCACGGCCTGACGCTGCATGTTGGCACCCATCAAAGCACGGTTCGAATCATCGTTTTCCAAGAAAGGAATAACTGATGTTCCAACAGAAACAACCTGCTTTGGCGAAACGTCGACATAGTCAATCTTTTCGATTGGCGTTTCGATGTTTTCTTCACCAAAACGAGCCATGGCTGTCTTATGAACGAATGAACCATCGTCTTCCAACTCCGTGTTGGCTTGGGCAACGATATAGTTATCTTCTTCATCGGCCGTCAAGTAATCAATCTTTTCGGTAACCTTGTGAGTTCCCCAATCAACACGACGGTATGGCGTTTCAATAAAGCCATACTTGTTGATGCGACCATAAGTGGCCAAAGAGTTGATCAAACCGATATTAGGACCTTCGGGCGTTTCAATTGGGTCAATTCGGCCATAGTGCGTGTAGTGAACATCTCGAACTTCAACACCGGCACGGTCACGAGTCAATCCACCAGGACCAAGGGCCGACAGACGACGCTTGTGGTTCATTTCACCCAACGGGTTTGTCTGATCCATGAACTGTGACAACTGTGATGAACCGAAGAATTCCTTCACCGCTGCAACAACTGGACGAATGTTAATCAATTGTTGTGGCGTAACAGTCGCAGCATCCTGGATTGACATCCGTTCGCGGACAACTCGTTCCATTCGTGTCAAACCAATGCGGAACTGATTTTGCAACAATTCCCCAACGGAACGAATACGACGGTTTCCCAAGTGATCGATATCATCAACCTGGCCAACACCTTCTTGCAAGTTCATGAAGTAGTTCATTCCTGCCAAGATATCAGCTGGACGAACATTATGTTCGTCTTCAGGCAAGTGACCATTACCAATCAAAAGCAAAGTCTTGTCTGGATTTTCAGGTGATTCAATCTTAATTTTTTGCAAGACAACTTCGTCTTGCAAGACAGCATCACCAGATGGTGTGTAAGTAACTGTCTTAAAGTCTTCCCGATCCAAGAATGGTGCCAACTTAGCCATCACAGCCTTATCAACAATTGTTCCCTTTTCGGCAATAATTTCACCAGAATCAGGGTCGGCCAATGTTTCGGCCAAAGTCTGATTCAACAAACGATTCTTCAATGATAACTTCTTGTTAATCTTGTAGCGACCAACAGGTGCCAAATCGTAACGCTTTGGATCGAAGAAACGAGCAACCAACAAAGCACGTGATGAGTCAGCCGTCTTTGGTTCACCCGGACGCAAGCGTTCGTAGATGTCCTTCAATGACTCTTCAACACGAGAATCAGACATGTTCTTGTGAACATCCTTTTCCAAAGTCATGTTCAAAGCGTCATAGCCGTCTGAGAAGATATCAATGATATCAGAATCTGAACCGAAACCAAGGGCACGGACCAATTCCGTCATCAACAACTTACGTGTCCGGTCAATACGAACGTTAGCAATTCCCTTTGCATCCGTTTCGTATTCCAACCAAGCGCCACGGTTTGGGATAACTGTTGTCCCGAAGTGTGGACGGCCGTTCTTGTCAGCTTCTTGGTTGTAGTAGATTCCAGGTGAGCGAACCAACTGTGAAACGATTACTCGTTCGGCACCGTTGATGATGAACGTTCCTTGTTCCGTCATCAATGGGAAGTCACCAAAGAAGACGTCTTGTGACTTGATTTCGCCAGTTTCATGGTTCGTCAAACGCAACGTCACGTGCAATGGTGCTGAGTAGTTCGCATCGTGTTCACGAGCTTCATCGATGTTGTACTTTGGTTCCATCAATTGATAGTCCACGTACTCCAAAGACAAGTTACCCTGGAAGTCTTCGATTGGCATGATGTCGTTAAACATCTCCTTGATTCCTTCATCTAAGAACCATTGGTAGGATGCCAGTTGTACCTCGATCAAATTTGGAAGATCCAACACTTCTTTAATGCTGGCGTATGATCGGCGGGTACGATATTTACCATAATTTACTAAATGTCCTGCCACAGTATCACCTCGTCTGTTATTCACTGTTTACTAGGGAAAAATATTACAATTTGATCACAATTTGCGAAATCAAGCCCTTATTTCGGCCACAAAGGCACAAAAAAAGCAAGCCACGTTTCTGTTGCCAAGAGCGGGCATTGCCTGATATAAGGGCGTTGAGTGGACAAGAGATCACCAACTGCCATATTTATTTACAGTGTTTCTGATTACTATTGTACCGATTATCAAAGAAAAAAGCAAGGCCAAATCCCGCTATCCACCAGGTTCCGCCTTGCCTTTAATTTGAATTCACATCGTTATGATTTTCCCATGTCCCACTGGGCCAAGAAAGAATCTTTATCCGCCAAATCCGGCAAATACTGTTCATTAAAGTCTTGCAGATTCTTTTCGGGTTTTAAATCAGTAAAGAGTTCTGGATACAAACTCTTGGCCATATACTCTATTAAGACATAGTCCTTCATCGTTCGCATCAAATGATTATCTAAAGCATACAACTGGCCACTTTGAACGGCTTTGAGCTGGCTAAAGCCAGGCCGTTGCGCTACTAATTTGGCCAAGCTTTGTTGCGTTTGCTTTGGACTAATGCCATAACCAACCTTCAAGGAAACCGAGCGTGGATCGGCATAGTTGGTACCATCGATAAAGATCACGTCTGGGTCCTGTGCAAACAAGAACTCTGGATTGACATCCCCCATGGTCTTGATTTGATCACGGTAGATATTATCTGCACCCGCCGCCTTGGCCAACGTGCCCATCAGCATCCCATCACCGTAGGCCTTACCATATTCGGCAAAAGAAGCCCCCGAGGACCGCTGTTCCACATAAACCCGCTTCTTTTCTTTCACCAACTTCAGCCGTTGCGCCACATTCGTGATGTGGCGTTGATAATTCTGATTAAGCGCCTTAGCGCGGTTTTGTGTATCAAAGATCTGACCAAGAATGGTTGTTGACTGATAATGGGCGGCTGGGCTTAGGTCCGTATAGTCAATGAAGACAACCGGAATTCCCAACTCGTCCAAGTGCTTAATATTTGCTTCACCAATGCCATCGTATTGGTAGTTCGCCAAGATGACGACGTCGGGGTTCAAAGCAATCAACTTTTCAATATCGAAACTGCCCTTCAATGTTGAACCAACGTCTTGGACTTTGTCAAAGCCTGCAGACCGTTCCTTCAAGAGATTGTACAAAACACCGGAATAATTGGCCGTATCAAAGGTCGATGTTGCCACCACCTTTTCAAAGGCATCCGGGCCGGCAACCGATAACAAGTTTTGATAATAATAAGGGTAGTAAGCTCGCGTAACCTTTTTAGGCACCCGCACCTTCCGGCCACGAACATCCTCAATCACTCGCGTCGCCACCGTCATTGTTTCCCGTTGACGGTCTTCCAACCCTTCCAACGCCTTAATACCTGCAATTCCAAGGAAGAAGCCGGCGACAACAATACTCCAAGAGAGGGCTTTTTTGATTTTCATCGTGCCCCCTCCTCAATCGGTCGTAACGGAATAATGGCCAAGTGCTGATCAGCCGTTTCCTTCATTTCTAATTCAACGCCATACAAGGCCTCTAACCGGTCCTTTTGCAAGGCCTGGTCTGGATCACCCGCGGAAATCAGCTGACCAGCCTGCATCAGATAAAGGCTATCTGAAAAGCGGGCAGCCAGGGTCAAATCGTGGATAACAATGATGCCCACAATCTGATGGCGGTGAACATAGCGTTGTAGCGTTTGCAAGTACTGTAACTGCTTTTTAATATCCAAAGCGGAAGTCGGTTCATCAGCGATAATGACCGTTGGTTGTCGGACCAAGGCCTGGGCCAAAACTACTAATTGTTGTTGACCACCAGAAAGGTCAGCAAACTGTTGGTCGGCCAAATCGCTAATTCCTAATTCATCCATGACCGCTTCAATCGCTGCTAGCTGATCATCGTTCACCCGAAAGGACAAGTCACCGTACAGCCCCAACAAAATAAATTCAAAAACCGTAAAATATTGGTCGGCCGTGACCTTTTGCGGGATATAGGAAATTTTATCGTCTTTGGTAAAGGTTACCTGGCCCTCTTTTTTCTCAAAACCCAATAGCGCCTTGAGAAAAACGCTTTTACCAGAACCGTTGACACCAATAATGGTCGATAAGTGCCCATCTTCGAAGCGACAATTCACATCCTTTAGGATTGACTTCGCTTTCTTTTGAACCGTAAGGTTCTCAACTAAAATCGTCATGAGCGCTGCCCCTTTCGAATAGCCACCAGGCACATGAATGGCACGCCGACCAAACTAGTGATGATACCAACCGGAATAATCGTACCGGGGATTAAAGCTTTGGAAACGATGGCCGCTAGTAGCAAAACCACAATCCCCATAATGGCCGATCCGATAATCGTAAACCGGGCATCGTTACCGACAAGCATTTTGACAAAGTGTGGTGCAATCAAACCGATAAAGCCAATCGTGCCAACAAAGGAAATGGCCACAGCTGTTACCAGCGCCGAAGCAAAGAAAATTAAAAGACGTGTTCTTTTGACGTTGACACCCATCGACTGGGCACTCTCGTCCGACAGCTGCAACAGGTTCATTTCCCAACTTTGTCGATAAATCAGTACCAGCACAATGTAGAGGACAACAAAGACCACTAAGACGCTATCCCAGGAAGACCGCGATAGGTCACCTAGGCTCCAGGTTGTCATTCGTTGGGCATTCCGTTCACTCGCAAAATACTTGGATAATTCCTGCAAGGAGGTAAAAAACAAATTAATCGCAGTCCCCACCAAGATAATCGTGTTCATGCTTACCTGACCCGCCGAAAAAATCAGCAAGATGACCGCACTCCCCAAAAAACAGAAAAAAATAGCACTCGCCTGAACGTTCGCTTGGCCAAAGACAAACGGGAAGCCCGATAGAATACTCAGCGAAGCGCCAAAACTAGCGGCCGATGACAGCCCCAAAGTAAAGGGGGTGGCGATTGGATTTTTCAGCATATTCTGCATGCATAATCCAGCTAATCCCAAGGACGCACCAACTAAAGCTGCAGTCAACGTTCGAGTTAAGCGCATCTTGAGGACAACGCCCGCCAATTCCGGCTGCTGGCTCGCTACATTCGTCCCCAGAAAGGACAACGCGCCAAAACCATGATAGATATCAACTATCACTAAAGAGAAGGCCAAAAGGCCCATCAGGAGGAGTAACAAAACTTTGCGGCGATTCTTTTCTTGATATGCCATCGTTAGGTCCCTTTCTGTTCGAAAACGGTGGTATGTCATGGATCCATGAACTTTGTTAAGACTTTTACTAAGTATCCACTATACGGAAAGTGGCCATTTCTGTCAATCAAAGTCAAGAACAACTTCTTTAAAAAGACGCAAAAATTGTTATCGAAAACGTGTTACATCAGCGCCTAAAACCGATTTAAATAAATGGCAGATTCTATAATTAATTCGAACGATAATTGAAAAACAAAAAACCCAAAGAATTCTTTACAATGGTAGTTGCTAGACAAACCATGAGGAGAAATTCTTTGAGCTATTCA